>CAMJMQ010000013.1 GCA_946407065.1 uncultured Clostridia bacterium | reverse complement strand
GATGTGAACAGGCGGGTAAATTTTATGCTGTAATAGGATAGCTCTCTGTCTCCTCCATGCCGAGGAAGAACCGGAGAATATTCATATTCAGTTCGATATTCAGGTCATAGTTGCGGTAAACGTCAACGGGAATATCATCAGCGCTTTTAATAGCAGGGAGCTTGATGCTTTCCGCAAAAGTCCTTTGCTCCAATCATCCAGAGGAAGCTACACTTCCCCTGCGCTGTCTTGCGACAGCTACCCCTTTGTGGACTTGCCGCCCAGGAACGATTGCAGGAGCAATCATTCTTGGGCAACAAGTTTTAGAATGTTCATTGCAAATTCACACCCATGTGATAGAATAAAGAAAATGAAACTTTGAAGTTTCATCAGATAAATATTTGGAAAAAGTCTTGACTCCTACGTTGCGTAATAGTTTAAAGTGTACTTATCGATAGGAGGAAATGATATGCATGAATTTATAATAGAAATAGTAAAATCAGATGAGATTTATCGAAAGATAGCAAATGCATCGTTAGAGAAGAAAGATGATATATATCGCTATGACTTTATGAAAAAATTTGAAAAGAAATGGGATATGTATCACTGTCCGTTGAAAGCAAAACAATCTGGCGGATATGATGTGGTGATGGCAAGCGGTATGTTAGGATATTTATTGCCACAAAAAATAGGAGACACAGAACAAAAATATATTGCAGAATTAGCAGATGAAAAGTTATGGACGGATTGCGTGGCATCTATTGAAAGCTCTCTTATGACATTTGTTAGTCATGGAATAGATTTGAAGGTTAAAGAGTATATGTTTACATTGATGCTCGCAGATCCATCAAGTCCCTATTCGGTGATGAATGATGGTTATTGTGGTGATGGTGGAATTCCGGGATACATATTTGGATCATTAGTACCTTCTGAAACGACAAAAACAAGGATTCCAGTTGTATTAGCTCATGAGACGAATCATAATGTAAGATTTCAATATATAAAGTGGAGTAATGAAATATCATTAGCAGAATATATGATTTGTGAAGGATTGGCAGAAAATTTTGCAGTAAAACTTTACGGTGAAGAGAACTTAGGACCATGGGTTAGTAAAACTGACCAGGAAATGTTAAATGAATATATTAAGCCACTTATCCAGGACGCTTTAGAAGTGCAAGGATTTGACAATATTACATCATATATGTATGGAGATGAAATGGCAAAATTACAAAATTATATTCCGGTGGGTATGCCTTATTGTGCTGGGTATGCATGCGGATATTATATGGTGAAATATTATTTGGATAAAACTGGAAAAGATATTGTTGACGCAACAATACTTCCAGCAGAAGAAATTTTGAAAGAAATAGATGGATTTTGGAGTGAAACGACCATTATTCGGAAAGGAAATACCTATGAGGACAGTAAATGAGGTAAGTAAGCTAACAGGAGTAAGTATACGTACCCTTCAGTACTATGATAGTATCGGACTGTTAAAACCAACTGAGTATACAGAGGTAGGATACCGTTTGTATGATGAAGAAGCATTAGAAAGGTTGCAACAGATTTTATTGTTTAGAGAATTGGAATTTCCACTGAAAGAAATCAAAGATATTATATATAATCCTAAATTTAATAAGGAAAAAGTATTAGAGCAGCAAATAGAACTTTTGGTATTGAAGAAGGAACATATAGAAAATTTGATTGATTTTGCTCGAAGAATAAAAACGATGGGAGTAAATAAGACGTATTTTAAAGTATTTGATAAAAAAAAGATGGAAGATTATTCAAAGCGTGCAAAGGAACAATGGGGACAGATAGCCCAGTATCAGGAATTTGAAGAAAAGACGAAAGGGGTGTCTGATACACAGCAGAAGGATGTAATCAATCGTTTTATGCTTATTTTTACAGAGTTTGGCAAGATAAAAGAATTAGATACGTCCTGTGATACGGTTCAATTACAGGTGAAAAAATTGCAGGATTTCATCACAGAGAATTATTACACCTGTACAAAAGAAATTTTATCAGGTCTGGGAAAGATGTATGCAAGTGGCGGAGAATTTACCGAAAACATTGATAGCTATGGTGGAGAAGGAACTGCTCTGTTTACAGCAAAAGCAATTGAGATATATTGCAAATAAGAGAGCGCAACTTTCAGTTTGAGCGTTTGAAGCACACATTACAATTTAATCTTGTGTTTTGTGTTATACTTTTGGAAAGATAAATCGGAATTTAGAGGAGAAAACAATGCTGATTAAAATAGGACAATTCGATGTTACAGAATGCTGGGACGGAGTTTTTTACAAGAAGCTTTCTCATTACCCTAATATCACAACTTGGGAAATACAAACAGTACTGGACTTCATTAAGTATGAGGAGTCCTATGGTCGGGTGTGCAAAATAGAAGCCGAGAGACAAATCATTGAAAAAATAGAAAACTACCGTGATACATACGAAAAGGGAGTCAGAATATCTCCGCCAGCAAAAATTGAAGAATGTACCGCTTGTCCAAAGTACCAAGGCTGTATGACGGATTATGTTTGCCATACTACATCAGTTGATAATGCTATTAAAATTCTGAAAACCGGAAAACTCCTTTCGCCGGTATTGGCTCGTAATATGAGTGCTGCGGAATTAGCCAAAGAATCAAGAAATGCCGCAAACGATCCCGAGGATTATTTCCAATACATTATGTTTGCATGGGGAAACTGTCAAGCGGGAGATCGCCTTGTTATGGAAAGAAAGCTTGGACGTTTTCCGAATGAAGAAGATTTAAGTGTAGGTTTTACCCCCGGCGTTCGTTTTTTCTTTTACTATAAGGATTTGATTCATCATCCCGAAGCGACTTTTGAAGGTGTGCTGCCGATAAAGGTAAAAAATGAGGTTGTGCTGAAAGATTGGGTGTCGGCAATTATTGTTCCGTCCGTTTATCGAAAAGAGTTGGAAGAACATATTCCGGAACAATTGAAAGCGAAGACATACTTCATTCCTAACAACTGCAAAGATATCTGGGAATGGTCTGAAAAAGTGTACGAATATGTAAAAAAACTATAAGCATTAAATTCTGATTTACAGCATTAATCTATATACTATAGCAGGCAGCCTTATATGAGGTTGCCTGTTTTTTGTGCCCTGAAACGAATCGCAAACTACGATTTTCTCCTGTTTCTTATATAATATAGGTAAAGGAGAGGATAGTATGATTTAATTAACTGACAAGCGAATCATCGCATAAACAGTGTGTTATTTATTTTTCTATCACTCCCCACAATGAAATCTTTGGATAAATAATCAAGATCGAAACTCCGAAGGCTGCGGCTTGCGGAGTTTTTTGACTTTTTCCATCCTATCATATATAATGAATGGGATTCAAATCGATGATAATCAATCCAATAAGGTTGAATGATCTGAGAGAAAAATTTGGAAGGTGATCGCATGATTTACAGAAATGTGTTGGAGGCGGTGGGGCAGACGCCGCTGATCCGATTGAACCGTATGCCCGAGCCGGGCAGTGCCGAGGTACTGGTCAAGTTTGAGGCGCTGAATGTCGGCGGCTCGATCAAGACGCGTACCGCGCTGAATATGATCAATCACGCGGAGAAGAAGGGTCTGCTGAGATATGACAGCATCATCGTCGAGCCGACGTCGGGTAATCAGGGCATCGGGCTGGCGCTGGTGGGCGCGGTGAAGGGCTACAAGACGATCATCATCATGCCCGATTCCGTGAGTGAGGAGCGCCGCAAGCTGATCAAGCACTACGGCGCGAAGGTCAAGCTGATCCATGACGCGGGCGATATCGGCGCGTGTATTGACGAGTGTCTGAAAACCGCGTTGAAGATGGCGGAGAAAGACCCTCGCGTCTTTGTGCCGCAGCAGTTCGAGAACATCAATAATGTTCGAGCGCACAAGAAATATACCGCGCTGGAGATCATGCAGCAGTGCGCCGATCATATCGATGGCTTCTGCTCGGGTATCGGCACCGGCGGCACGATCACCGGCATCGGCGAGGTGCTCAAGGCGCAGTATCCCGAGATCGAGATCTGGGCGGTCGAGCCCGAGAACGCCGCGATCCTGGCGGGCGGCACCATCGGCACGCATTTGCAGATGGGCATCGGCGACGGTCTGATCCCGCCAATCCTGAACAAGGAGATCTATGATGAGATCTACGTCGTGACGGATGAAGAGGCGATTGATACCGCAAAGCGGCTGGCGCGTGAGGAAGGGCTGATGTGCGGCATCTCCAGCGGCACCAACGTCGCCGCGGCACTCAAGCTCGCGAAGAAGCTCGGCCCCGGCAAGACGGTCGTCACCGTTCTGCCCGATACCGCCGAGCGCTACTTCTCCACACCGCTGTTTGAGGAATAACGACGAGGGTGACAAAAGGATAGCAACACGATCCGAGGAGATAGAGGGTGAGAAGATTGTTACGCAGAGTATTACCGGTTTTGCTGTTTGCCGTTATCGTCGTATCGTTCGCGGGGTGTCAGAAAGGCGCTGAAACAGTGACCGCCGATGAAACCGCGGCACAGCCGATGTCCGATCGGGCGACAAACGACGAGGCGATCATCACGATCCCGTTGACGGCTGAGACCGCCAAGGCAAAAGAGAATATGCAGACGCTCGACGTTAAGAACTCTCTGTCTAAGCAGGGATTTTCCGCATCGTTGGATATGCTGAAAAACAGAGAGGGACAGGAGTTCCCTCCAACAAAAACAACATTGTCGCAGGATCATTCCGTTATCGAGGGCAACGACCTGTATACGCTCGAAAACGATCAGGCGGAAAGCGTCATCTTCTACCTTCATGGCGGCGTATGAACGCCAAGGTATACCTGCCGCTCTATCCGCTGGCGCCGCAGGCGACGTGCAGGGACGCGTATCCCTTTCTCGACGCCGCCTATGCCGAGGCACTCAAAGAGGACAAGCCTGTTTATCTCATGGGCGATTCCGCCGGCGGCGGTTTAGCGCTCGCTTTTGCGGAGCATCTGAGAGACAAAGGGGATAGACTGCCGAAGAAGATGATCCTGCTCTCTCCGTGGGTGGATGTGACGATGTCCGATCCCGCGATCGCAACGTATGAGAAAAAGGATATGATGCTCTCGTGCTACGGACTGATCGAGTTGGGCAAGCTGTGGGCAGGTGATCTCGACGCCAAGGATCCCTTGGTCAGCCCGCTGTACGGAGACGTCAAGAGCCTGCCTCCGACGATGATCCTCACCGGTACAGACGAGGTCATGGTGCCGGATAATACGACGCTCTATCATCAAATGCGGGAGGCTGGGGTCGAATGCACCCTGATCTTCGGCGAGGGCTTGTGGCATGTTTTTGTACAGGATGAGTTCCCCGAGGCGCTCACTGCACGGGAAAAGATCACGGATTTTTGTCAGTAAACCAGCAGGGATAATACCATCATCAACGACCTGTGATAACAGCTTCGCGTTTTATGAGGTGAATGATGTTTATATCAAAGCCGATGGAAAATTGAATTACAACGCTTCGGATGTTTTGACCAATTTTTACGCGACCGAGGATGTAGCCAACAAGGAGTTCTGGAAGGACTACACGGCGCAGTACAATATCGAGAAAGTTTCGCTCAAGTAACAAGTAAATATAGCAGCTCCCGGACGATGATGTCCGGGAGCTTTTTGCGCGTTAGATGAAAGAATCACAGAAAATAGGTTTCTTGTTCGGCGATAATGTGCTATAATCAAGTTACAGTGAAAAAGGAGGCTTATGCTATGCGCAAAAGAATCATCGCATTATTCTTGACCGTCATCCTGTCGGTATCTGTTTTGGCGGGGTGTGCGGCTCAGCAGGAACCGGCAACAAAGGACAGTGTCACAGTCAAAACAGAGACGCTGTATTCCTCGACGCAGGAGGTGCGTGAATCGCCCAAGTGGGTCACGGAGCTTGACGCGACAAAGGACGCTGAGCAATTGATCGTCGTGGCGGGCGTTGACAAGACAACAGCGTATGTGACGATGCACGAAAAGGACGGGGACGGCAAATGGCAGCAGATCATCGCGACGCCGGGCTTTATCGGTAAGGACGGACTGGGCAACGCGAACATCAACGACACCTACACGCCTGTCGGCACCTTCACCATCGACAAGGCGTTTGGATTAGCGGATGATCCCGGCTGTCAGATGGAGTACACCAAGGTAGACGATAACTACTATTGGTCGGGCGACGCGCGTGAGGGCAAGCATTTCAATGAGCTGGTCAACATCAAGGACGTCCCCGATCTCGATACGGAAAACAGCGAGCATATCGCCGAGTTCGACTATGCGTATCAGTATGTCCTCAACATGGGCTATAACGCTGAGTGCAAGGAGGAGAACGGCTTTGCGTTCTTTTTGCACTGCTTCAGAATGAACCGCACCTATACGGGCGGCTGTGTCGGCGTACCCGAGAACATCATGAAGTTCATTATGCAGCATGTCAAGCCCGGTTGTAAGATCACGATCGATTCTTTAGAGAAGATGAAAGGCGACCTCGACGCTTGAGGGTATTTTGATCCATAATGCAGGCGGTCTTAGGATAAGGCTGCCTGTTTTTTGCTTTTCGGTAGACAGGCGGAAAAGGCTGTGTTATACTGATAATATAGTTTTGTAAGCGGATCGGAGGGTGAAATGGCGCGATTGATCAGGACAACGGCGATTCTGACCGTAGCGGTGACAATCTTTTTTTCGGCGTTCTATGGAGCGACCCGCATACCGGCATATCTTACGCTCTCGATCACGTTCGGCACGATCTCGTATCATATCGTAATGCGACTGATTGTCGCGGCGGTGTTTGATCGTTTCATGAATAACCGCGCGGATTATCGCAAGGCATGGTATCAGGTGAAGCCGTGGGAAGAAAAGCTGTATCACATTTTACGTGTGAAGCAGTGGAAGAAGTATATGCCGACCTATAACAAAAGCACGTTTGACCCGCGTTACCACAGCTGGGATGAGATCGCTCAGGCTACGTGTCAGGCGGAGCTGGTGCATGAAACAAACGTTGTGCTGTCGTTTCTGCCGATCCTTATGTCGATCCGGTTCGGGGCTTTGTCGGTATTTGTGATCACCTCTGTGTTGAGCGCGGCTTTGGATATGAGCTTTGTGATCCTGCAAAGGTACAATCGTCCGCGTGTGATCCGATGTATAGAGAATCAAAAGGCGCGACAAATGAAGAAGAACGCGTAAGACAGGTTGAATCGAGGATGATAAGATGAATGAAAATCAACTGAAATGGCGTATTACCGATACAAAAAGGCTGCTCCATACACCGGTGTTTGACGTGAACGAGCAGCATGAGATCGCCGCGACAGGGCTCGAGGGCGATTATGTCGCGATGGAAGCGCCTGACTGGGCGATGGTCGTTGCCGAGTATCAGGGCAACTTTGTGCTGGTGCGCCAGTGGCGCCATTCGGCGGAATGTCTGAGCCTCGAGTTCCCCGGCGGCGTAGTGGACGGCGGCGAGGACGCCGCGACCGCGGCAAGGCGCGAGCTGATGGAGGAAACAGGCTTCAAGGCGGGCAAGCTGACCCACCTGGGTACGGTCAGCCCGAATCCCGCGCTGTTCAAGAATCAGTTCCATGTCTATCTTGCCGAGGAATTGACGCAGACAGGCACGCAGTCGCTCGACAGTGATGAGCTGCTTACCTATGAGCTGATGCCGGCGGATGAGGTGATCCGCCGTTACGGTAAGGGCGAATTCGCTCACGCGCTGATGGGCACGGCGCTGATACTGTATCTTCAGCATCGACAGAAATAATGAAAACAAAGACCAATCCTCTCCGTAGTGATACGGGGAGGATTTTTGTATGGCAGAGGCAGAGGTACAGAATCCTGATTCGCATGAGATGAGGTGCGGAATAACAGCAAAATTAAGGGAATATGTCAATATGAGGAAAACATTATGTGCAAACTGCACAACTAGGTGAGAGCGTTTTTATATATTTAGTGGATTTTTTTGCTTGGCGGACGGTTTTTATTGTACAGTTTCACAATTTGTACTATAATGATATGGTAGCTTGAAACAGGTATCACTTGTTGTCAAAGCATAGGCAGCCGAGAACGAATCCGTGATTCTATTCCCTCTCAGTTGACTAACGAACATCACACTCTTGAAAGGAGTTTTTTCATTGAAACAGTACGACCCGAAACACATTCTCAATATCGCAATGGCAGGACATTCCGGCGCGGGTAAGACTTCCGTAGCCGAAGCGATGCTGTATCTTTCCAAGGCGAGCGACCGTCTGGGCAAGATCGCCGACGGCAACACCCAGCTCGACTTCGACGCGGAGGAGATCCGCCGCAAGGTATCTATCGTTACCGCAGTAGCTCCCGTAGAGTGGAAGAATACAAAGATCAACATCATCGACACCCCCGGTCTGTTCGACTTTGAGGGCGGTGTGTTTGAAGGCTATCGCGCGGCTGAGACAGCGGTCATCGTTGTTTCCGCAAAGGACGGCGTGAACGTCGGTACCGAAAAGGCGGTCAAGGCTGCCGAAAAGGAAGGTCTGACCAAGATCTTCTTTGTTAACGGCGTATGTGACGAGGACGCTCGCTTCTATCGCGTTTTAGAGGATCTCAAGGCGACCTTCGGTCCCTCCGTATGCCCTGTCATCGTTCCGCATATCGAGAACGGTCAGGCAAACACCTACATCAACCTGCTCGAATACAAGGCTTATAAATATGACGCTAAGGGTAACGTAACTCCCACCGCGATCATCCCCGAGATGGGCGACCGCTTTGAGGGACTGCGTGAGGCGATCAAGGAGGCTGTTGCCGAGACCAGCGAGGAGCTGATGGAAAAGTTCTTCATGGAAGAGGAATTCACCCCCGAGGAGATCATCACCGGCGTATCGCAGGGCGTTAAGGACGGCACTCTGTGTCCCGTATTCTGCGGCGACGCAAGCACCACCTTCGGTATCGAGCAGTTCCTGAACACCATCACATGGCTGGCTCCGACTGCCGCAGATAAGGGCAGTGAGACCGCTGTCGACGTCAACGGTGATCCCGTGGAGATCGCCTGCAACGAGCAGGGCGCTACTGCCGCCATCATCTTCAAGACCGTTGCCGACCCGTTCGTCGGTAAGCTGAGCTACTTCAAGGTCGTATCCGGTAAAGTAAGTACCGATACACCTCTTGTCAATATGCGCACCGGCAACCAGGAGCGTATCACCAAGGTGCTGACCGTTCGCGGTAAGAAGCAGGAGGACGCCTCCGCGGTACTCGCGGGCGATATCGGCGCAATCCCCAAGCTGACCGCCGCCAACACCGGCGACACCCTCTGCTCCCCCACCCGCAAGGTCATCCTCGACGGTATCGATTATCCGGCTCCCTCCTTCTCGATGGCGGTTTATCCCAAGAAGAAGGGCGAGGAGGATAAGGTAGCGCAGGGTCTGGCTCGTCTGGTAGAGGAAGATCCCACCATCCAGTACAAGAACGACCCCGAGACCAAGGAACTGGTCATGTCCGGTATGGGCGAACAGCATCTGGACGTCGTCGTTTCCAAGTTAAAGAGCAAATTCAACGTAGAGGTTGAGCTCAAGCAGCCCAAGGTCGCGTATCGCGAGACCATCCGCGGCAAGTCCGATGTAGAAGGCAAGCATAAGAAGCAGTCCGGCGGCTCCGGTCAGTACGGTGACGTTTGGATCAAGTTTGAGCCGTGCGATTCCGACGGTCTGGAGTTCGACATCGCTGTTGTCGGCGGCTCCGTTCCCAAGCAGTTCTTCCCCGCGGTTGAAAAGGGTCTGAGAGATTCCATCAAGCACGGTCCGCTGGCGGGCTATCCCGTTGTCGGCGTGAAGGCGACGCTGTATGATGGTAAGTACCATCCCGTTGACTCCAACGAAATGGCGTTCAAGACCGCGGCTCAGCTCGCGTTCAAGGCAGGTATCCCGCAGGCAAAGCCCGCTCTGCTGGAGCCGGTCGGATCCCTCAAGGCGAATGTTCCGGACGCCAACATGGGCGATATCATGGGTGAGGTCAACAAGCGCAGAGGCCGCGTGCTCGGTATGAACGCGGGCGAGGACGGCATGCAGATCGTCGAGGCTGAGGTTCCGATGGCTGAGATGGCTGACTTCTCCGTCTTCATGCGCCAGTGCACCCAGGGTCGCGGCAGCTACAGCTTTGAGTTCGAGCGCTATGAGGACGCTCCCGCTCAGGTTGCGCAGAAGGTCATCGAAGCCGCTAAGGCTGACGCAGACTAACGCGAAGCGTTTTTGTCCGCCTTTTGCAAAATCGGCGGTTCATCGACGCCTCTGTAACGGCGTGTCATAACAACATCTATCAACAATGCTCCCGAGGTATTTACCTCGGGAGCTTTTGTGTGAAAAAAACTGCCAAGAAAACTTTGCAAAAACTATTGACAAGTAAACTTGGCGATGTTATAATAGCATCATCATAAATGACAAGTAAACTTGGCATATTTAATGAAAACGGTTGAGATTGCCACGGTTGCAAGCTCCCTCGCAATGACAACTAAAAAAGGAGATGTGGTCATGAATAAAGAGGAACTCTTGAAAAAAGCGCAGGCGGAGAACAACGGCAAGGATTACGCGGATATCGAAGCGCAAAAAAGCGGTACCCGTGCGGCGTATTTTATCGCCGTATTTTTGGTGATCATCGTTGATCTGGTCAATGGGTTCGTGCTGGGCTATGTGAACCGCGGCATGGATTTTGTCCTTTTCACAATGGCGTTCGTTGCGTTCCTGACCAAGTATATCAAGTTGCGTAAGCGACACGAACTGTTCGTCGCTATCTGGTGGGGATTGCTGGCGCTGATGATGCTGGTGCTCTGGATCTTACAGCTTTGCAGGGTGATCGCATAATGGATAAGGAATTGGTTTTGAGAAACAACCTTGCCGCGATCCGCAAAGAAAAAAAGCTCTCTCAGGCGGAGCTTGCCAAGCTGGTGGGCGTATCGCGCAACACGATCAGCTCCATCGAAACGGGGCAGTTCAATCCCACTGCCAAGCTTGCGCTGATTCTGTGTATCGCACTGGATAAAAAGTTTGAAGAAGTTTTCTATTTCTGAGGTGATTTGATGAAAACTGCGATCGTTTATTATTCAATGAGCGGCAATACCAAGATGGTTGCCGAAATAATTGCTAAGGAGCTTTCAGCCGATCTGATCGAAATAAAGCCCGTGAAGGATTATCCCGACAAGGGAGCGCGCAAGTTTATCTGGGGCGGTATGAAAGCGGTGATGGGTGAGAAGCCCCAACTGAATCCGTATGAGTTCAACGGAGATTATGACAGGATCATCTTCGCTACACCTGTCTGGGCGAGCAGTTTCACGCCGCCGATCAGGACGTTTATCGACGAGAATCGCGCCGCGCTGAAAGGTAAGCGCTTCGCCGTATGTGTGTGCTATGCCGGAGGCGGCGCGGAGAAGGCGATCGATAAGCTCGCGAAGTTTTTAGGGATCGAGCACTTTGACGCACAGCTGATCCTCGTCGACCCGAAGGATCAACCCTCGCAGGAGAACGAGGAGAAGATACAGGCATTTTGCGGCAAACTGAATCAAGCATAAGAAAAAGCTCCCGATCTCTCGGGAGCTTTTGTTATGAATACAGAATGGTTTGTGCGGTTTCGTTGATGGGGTAGGGGGTCGGCATCTGGATGATATAGCGTTGCAGGTATGTCGCGTCGGTGATGTCGAGGGCGTTGTCGGACAGGGCGGCACGCAGAGTGATCCTGCCGTCGTCATCGCTCTGCACATTGGCGATGACGCGCTGGATGAGCGTCACGTCAAGGATGTTGACTTCACCGTTGCCGTCACTGTCGCCGCGCAGGTAGGGATAGCGGTACAGCCCGTAGTAGTCGCTCAGCCACTGATGACGCTCAGTGCACCAGTTTTTGAGGAAATTGTAGTTGTCATCATAGGTTCTCTGCGGCGGCTTTTGGTAGTTGAGCCACCATCTGCTGACGCTCCATGTCTTGAAGTTGCGGTCAAAGAGCGCCTGATTCTCCGCACGCAGGGTATCGAGCCTTCCGCCGTCGGCGGAGATGTTCTCAATGTAGTCGTAGTGTTGAGCATAAATGCGCTTGATCTCGGTTTGGAACCAGTCCTTGCCCGTGAGGAAACGGTAAAAATTCTTGTCCGCCTGCATGATGCCGTCGGTGCGGCTGCCCTGCTTGGCAGCGGTGGAGTTGAGGTCGCCGTTGAGGTTGCCCAGCGCAAGGTCATAATCCCAGGCGGGTCCAGCGTAGAGGACGCCGTCCTTGTAGAAGAAGAACACGGAGCTCAGACCGAAATCGCCTGTCTTAGCGTACTCGTTGAGCAGGTAGAACTTGGCGAAGGAATCGACATCGATCACTTGGCGGATCTCTTCCTCGGAGCCGTTTTTCATTGTGTTGACGATGTTGTTCAGGGTGTCGGTGACATAGACGAGCTGGTCGTCATTCGGCTCATCGGGATCGCTCATCGCGAAACGAAGCCCGCCCGCGCTGACGTAGTACACATCCGCTTCCGTGCGGCTCGCTTCATATTCAAGCAGAAAATCCTTTTTGCCGTCGTTGCTCTCAATGTCGATATCGACCCTGTCCCTGCCCTCCTGTACGGGCTCATAAACGGTGTAACAGCCGCGGTAGGAGCCGTCCAGCCATAATTCGGCGTAGCGCTGCTGCGAGGTATAGGGGAGGTCGAGCTCCTGCGCGAGGTCAAAAGCAAGATAGTTGCGCAGGAGAGTGGGGTCAAAGCAGTTGGCGAGCATCGCCCACTTTTTGCCCTTGCCCATGCCGAGCACTTCCGTCTTTTTGGCGAATTTGAAGTTGAAGGATTTCTTGGTGACATGTTCCATCGCGGTGCTGTTGCCGCGTACCTTGAGGTTGATCGCGTCATCTGTCACGGAGCCGTCCGCGTCGGTGATCGTGATATGAGCGCTGACATAGCCGTCCGCCTTTTCCAGCGATAGGCCGTTGCCCGCGTCGGTGGTGATCTCGATCTTCGGCACGGTAGGATTCTCGGCGGCGTTTGCCGAGGTAGGGACGCAGAGGAAGGAGAACAGCGCCGTGAGTGCCAGTATCAAAGCAAGTGTTCGTTTCATGGTCTCATCCTTTCGGTGAGGTTTTTGCATTATTATATCACAGCATGATCGCAGATACAAGAAAAAAGCTCCCGAATGGATCGGGAGCTTTTGGTAATTTAAGATTGATCAGAACATGATTGATTCCGTGTTTTCCGTGTAAGCACACATCGAAAACGTGACACTTTCATGTCTTTTTTGACACGCCGTTGAAGTCTTTAAAAGATGATAAAGAACCTTTCAAAAGGCGGAATCAAGACGCACGCGTCAGGCGGAATCAGGACGCACGCGTCATCTAATGATCATGCTCTTGCCGGTCATTTCCTCGGGCTGAGGCAGACCCATGATGTCGAGCATAGTGGGCGCGATATCCGCGAGCACGCCGCCCGCGCGCAGCTCCTTGCACTCGTCATAACCGACGACGCAGAAGGGTACGGGGTTGGTGGTGTGCGCGGTGAAAGGAGTACCGTCGCGGTCGATCATGCGATCGGCGTTGCCGTGATCCGCGGTGATGCAGGTCACGCCGCCCATCTCGGCGATCGCGTCGGATACCTTCTTGACACCCCAGTCGACTGCCTCGACCGCCTTAACTGCCGCGTCGAACACACCGGTGTGACCGACCATGTCGCAGTTGGCAAAGTTGAGGATGATCACGTCATACTTGCCGCTCTTGATTGCCTCGACGCACTTTTCGGTGACCTCGTAGGCGCTCATATGGGGCTGCATGTCGTAGGTAGCGACGGCAGGGGACTTGACAAGGATGCGATCCTCGCCCTCATACTGCTTTTCAACGCCGCCGTTGAAGAAGAAGGTGACATGCGCGTACTTCTCGGTCTCGGCGATACGCAGCTGGGTCAAGCCGTTGTCGGAGAGATACTCGCCGAGGGTGTTGACGAGCTTCTGCGGCTTGAAGGCGACCTCGACGTTGGGCATGGTCGCGTCATACTGCGTCATGCAGACGTAGGTGACGGGGAAACGGCCGTTCCTGCGCTCAAAGCCGTTGAAATCGTCATCGACAAAGGTGCGGGTGATCTCGCGCGCTCTGTCGGGACGGAAGTTGTAGAAGATGACGCTGTCGTTCGCTTTGACAGTGTCGCCGCCGGCGATGACGGCAGGCAGCATGAACTCATCGGTCACGCCGTTGTCATAGCTGTTCTGCACCGCCTGTACGGGATCGGTCTCCTGTACGCCCTCGCCGTAGACGATTGCGGCATACGCCTTTTCGACGCGCTCCCAGCGATTATCTCTGTCCATCGCGTAGTAACGTCCGCTGATGGTAGCGATCTTGCCGACGCCGATCTCAGCGCACTTTTCGACTGCCTCGGCGACATATTCCTTCGCGCTGGAAGGGGGTACGTCACGGCCGTCGAGGAACGCGTGGATGTAGACCTTAGAAAGTCCCTTGCGCTTGGCGAGCTCTAAGATTCCGTACAGATGGGTGTTGTGGCTGTGAACGCCGCCGGGGGAGAGCAGACCGAACAGATGCAGGGAGCTGTCGTTTGCCTTGCAGTTGTCGATCGCCTTGTTCATCGCCTCATTCTCGAAGAAATCGCCGTCTTCGATGCTTTTGGTGATACGGGTGAGCTCCTGATACACGATACGGCCCGCGCCCATGTTGGTGTGGCCGACCTCGCTGTTACCCATCTGACCGTGCGGCAGGCCTACGTCAAGACCCGACGCGCCGATCATGGTAACGGGATTTTTAAAGAACAGTTGGTCAAGGTGCGGCGTGCGCGCATAGTCGATGGCGTTGCCGTACTTGGGAGCGATACCAAAACCGTCCATGATGATTAATGCAAGTGTTTTTTTCATTCTTTCAATTCCTCTCATATCGAGGCTCCCTTTTCTAAGGGGCTGTTATCGGATATACAAATCCGACGATTGAGGGTTAGCAACCCTCCGGCACTTGACACATGTATCAAGTGCCACCTCCCTTAGGAAAGGGAGGCTATGGGATCAAAAATCTTCCTTGGGCTTGGTTGCTTCGATGATCTTCGCGAATTTCTCAGCTACCAGAGAAGCGCCGCCGATCAGACCGCCGTCAACGTTGGTCTTAGCCAGCAGCTCAGCCGCGTTTGCGTCGTTCATGGAGCCGCCGTACTGGATGGTGACGGAAGCAGCAGCCTCGAGCGAATACAGACCCTTGAGGCACATACGGATCATTTCGCAGACTTCCTCCGCCTGATCAGCGGTAGCGGTCTTGCCGGTGCCGATCGCCCATACAGGCTCGTAAGCGATGACAACGTTCTTGAGCTCTTCTTCGGTAACGCCCCACAGATCGAGCTTGAGCTGACGCGCGATGACCTCATTGGTGATATCACACTCACGCTCCCAGAGCAGTTCGCCGACGCAAACGATGGGCTTCAGGCCTGCTGCTAAAGCTGCCTTGACACGCTTGTTGACGGTCTCGTCGGTCTCACCGAAATACTGTCTGCGCTCGGAGTGGCCGAGAACAACGTACTCTACGCCGATCTCCTTGAGCATACCGGTGCTGATCTCGCCGGTGAAAGCGCCGCTCTCTGCCCAGTGGCAGTTTTCAGCGCCGATCTTGATATTGGTGTCCTTGGTGACCTCAACAGCGGTAGCAAGGTCAACATAGGGAACGCAGGCTACGACCTCGCAGTTCGCGTCCTTGACGAGGGGGATGATCTCCTCGAGCAGCGCCTTCGCCTCACTGGGGGTCTTGTTCATCTTCCAGTTACCGGCGATGATGGTCTTTCTCATACCTTTTGTTAAAGCGTCAAGTATCATAATAATAATCCTTTCTTATGGTAATGGAGGGCGACGCTGTGCCGCCCTCATGATTTCTTGATTAGTCTTTGTCAGCGATAGCCGCGATACCGGGCAGAACCTTACCCTCGAGGTACTCGAGAGAAGCGCCGCCGCCGGTGGAGATGTGGCTCATCTTGTCGGCGAAGCCGAGGTTGACAACAGCCGCAGCGGAGTCGCCGCCGCCGATGATGGTGGTAGCGTCGGTCTCAGCCAGCGCCTTCGCGACCGCGATGGTGCCCTCAGCGAGGATCGGGTTCTCGAATACGCCCATGGGGCCGTTCCATACAACGGTCTTAGCGGACTTGACAGCCTCCGCATAGAGCTCGCGGGTCTTGGGGCCGATATCCAGACCCATGCAGTCAGCGGGGATCTCGCCTGCGGCATAAACATCGGTGTCGATGGGCGCGTCGATCGGATCGGGGAAGGACTTGGTGCAAACGGTGTCGATGGGCAGGAGGAGCTTCTTGCCGAGATCCTCAGCCTTCTTGATCATCTCATTGCAGTAATCGAGCTTGGTGTCGTCGACCAGAGAGGTACCGATCGCCTTGCCCTGTGCCTTGGCGAAGGTGTAAGCCATGCCGCCGCCGATGATCAGGGTGTCGCACTTCTCGAGGAGGTTCGAGATAACGTTGAGCTTGTCCGCGACCTTAGCGCCGCCGAGGATCGCGACGAAGGGACGTACCGGAGCCTCTACCGCGTTGCCGAGGTAGTCGATCTCTTTCTGCATCAGGTAACCGACTGCGGTGCACTTGATGTGGTCGGTCACGCCGACGGTGGAGCAGTGAGCGCGGTGAGCGGAGCCGAACGCGTCCATGACGAATACCTCAGCCAGAGAAGCCAGCTCAGAGCTGAACGGCTCGAGGTTCTTGGTCTCTTCCTTGCGGAAACGGGTGTTCTGCAGCAGAACGACGTCGCCGTCCTTCATCGCGGCAACAGCAGCCTTGGCGTTCGCGCCGACGACCTCGTCGTCATTGGCGAATACAACGTCCTTGCCGAGCAGCTCGGACAGACGAACAGCTACGGGCGCGAGGGAGAACTTCTCCTCAGGGCCGTTCTTCGGCTTGCCGAGGTGGGAGCAGAGGATGAGCTGGCCGCCGTCGGCGATGATCTTCTTGATGGTGGGCAGAGCGGCGGTGATACGGTTATCGTTGGTGATCACGCCGTCCTTGAGCGGTACGTTGAAGTCACAGCGGCAAAGAACCTTTTTGCCGGCAAAGTTGATGTCATCAACGGTGTACTTGTTGAGTTTCATGATAAAAACATCCTTTCTGTGTATTGCTTGTTTGCCTATGCTAACCGCAAACGCACAATACCATAATTTTACTCATTAATTATATAACAAAGCAGTAGCCTATTGCAATAGCAAAATGGAATAATAATGGGGAAAAATAAAAAAACAACCGTCATCACTGAATTGACGGTTGTTTATAAGAGAGACACTATTCTATTGGTATCTATTAGTTTTTCCTGTAATCAAATAATCAACGGAAACCTTGAAATAATCTGATAGCTTAATGAGCATTTCTAAATTAGGACATCTTTGACCATTTTCATAATATGAGAGAGCTTCGCGTGAAATATTTAAGTCCATAGCAACTTTTAGTTGACTATAGCCCTTTTTCTTACGCGCCTCTCTTAAGCCAAGCATTTTCATATATCTTCTCCAAAATTGTTTATAAACATAAGAAAAACCTTGACTATATTGTAACAATCTGTTACTATAATTATGTAACAAATTGTTACTTGATAAAACTAATTCGGGACAGAAGGGATAATATGCTAGATCAAATAAGTGATTTTCGTTTCTCGCCAACAAGAACAAGCTCCAGAGATGAATATGAACTTGATGGGGAGTATTACTATTATGAGAATACTTGTCTAATTAGAAAAACGCCTAATAACCCAGAGGATAAAGACAGAAGTCATAAAAACGGATGAGTAGTTTATATGGAGGGAATACAATGGTCAACGAGTTTTTTAACACTGTAAAAGGCTTTTTTATTTTTACAGTTATAGCAATTATTTTAATCATTATCATTGTTGCGATAAAATCAATATCCGAAAAAATAGATGATAAACAGCGTTTCCGTCAAAAAGAAGAAGAGGAGAAGAAGCTTGAAATAAGAAGAAAGGAAAATGAAATAATCGTAGAAAGGCGCAGAGATATGTATTGGGATAATCTCAGCCTTGTATATGGAGATAAAGATCGAAGAACTTTAACAGAGGTACTAGAATGGGTGGAAAGGTTTAATCGATTACCTGAAATCGGCGATGATGATTATACCGCACAAACGTCGCAGAATAGAAGTGAATGCAGAGAGAATATAAAAAGGATATTGGGTTATCCACAGTGGATTATTCAAGGTGAAGATAAATCGGATAGTCCGATTTGGTTGGATTTGGATATAAAGTATATCAAGCTATTACTGCAGTAAGTTCCAAAAAGAAGTTTGTGAATAAGGAGATCAATATGAATTATGAAAATTTGAAAGATTATCTTGCAATCATATTAGATATGGAAAAGAATGCCTACATACAAGATAAGACCCTCAAAATTATGAGAAGCAGACTAAAAACACTTGGTACAAGAAAGAGTCTTGAGTATCCTACACATTATACTGCAACCCCTGATTATGGGTTTTATATTTTGAAAATTGGTGCAATATGTGCAGTTATCATGTTTATAATTGATATCTTTATTAATTGGGGTGAGTTTTGGGATCGTGATGGAATATTTGCAATAATACTGGCACCGTTGCATGGTATTTTGCCCGGATTGGGTGTTGGATTAGCCGGAGGATTAATAATCGGTTCTATTGTTGCAGCAGTTAAAGCAAAAAAAGAGCAAAAGGAGTTAGATGAAAGCTACAGATATGAAGTAGAACATTTCAATAAAATAGAAGCGGCCGATAACGAAAGAGTAAGTGACGAGAACGCAAAAAAAGCAGAAATACAAAGGAATATAAACTCCTTAGAAAAGAAATACTATGAATCCAAAACACGTTTAGAGGAGTTCTATAATTATAATATCGTCTCTCGTCAGTATTGGCATGATATCGTAGCCATTAGCTCCTTTTATCAGTATTTGATCGAGGGGAGAACATATTGCTTGGAATATGACCGCAAGACAGGTGATAGAGGAGCCTATAATATTTACAACGAAGAATTACAAAGAGGTATAATCATATCACAGCTTAATGTAGTAATAGATAAATTGGATCAGGTTATTGATAATCAAAGAACATTACAAATAACGATGCGTGAGGCAAACAATAAAATTGCAACACTGTCAAATAGCGTTAATAATCAAACAAGGCAAATCAAATCCTCTATTCAAGAACAAACTGCAATTGAAACATATAATGCGGAAAGAATTGAAGCAGAATTGAGATTTATGAATACCATGAATATTCTCGATCATATAAATAGAAAGTAAGGATTTAATGATGAACAATCAATATGAAAATATACCCATGATAAATTATAAAGACTCAAATCAAAATAACATAAACAGAATAAAAGAGTATGAGAAAAAGGTAAACACAAATACAATAAAAACAATAGCAGTGGTTATAAGTTTGATTGGAACAATTATGGGTATCGTATTTGGCGTAATCTATAAAGTTGAACCACTCTACGGAAAAGACTACTTCAATGTTGCTTTGATGCTGTTTACATGGATCGTGGCTGATATTATAGCTGTGATTGTGTACACGATGGCTATGATATTACAGCAACTGGCAGAAATGAATAGGATAATGAAAATATGGAATCAAACAGGTGTACTCAGTCAGTCGGTAGTGTCAACGGACAGAAGTGTACAAAATATTTCAGCAGAATGGAAATGCAGTAATTGCGGAAGAATCAACTCCAATGAGATTCATATATGCAGATGCGGACAGCAACACACAAATTGATATTTATGTAAAGAAAATGCCCTTGACAATTTGTCAGGGGCATTGTGATTATCAATTAGCTATGTCCTCCCAATGGTGGCGGTGGAGCTCACCTTTGGTTTGAAGGGTGGGGTAATCCCACTGGCGGAGCACCTCGTAGCAACCGACAGCGACGGAGTTTGCGAGGTTGAGCGATCTCGCCTCGTCGATCATCGGGATGCGGACACAGCGGTCAGGATAGCGCATGAGCACATGCTCGGGGATACCGCGCGTTTCTTTGCCGAAAATGATGTAGGCGCCGTCGGGGTAGCTTACTTCGCTGTGCTTGTGACGCGCCTTGGTGGAAAAGAAGAAGTATTCGCCGCCCGCGGTCTTTGCGAAAAAGTCGTCGATGCTGTCATAGTAGGTGATGTCGACGAGATACCAGTAGTCGAGCCCCGCTCGCTTGAGGTTGCGATCGGTGATCTCGAAGCCGAAGGGTCGCACAAGGTGGAGCCTTGCGCCCGTAGCGGCACAGGTGCGCGCGATGTTGCCGGTGTTTTGCGGGATCTCCGGCTCGAAGAGCACGATGTTCAAAACTTTGTTGTCAGGTTTTTCCAATTTGAATTCCCTCTTTTATCTTGGAATATAGAAACGGTCTTTGCAGAAACTAATCTCACAAAGGAGGTTGAATCATGCAAAAAGCAATGAGTAACAGTGCGCCTGCCGAGAAAAAGGGCGGCATGCTCAAAGGCGTCCTCGGCGGCGTCGCGGCAGGGATCGCGGTCAGCGCGGTGAGTGTTGTGATGATGAACAACAGTAAGAAAACCCTGCAAAAAAAAGCAGGGAAGGTCGCCGACGCGATGGAGGATCTGTTCGACAGCGCAAAGGATATGTTTCAGTAAAGTGAGGAGTTAGGAGTGAGGAGTTAGGAGTTTTTGGTGGGCACCGCCCACACTCGTTTTTTATATCAATCCAAAACGCGGAGCGTTTCCCTCAACTTCTAACTCCTAACTACTCACTCCTCACTGGTCTAAGGTGTTGAAAAAGTCCTCCTTTTATGCTAAACTCATATCAAATGATGACAGCATAAAGGAGAGATCAACATGGAATTGATACAGAGCTTTTCCGTTGACCATACCAGGATCATCCCCGGCATCTTCCTCAGCCGTGAGGATCATGTCGGAAATGATATGGTCACGACCTATGACATCAGGCTGAAAAAGCCGAACAGAGAGCCGGTGATCGATGTGGCGGCGATGCATTCGCTCGAGCATATCATCGCGACCTTTCTGCGCAACGATCCCGACTGGAAGGATGAGGTGATCTACTGGGGTCCGATGGGATGCCTGACGGGATTTTACCTGATCCTCAAGGGCAACCGCGCTCCGGGGGAGATCTATGATCTGATGCTTGCCGCGTTCAAATCGGTGGAAGACGCCGAGGTGATCCCCGGCGCGACAGCGGTCAACTGCGGTCACTATCTCATGCACAATCTCGGGATGGCGAAGTGGTACGCGGCGGAATTCGCAGACTATCTGGAAAAAAATGCCGATAACCCCGCGATCTTTGAATATCCGAAAACGGAGAGATTGATCACGGATGACGGACAGCAGTTCTTTGATTCGTGAGATCGCAGTTTTGTTTACTATCATTAAGTTAAGAAAATGTATCTCGCTGACGCTCGAGCGATTGATACAATTCCTACAGTGGCGCTTAACCAATCGCGAACACAGGGTCCCCATAACTCCCCGAGTTATGGGGAGAGGAGGAGCCGCAATGCGAGGTCAAGGCATACCAACCGGATATGCCTACCGAGTAAAGCGCGCGACGACGATGGAGCGCTGTTATATGGGAGTTGTATGCCAAATCATAGATTTGGACAACTCCTCATCAGTCGCCCGACAAATGTCGGGCGACAGCTCCTCGCCGGAAGCGGCTTCTTCTGCGAAGACAGCCGACCCTTTTGTCCGCGTTGCGGACATTTCCCCTAACAGGGGAATCTCCCCTTGTCCGCTTTGCGGACATTCCCCCAACGGGGGTACCTTTTACCAAAAGGAGCCTTCTTAACGAAGTTTATTCTGTAAAGTCAGTGAAGCTGATGTTCATGTCGACGGTTCCCTCGACGCCGGCGATCTTGCCTTCCTTGCTGTACTGCCACATATCGAATTTATAGTACATGGTGGGGAATTCGCGGTAGTCGGCGAGCCAGAAGTCATAGTCCTTCATGGTCTCAAAGTCATACATGATCAACATCTGCGAGGTATTGGAGTAGACGAGGGATTTGTAGCCCGCTTCTTCCACGGTATCGCAAAAGGCTTCGGCGATATCGGTCAGCTGATCGCCGGTGACGGAGTCGGTGCGGGCAGCCTCCTCCTGGATGTTTTCCCAGTCAAAGCCGATGGGGTAGTCGAGGGAGCGCTTGTTCAGCTTTTCGAGGGCATAATTCGCCTCTTGCTTTGCGTCCTCGGCACTGATCGCCTGTGAGAAGAAGTACGCGCCGACCTTCAGCCCGGCAGCTTTTGCCTTTTCATAGTTGGTGTCAAAATTACTGTCCGTGTAGAGCACGCCGTCGTCGCCGTAGTAGCGGCCGCCGATACGCAGCATGACGAATTCGACGCCCGCTTCTTTCATCGCGGCAAAATCGACGTCACCCTGAAATTCGCTGAGATCGATGCCGAGGTGAGAGATCTTTTTGCCGTTCTCATAATAGGCGGGGATGCCGTTTTCATCGGTGACAAGGTTGTCCGCCGTGTAGGTGTTGACCTCGGCGCCCTTGACGGTTTTCAGCTCGATGTCGCCCATGACGGAGTCGTTGATGGTGACGACCTCACCCGCGGAGGTCGCGGAGGTGGCGTCTGATGTGTTTTTGGGGTTGAGGATGCGCATAGCGCCGTAGCCGACGCCGATGATCAGCGCGGCGGATAGGACGATCACCGCGATGATGATGCCTACGCGCTTGCCGCCGGAGGATGCGGGAGTTTGTGAATGTTTCATATTGGCCTCTGTTTCTGTCAGTTTTCCCGGGGGATTGGTTCGCTTTTCTGTCCGGGTGCGGTCATATCGTCAAGCTCTTTGAGCGACGCTTTCAGCTCGGCGAGTTCTTTGTCGAGTGCTTCGAGCGGATCACCCGCTGTGTACAAATGATCGCTATTATCATCTAAATATGCCATTTTTGCTCCTTGTACGGAAGATCGCCGCGGGCTCAGAACGCGTGTTCGCCCTTGTGCGGCGATTGTTTTTGTCTTTTTGGATCCCTCATAGAATAGCACAAATCGGGGTTATTGTAAATAAACTTCACAATAAGTTTACTTTTACTTGAAAATCTGTCAGCTTTCGATTATAATAGAACCGATAATGCACTTTAGTGACAAAAGGGCAGAACGTCGTTGGCAATAATCATGCCGCAAAAACAGGGGAAAGGAGGAAGGCTCTTGCCAAAACAGGTTTATCAAAGACATACGACCGAACAGATCCTCAGAGCGATCGAGACTTGTCCGACGATCGACAAGCTCTTTGAGATCGTCAAGAACGAACATATCGTGATACAGATGCAGAGCTTCAACTCCGCGTCATCCCTCCCGAAACAAGCGCCCAAGCAGATCCCCGACCTCTCGCCGCTGGAAAGCTTGAAGATTCAGGTGCGCCAGGCGGTACTGGACGCGGCACGCGCCAAGGCGCCCCGCCATACCAAAGAACAGCTCATCCGCGCGGTGCAGACCTGCCCCACGATCGATAAGCTGTTTGAGCTGGTCAAGAACGAACACATTGTCATTCAAATGAAGAGCTTCAGCTCGGCATCCTGTTTGCCGCAGCATAAGCCCGACCCGACACAGCTCATCCCCGATAAGAGCCCGTTGGATCGGTTGAAAGAACAGGTGCTCGACGCGGTGATGAACGGCGGCTGAGCCTATATAACGCAAAGAAAAGAGCAGCGGAATTCCGCTGCTCTTGTTTGTTATCAGGTTATAGTTCTATTCACTCAGGATCATCTTGCCCTCGTGGTCGGTGTAGTAGTCGCCCTCGGGGATCAGCTGTGAGATCGGGACGATAGTGTAGCCCTCGCCCTGTATCATCTCGATGATCTTTGGGAGTGCTTCGGGCGTATTGGTCGCGCCGTTGTGCATCAGGATGATCGAGCCGGGACAGAGCTTGCTTTTGATGCGGCTGACCATCTCGTCGGGGGTGGGATCCTTCCAGTCGAGGCTGTCGATGTTCCACTGCACGCAGTACATGTCGCGGGATCTGAGGTTGTTGACGAGATTGTCGTCATATTCGCCGTAGGGTGCGCGGAACAGGGTAGGCGCAGTGCCGGTCAGCGATTCGATCGCGTCGTTACAGTCGCTGATCTCGGCCTGCTGTTCTTCGGCGCTGAGCTGTGCCATATGCGGATGGGTGGAGGAATGGTTGCCGACGTCGTGACCGTGTTCGGCGATCGCCTTGACGTCGTCGGGGAAGTTGTCGACCCATTGCTTGACGAGGAAGAAGGTGCTTTTGACCTCGTAATTGTCGAGTATCTTGAGCAGGGTGTTTGTCTGCTCGTTGCCCCATGCCGCGTCAAAGGAGATGGCGCAGACCTTCTCAGCTGTGTCGACATAGTAGATCGGGATCTGGCGCGGTTCGGTCGCGGTGTAGACCGCCTTGCCCGCCGTTTCAGAGGCGACCGCGATCGCCGCGATGCCGATCAGCGCACAGGAAAACAGGATCATCAGCTTTTTCTTTGTCAATACCACAAACGTCATACTATCACCGATATATGGTATGATAAAATGATCGAGAATATTCCGCAATAATTGTTTGTTTTTTGTCACAAAATGTTGGGATGAGGGTATAATATAACAGAAAGCGCTTCAGATGATTTGCGCAAAACCAAGGAGGTTTTCTTATGAAGAAAATCATTTGCCTGATGATGGTACTGCTGATGGCGATATCTGCGTTGGCGGGCTGTCAAACAAAAGAAAAGTCATCTACACCGGATGAGGGTTCGTTTGAAGCTACTCAGGATGAGGCAGTTGATGTTGCCACTCAGGATGAAGCGGTTGCTGCTGCCACCCCGCATGAAGTAGCGGAAAACGACGATTTTATAGCACCCGAGACCGTTGACGTCAAAGAATTGATGGCGGATCTACCCGAGTTGAATGCAGAGGGCTTTGTATCAAATTATTTTAACAGCAGTATGCTGTATTACAATGGCTTGTTATATGATGGCAGAAAAATCTATGACGGTAAAGGCAATGATAAGATGTATTCCGATGAACATGCCAGAAGGATTGCGATCAATAACTCGGTGATCATCTATGCTTTAACAGACAAAGATCGGGAAGAAAGTGAGATCTGGGCGGTGCTTTCGGATTGTTCCCGTCGTGCCAAATTGACCCTCGCAAAAGGGTATGCCGCTCCATTGTTCATCGATCATGGTCTGTTGTATTATACGGAGGGTGTTTCGCAACAGAGCATCAATACCTTGGATATCAATACAGGAGAAATAACGCAAATCGTTCCAAACGGAAACGTAATCATGAACATCGGCAAAAAAGTCTATTTCAATACCAAGTTAGACGGCACGGATGACGTTGCCCTGTGTTGTTATAACCTTGACACCAAGGAGCAAAAAGAGATCTATCGGACGACGGGATCTGACAGAGTAATAGTGGATCATAATGTGATGTATGTTGAAAACAACGGTGCGGTATACCGTATAGATCCGCAAACCGACTCCGCTGTTGAGTATGTACAGCTTCCCGCAGAAGCATGGATCTTCATTGTCATTAACGGAACGGTCGTATATGAAGAAGCAACAGACTGGCTTGATCATTCGCTGTGGGCAGTATCCGATACGCAGCAGGCGCATAAGCTGTTTGATACTTCAAAATCTCATTTTTGCAGCAATCTCGGCGACGCGTATTATCTCGACGCAAACGTCGAGGATGTTGGCATAATCAATTATTATTATGACGGTACCGAGGTGAAAGAACACCCGCAGGTTACCGGTGATAAAGAACATATACTTGTCCATGTTAAAGATGGAAAATACTTTTATCGGGATGGTAAAACGATCCTGATGTCTACAGAGTATGTGGATGAGGATATCATTTCTCATAAAAAATGATCTTTTGATCGAGAAACAGCCCTTCCTCTCGGAAGGGCTGTTGATTTTGTATTATCCTTTGATTTCCCATGCAGCGCCGTTTTTGCTGTCCTTGATGACGATGCCTTTTTCGAGCAGCTCGTCGCGGATGCGGTCGGCTTCTGCCCAGTTTTTGTCGGCTTTTGCCGCGGCACGCGCCGCGATCTGGTCGTCGACCCAGTCCTTGGAGATGCCTTTTTCTTCGAGATATGCCAGCTGTTGTGTCGCTTTCTCGGCTTCCGCCTGTGCCGCCTTTTCGATCTCGGCGTCAGCCGCCTCGATCAGTCCGAGCGAGAGCACACGGTCGAAGTCGGCGATCAGCCAGCGCTTGGTCGCGTCGTCGAGCTTGCCCTTGAGCACATCATAGAGCGCGGTGATCGCGAGGGAGGTGTTCAGGTCGTTGTCGAGCGCCGCCTTGAATTTGTCCTGATACGGTTTTGCGGCGTCGAGATCGGGCTCGCCGTCTTTGCTGAGCTTCGCGATCTTCGCAACCAGCTTGTTATACGCCTGCACGGTGTTATCGAGATTCTCAAAGGAGAATACCAGCGGCTTGCGGTAGTGGGATTGCAGGCAGAAGAAGCGGTAGGCAAGGGGATCATAGCCCTTTTCTTCGAGCAGAGAAACGGTCAAAAAGCCGCCCTTACTTTTGCTCATCTTGCCGCGCTTGTCGAGCAGGTGCAGAACATGGAACCAGTAGGGGCACCACTGATGACCGAGGAAGGCTTCACTCTGGGCGATCTCGTTGGTGTGATGGGGGAAGGCGTTGTCGATACCGCCGCAGTGGATGTCGAGGTATTCGCCTGCGTGCTTGATGGAGATCGCGGAGCACTCGATGTGCCAGCCGGGATAGCCCAGTCCCCACGGGGATTCCCACTTGAGCGCCTGATCCTCAAACTTGCTCTGGGTGAACCAGAGGACAAAGTCGTTTTTGTTGCGTTTGTTACTGTCCTCGCTGACGTCGTCACGCACGCCGACCTGCAATTCGTCCTCGTTCATGTTGCCGAAAACATAGTAGTTATCGAGCTTACCGGTATCAAAGTAGACGTTACCGCCCGCGAGGTAGGCATAGCCCTTGTCGATCAGGGTCTGCACCATCTCGATGAACTCGGGGATGCAGTTGGTGGCGGGCTCGATGACGTCAGGCTTTTTGATATTGAGCTTCTCAGCGTCGGAGAAGAACGCGTCGGTGTAGAACCGCGCGATATCCATGACGCTCTTATGTTCACGCTTAGCGCCCGCGAGCATCTTATCCTCGCCGGTGTCCGCATCGGAGCTGAGGTGTCCCACGTCGGTGATGTTCATCACGCGCAGGACATCGTAGCCCGCGTAACGCAAGTATTTTTCGAGCACATCCTCCATGATATAGGTGCGCAGGTTGCCGATATGGGCGTAGTGGTAGACGGTGGGGCCGCAGGTGTACATCTTCACCTTGCCCTCCTCGTGGGGGATGAATTCCTGTCGGGTACCGCCGAGGGTGTTATATAAAATCATAATTGACTTCCTTTCTGTGTTGGATCTTTGTGAGAGGTCGCGGCGAGTTCAACCGCCTGACTGACGTTCTTTTCCAGATAGCGGACTTCGTTACTGAGCTGCTGGATCTCGTTATGCATACGGCAGAGCTCCTGCGCCACGGGGTCGGAGTAGTGGATCTGGTCGAGCAGATCGGGACGAACGCCGTTGACGCGCACGACGCGCGCCGGTACGCCGACCGCGGTGGAGTTGGGCGGGATCTCGGTGAGGACGACCGCGCCTGCCGCGATACGGGAGTTATCGCCGACCTTGAACGGTCCGAGCACCTTCGCGCCCGAACCGACCATCACGTTGTCGCCGAGGGTGGGATGGCGCTTGCCCTGATCCTTGCCCGTACCACCGAGGGTGACGTTCTGGTAGATCAGGCAGTTATCGCCGATCACGGTGGTCTCGCCGATAACGACACCCATGCCGTGGTCGATCACCAGTCCCTTGCCGATGGTCGCGCCGGGATGGATCTCAACACCTGTTTTATTGCGCGCGCGCTGACTGAGCCAACGTGCGATGAACTTCATGTTGTGGATCTGGAACCAGTGCGCGCGGCGGTATTTGCGTACCGCCTTGTAGCCCGAGTAGAGGAAGAATACCTCCATCTTGTTACGTGCCGCAGGATCGCGCAGCAGGTAAGCGTCCAGATCGGCTCTCATTGTGTCAAACATAAATATCAACCTTTTTAATTAGGAATTAGGAGTTAGGAATGAGGAAATGCGGATGGGGAAACCGATTGGATAACGCTGCCTATTTCGGTAGAATTGATTCGGCATGCCCCAATAATTGAATTGTATTCATGAAAAAAAGCGCCGTCATCCGAAGGGACGACAGCGCCGTGGTTCCACCCAAATTCAGCGTATAATTACGCTCTTTATGGCTCATCAATAAGCCATTATCCTTAACGCGGATCAACGCGCGGCGATACTGAAAAACTTTCCCACCGCGGGCTCATAGGTGCATTTCATCCGGCTTTCACTCAGACGGCTTCCAGCATTTGCCGTCCTCTCTGTCAGCTTCGGCGGGATTACTTCTCCTAATCATTGCCTTTTGATATCTATCCTATTATATACGATTGCGTTTGATTTTGCAACTATTATTTTGGCTCCGTTTTACATATCGCTGATGACGTCCTTGTTATCCTTGAGATAGATGACGCCGGAGATCACGGTGATGACCGCGACGATCCAGAACATGACCTGTCCGATGGTGTTGAAGATGTCATAGATGCCGATCAGCGCGACATAGTCGGCCATGGTGCGCTCGAGGATCTCGTAGATGAACTGCATCAAAAATACCGATACGATCGCGATGATCTGGGTCACGGTCTTGACCTTGCCCCACATATTGGCGGCAATGACCTTGCCTTTGGCGGCGGCGACAAGGCGGATCGAGGTGACGGCGAATTCACGGAAAATGATGATGATCAGCGGGATCGCGCCGCACAGGTTCAGCTTGACAAAGCAAACCATCACGGAGATCACGAGGATCTTGTCCGCGAGCGGGTCGGCAAATTTTCCGAAGTCGGTGATCAGATTGTCGCGGCGGGCGATCTTGCCGTCCAGCGCGTCGGTGATCGCGGCAATACCGAAGAGGATCCCTCCCACCAGAAAGTGGAACGGGAAGTCGATCAGGATCGCGGCGATGACCGCCGGAACTAATATAATACGCAGGAGCGTGAGCTTGTTGGGTAGGTTCATTTTTTTCATAGGATAACCTTTCCGAATGAAAGAGTAGGGGAGGGGCTTGAGGAGTTGTCCAAATCTGTTGAGGTGCTGTCAAAATCTTGATTTTGGTTACAGCACCCATGCGTTAGCTGATTTGGCATACAACTCCCATGCAACAGCGCTCCAAGAGCGGGTTCATCCGCGATTGGTTAAGCGCCACTGTGCTCCTCCCGAACCAAATCTGCTATATAAATGATTGCGCAAAGCATCGCTTTACGAATAATTTGATGATATCGTGGAAAAGCTTACGATATTATTCGATCATCTCGCCGACCAGATCGCAGTCGATATGATCGGTGACGCGGACGCGTACCAACTCACCCGAACGCGGCTTGCGCTCGCCTACGGTGAAGAATACGCAGGGGTCGACCTCGGGCGCGTCATAGGCGGAGCGTCCGAAGAAGCAGTCCGCATAGCGGTCAAAGCCGTCGGTGAGCACTTCGATCTCTTTGCCGACCATACTCTGACACCACTGATCCATGATCAGCGCTTCCTGCTCGGTGATGAGCTCGGCGCGGCGTTTCTTGACGTCCTCGTCGATCTGATCAGGCAGCAGTGCGGCGGGAGTATCCTCCTCCTGCGAGTACGCAAAGCATCCGAGACGCTCAAAGTTTGTCTGCGCGACAAAGTCGCTCAGCTCCTCGAATTCTTCCTCCGTCTCACCGGGGAAGCCTGTGATCAGGGTGGTGCGCAGGATCACGCCGGGGATCTTCTCGCGGATATGCTGTACGAGCCCCAAAAGGCTCTCTTTGTCGCCGCGGCGGTTCATCGCGCGCAGTACTCTGCCGTTGCAGTGCTGGAGCGGCAGGTCGATGTATTTAACGATCTTATCCTCTTCACGGATTGTGTCGAGAAGCTCGTCGGTCAGGCGGTCGGGGTAGCAGTACAGCACGCGGATCCAGTGCAGATCTTCGATTTGGCAGAGGCGGCGGAGCAGCTCGGGCAGCATCAGCTTGCCGTAGTTGTCCTCGCCGTAGCGTGTGGTGTCCTGCGCGATGACGTTGAGTTCCTTAACGCCGTTACGCACGAGGCGCTCGGCTTCTTCGATGATCGTTTCCATTTTGCGGGAGCGGAAGGAGCCGCGGATCAGCGGGATCGCGCAGTAGGTGCAACAGTTGTCACAGCCGTCGGCGATCTTGAGGTATGCCCAGTGGGGCTCGGTGCTCTGCACACGGCCGCCCTCCATGGGCAGGAGCATTTTGTCGGGGAAGGCTTCGACCTTCTCGCCGTCGAGAGCCTGTTGCACTACGGTGCCGATATCAGCGTTTTTGCCGATGCCGATGACGGCGTCTACCTCGCCCAGCTCCTTCATGATATCGCTGTTGTAGCGCTCGGCAAGACAGCCGGTGACGATGATCGCCTTGATCTTGCCTTCCTTTTTCAGCATGGCAAGCTCGAGGATCTCATCGATACTTTCCTGCTTGGCGGATTCGATAAAGCCGCAGGTGTTGACGATCACGGCGTCAGCCATGGCGGGGTCTTCCTTGAGCTGAAAGCCCGCCTGATTCAGTTGATACATCATCATCTCGGCGTCTACGCGGTTTTTCGCGCAGCCGAGGGAAACGATTCCTACGCTTGGCATATGTTTCAATTCCTTTTTGGTTAGTGATAGAGGTGCTGTCCTCACCTGATTTAATGTGACAGGTGTTTATTATTCATCCTCGATCTCGGTATATTCGCGCATCACGCTGCGGATGCTGCCGTAAGAAAAGCCCATCCGCGCCAGCGCGTTAGCGCAACGGCGGCGCCCCTTGTCATCAGTCAGGGAGCGCGCGTATTTTTTCTCGATGATCGCGCGGATCTGTTCATCCTCATCAACGGTGAACTCGTCGAGCACCTCGTCGATCAGATCGCGGTCGATGCCCTTTTCATAGAGCTTTTGGCGTACGCCGCGCTCGGACAGGTGCTTGATGCCGAACAGATCGGCGGCATAACGGCGGGCGTAGCGACCGTCGTCGATAAGTCCGAGCTCTTCAAGGCGATCGATCGCCGCCTGACAGCTTTCTTCGCTGTAATCCTTTTTGAGCTTGTCGAGCAGCTCGCGACGTGAGTGGTCGCGGTAGGAGATCAGCCATAACGCTTTGTCCTTACAGCGCTTTCTGTCCGAGTCGAGGACGCACGCGTGGAGCTGTTCATCGTCGATCTCACGCCCTACGTCAAAGCGGTGGGCGAGGATCACCTCAGTATCGAGCTTCATCGCGAACTCGCCGTCGATATAGAGAGCGGAGAGCCCCTTGCGGCGGGGCTCAATCGCGGTGATCTGCATCAGTCTTCGACAAGAATGTCGATCTTAGCGTTCTTTTTCTTTTTATCGGGCGCGGCTGCGGGCGCGGGAGCGGGAGCAGGTGCGGGAGCCGCTTTTGCCGCCGCTTTGGCGGTCTTTTTGGGGCGGGAGGTCAGTTTATCGACATTCTCCCAGAGCTCTTTTTCGATCTTCTCGCGCAGTGCGTCGTCGCTCTTGAGCAGCTCCTTGACGTTATCGCGACCCTGTCCCAGACGGGTCTCGCCGTAGTAGAACCATGCGCCGCTCTTTTGCATGACGTCCGCCTTGACAGCGAGATCGATCAGCTCGCCGACGCGGCTGATACCCTCGCCGTACATGATATCGAACTCCGCCTCTTTAAAGGGAGGAGCGATCTTGTTTTTCACGACCTTCGCTCTGGTGCGCGAACCGACCATTTCGCCGTTGGACTTTAATGTTTCGATGCGGCGGATGTCGATACGGACAGAGGAATAGAATTTTAACGCGCGGCCGCCCGTGGTGACCTCGGGATTGCCGTAGACCACGCCGACCTTCTCGCGCAGCTGGTTGATGAAGATGGCGACGCAGTTAGACTTATTGATCGCGCCGGCGAGCTTGCGCAGTGCCTGCGACATCAGGCGCGCGTGCAGACCGACATGGCTGTCGCCCATCTCGCCCTCGATCTCAGCCTTGGGAACGAGCGCCGCGACGGAGTCGATGACGATGACGTCGATCGCGCCGGAACGGATTAGCGCCTCGGCGATCTCGAGCGCATCCTCACCGGTGTCGGGCTGAGATACCAAGAGGCTGTCAACGTCAACGCCCAGCGCGGAGGCATAGACGGGATCGAGCGCATGCTCTACGTCGATGAAGGCGACGTTGCCGCCGTTCTTCTGACCCTCGGCGATACAGTGCAGGGAGAGGGTGGTCTTACCGGAGCTTTCCGGTCCGTAGATCTCGACGATTCTGCCGCGGGGCAGACCGCCGATCCCCAGCGCGATATCGAGGCTCAGCGAGCCTGTCGAGATATGCTCGACATTCATGTGGGTGTTCTGGCCGAGCTTCATGACGGCGCCCTTGCCGAACTGCTTTTCGATCTGTGATAACGCTGTTTCCAGTGCTTTGTTTTTATCAAGAGCCATAATCATTTTCTCCTTTGGTTTCTGTGATTTACGCGTATATTATAGCATATATGTTTGAAAGAAGCAAGTTTTTTCGAACAGATTTTCTAGATTTATAGGGACGACCATTGGTCGTCCGCGGATGAGCAATGCTCATCCCTACCATTTGTATCTTGCTGTGACCGCGCGGGTGATATTTTGGATATCGGGAGTGCCGTTGATGTCGGTATAGCCCGCGTCTTTCAGCATGAGGGCGATGGTGTCGAACTGTCCTTCGCCGATCTCAAAGGCGATGGAGCCGCCGTTTTTGAGCTTTGGCGTCCACAAAGAGATGATCATTTTATAGAAGTCATAGCCGTCCTCACCGCCGTCTAAAGCCAGTCGGGGTTCATACTGCACTTCATGCTGCAGATCAGCGATCTCGGCGGAGCGGATGTAGGGTGGATTGGATACGATCATATCCAGGGAGCCGTCCTTGAAATCGCTGACGCAGTCTTGCAGATCGGCGTGGATCGCATGAATTATCGCCTGATTGTGCTTGATGTTTTCCGTCAAATAGGGAAAAGCGGTGTCGCTTTTCTCGACGGCGTATACGGTGGCGTTCGGCAGTTCCTTTGCCAGCGTGATCGCGATGATGCCGGAGCCCGCGCACAGATCGACGATCACGGGATCGAGGGTGCTTTCACAGAGCTTCAACGCTTCTGTGACCACCACTTCCGTATCGTCGCGCGGGATCAGCACGCCCTCGCCGACCTTGTAGTCGCGCCCCATAAAACTCCATGAGCCAAGGATGTACTGGATCGGTTCACCGCTTGCGCGGCGGTGTGCCATCGCGATGGCTTTTTCACAAAGCGCCTCGGGGATATCGTCCTGTCGCAGGATCAGCTGTGTGCGGTCACATTCCAGTACCGCGCAGAGGATCTCTTTCGTGTCACCGGTGGGATTCTCAACCCCTGCGCGCATGAGCAGGCTTTTAACGGCGTTATCGAGCGCAGGAACAATCATTGATGATATCGGAGCCGTCATCCGGGATGACCGCTTTCATTGCTTCGATGGCACATTCGATCATCTCATCGGCGGGTTCTCTGGTGGTGATGCGCTGTGCCCAGAGCCCGGGTGTGGCGAGGATGCGGGTGAGCTTGTTGTCGTACTTGCCGCAGAGCTTGATGAACTCGTAGCCCAGACCGACCATCACGGGAACGAGGAGTAATCTCAGGATCGGTCGCAGGATCGGCAGGATCGGGAAGGTCGGGATGAATAAGCCGACAAAGATACTCACGAGCAGGGTGACGACCAAAAACGAGGTGCCGCAGCGCGGATGAAAACGCGTCTGCTTGCGGACGTTCTCAACGGTCAGTTCCTCATCGTTTTCATAGCAAAAGATGGTTTTATGTTCAGCGCCGTGATACTGGAACACGCGCTTCATGTCGTTCATCAGGGATACGAGGGACAGATAGCTGAGGAAGAGAGCGATCTTCAACACGCCCTCAAAGGCGGATTGCAGGATCCTGACGGAGGATTCGCTCCATCCGCCGAGCAGCGGCTTGATCAGCCATGTAAAGAGCATGGACGGCAGTACGACAAACAGTCCGATCGCCAGCGCGATACCCAAGATGGACGCGATGACCATGATGACGTTCATCAGCTTGTCGCCGAACTTCTCGTCCAGCCATTTCTCGAACTTGGAGGGTTCTTCTTCCTCGACCAGTCCCGATTCCATCGCCTTGTCGGCGGACAGTCCGAGCGCCTTGTAGCTCAGGCGCATGCTGTCGATCATGCCGGCGATTCCGCGGATCAGGGGCAGCTTCCAGAACTTCGACTTGAACAGCGGCTTTACCTCGATGTCCTCGGTGTAAATGTTGTCTTTATCGACCCTGCACGCGACGGTGGTGCGCTTGGGTCCGCGCATCATGATGCCTTCGATCAGGGCGGAGCCGCCGATGGAGGTGATGCGCTTCTGTTGCTTTTTGTCCTGTTTTTCCATTGTATACCTTCTTTATATATCTGTAGCAGCCTGTAACGCTTAAAAGTTGATATCTGATTACGCGTATATTTGTATCATACTTTGTTCTCAAAGGCTGGTAGGGGCGACCGAATGTCGTCCGTATCCCGAAAAGGATATTTGACGAAAGATTTCGTCGTTATTTGTCTTGTTTATTCTTGCGGGCGAAATGGGTGATGATGACGATCACGACCCATACGCCGACGCAGAACAGCGGCGTGGTGGGGCTGAACGTGTAGGTGTTTTGCTGGATCAGCGTTTTGTAGAGATAGTCAAATAAGGTGGCTAAGCCGAATACGATCGGGACGCCGATCAGACATTCGATCACCATTTTTTTCATAGGGCTCATATGTGCTCTCCTGTATCATTTGCATTTTACGCGGTGGGCGGCTGTAAGGGCTGATTCATCCCGCCTAAGGGCTGAGTGTCGTCATCCAGCGCCGCTGCTTCATTAAAGATCGGGATGGTGATGGTGACGGTGGTACCGACCTCGGGCGAGCTCTCGATATCGAGAGAGCCCTTGTGCATTTTGATGATCTCGTCAGCTACCGCAAGTCCGATGCCGGAGCCGTTGATCTTCTGATTCGCTTTATAGAATTTATCCTTGACCTTGGGCAGATCCTCTGCCTTGATGCCGCAGCCGTTATCGGCGACCACGACCTTGATGGTGCGTTCCTTATAATCCTGATAGACCTGCACACCGATCATGCCGCCCTCGGGGGTATACTTGAGCGCGTTGTCGATGACGTTGAGGAATACCTGCTTGAGGCGGTTTTTGTCGCCGTAGATGATGGGCATCTCTTCGGGATCGTCATACAACAGGTGCTTGCCCTCGGAGAGGGCGCGTTCTTTGAGCATATAGACCGCCTCGTCGATCTCGGCGAGGATATCCATGCGCTCCATCTGCATGGTCAGTCGACCGCTCTGGAGCTTGGAGAAGTCGAGGAGCTCCTCGACCAGCGAGGTCAGACGCGAGCTCTCCTTGACGATGACGCTCATGCCCTTTTCGAGCGTGATGCGGTCGGGCACGCCGTACTGCATGGTCTCCGCCCAACCCTTGATGGCGGTCAGCGGGGTACGCAGTTCATGGGATACGCGCGAGATAAAGTCGTTCTTGAGCTTTTCGTTCGCGTCGAGCTCCTTTGCCATATCGTTGATACTGTCGCTGAGCTCACCGATCTCGTCGTCATACATTTTATCGACTTTGGCGGTGAAATCGCCCTGTGCGATCTGTCGCGAGGTCTCGGTCATCTCACGGACGGGTCGGATGATCGAACGGATGAAGTAGTAGCCCGATACCGCAACGACCGTGATGATCACCAGTCCGACGATGATCGCGAGGATCGTGTAGAACAGCACCTTGGAATCGGCTTTGCGCAGCGAGGTGACATAGCGCACCGCGCCCAGCTCCGTTCCCTGGGGGCTTTTGATGATCGTGGTGACCGCCATGATCTTTTCACCCGAATCACTGCGCCCCTTGTATCGTCCAAAGCCGGACTCGGACGACTGCGCCTGTACATAGTCGGGGGTGTTCTCCGTCTCCGCGCCGAATCCGGCGGAGGTCGTGATCACCCGACCTGAGGCGTTGAGGATCTGCACCTCCATCTCGTCCTTATCCGAAAAGTTGGTGGCATAGTCGGACGCGCGAGATTCAAAGGTCTCGGCGCTCTCCGAGATACCGTTCGGAAAAATGTCGTTGAGTTTTTTTGTTTGGTTGAGCAGTTCGTTCTCTACCGTAGAATAACACAGTGAGTGAACAGCGACGGAAATGAAAATGATCAGCAAAACAACGATCGCCGATACAACACCGAAGGTATTGATCAACCATCGCTTACTGATTCCTTTGAACATCGCTGTCACCTCCTCGTCACGCGTCGTACTCGCTGATAGCAATTTCGCAGAGGAAATTACTATCGTGCTCGTGTGACGGTTCCTCGTCTCCCCAAAAAGCAGGGGCTTTTCGGGGACCCCAATTATTTTGATATTAAAACTGAAAACTGAAAATTGAATAATGAATAATGAAGGTTACTCGCTTCGCTCGATCAATTTTAACCGGGTGAGGGCGCAGCCCTCCCTTTATTCTTCATTCTTAAGTTTTCAATCTTCAGTATTCATTAGTAAACTGCGATGCGGTTTACACCGTGTCCCACTTATAGCCCAGACCCCATACGGTAACGATGTACTTGGGGTTGGAGGGCTCGTCCTCGACCTTCATGCGCAGACGGCGGATGTTGACGTCGACGATCTTTTCCTCGCCGACATACGCCTCGCCCCATACGTGGTTGAGGATGTCGGTACGGTCGAGCGCTACGCCGGGATTAGAGAAGAAGTATTCCATGATCTGGAACTCGACCTGGGTCAGCTCGATCATCTTGCCGTTCTTCATCAGTGCGCGATTCCTCAGATTCAGGGTAAAGATACCGCTTTGCAGCTCCTCCTTGAAGTTGTTCTCGCTGCGCTGCTCGGAGAGGGATACTCTGCGATACAGCGAGTCGACGCGCGCGGTCAGCTCGGAGGGGGAGAAGGGCTTGGTGATATAGTCATCGGCGCCGAGCATCAGGCCGGTGACCTTATCCATCTCCTGTGTACGTGCCGACAGCATGATGATACCGATGCCGGAGTTCTTGTTGCGCAGCTCCTTGCAGACCTGCAGGCCGTCGATACCGGGCATCATGATGTCGAGGATGGCTACGTCAAAGTCGCCGCCCTGTTCCTCGTACTTTTCGAGCGCCATCTCGCCGCAGTCCGCTTCGACTACGTCATAACCGGCTCTTCTGAGATTGATTACCACAAAGTCGCGGATCGCGGCTTCGTCCTCGCATACCAGAATCTTTTTCATAATTTTAACCTCCGTTCAGGATGTGTTTACAGGATGGAAAATGAACAGATATGTGCCGTGAAAACGCATATCCGATTATTGACTGTTTGATGATTTTTCGCCACCCGATAACAGCATGAAGCCGTCTTTGATATCATCGTGTGAAAAATCGGGATCCTCGCTGAGAATGTAGGTATAGGTGTAGTCCGCTGTTTCATACAGCTTTGCCTGTGCCGTCAGGCTGCTGTCGTAGCTTGACTTATCATAGCGATAGACGGTCAGCTGTTCCCTGCCCAACACGGGCTCGCTGTTTTTATAGCTGATGTTATACAATGTCACGGCGTTGTCCGCGGAGTAGCGGGCGGTGACCGTCTTGAGCTTGTCGGTGTCGAGCAACAGCATGAAGTCCAGCTTTTCACACAGGACGGCGTCTTTCTTGAACGACAGCCCCATGTGCTCGGGGTCATAGTCGTTCCACCGCGCGACGTTGCATACGGTGCTTTCGTCCTCGTCCTTGGCGTGATCCATGCGGGAGCTCAGCGGGATATTGAGCACACCGTCGCCGTCGATATCCAAACAGGTGACGGCAGAGGTGCGGGTGTTTCGTTTATAGTTACTGTTCAGGTACAGCGGATTGACCAGGAGTTTTGCGGCGGAATCATAGTAGATGAGCTGAGTCGTATACTCGCCCTCGCCGACCTTTCCGTCCGCTGCCGCCCCGTATAGGTCGCCGCCGATCTTGTCAAAGCGCAGTCCGGTGTAGGAGATGACGGCGGGATCGATCTCGCAGGAGGATGCTTCACTGAAGCCCTTTTCGGAAAAGCGCAACAGCCGTGCCTTGGCACCGGAGGCACTCTCGGGCGCCATCATCAACAGGATGTCGGTCAAAGCATCTTTATCAAAATCACCCGTGACATAATCGACGAACCCTTTTTCTGTATGCAGCTCGGTCACGCCGTCGGCAGTCAGGAAGGTTTGCATCGCGGCGTGAGAGGTGCCGATCGCAAAGCCCAGCAGCAGTTCCTCTCTGCCGTTGCCGTCAAAGTCGATAAAGCTCAATTCGGAGACATCGGCGGAATCGATATCGGCGCTTCCCAAGGTTTCAAAGACGTCATCATGCAGTTGAGCGATCAGAACACGGGAGGTGTTGTCGGCGGTGGTATACAGCGCGACCGCCTCCTCGACGCCGTCGTTGTTGATGTCGTGCAGGAACATCCCGCTTTTATTGGAGCCGTCGGTGGGGTAGAGCAGGGTGTAGGCGCCGTCGGCGTCTTTTTCGATCAGCTTTTGCACTTCGGCGCGGATGCCGGACGCTCGGGGAGGAGTGAGGATCTCGGATTTGCCGAGACCCAAAGAGGAACAGCCGGAGAGGAGCAGCGCCGTGATGATGACGGCGGCTAAGATTCGCTGTAGCCTCATGTTACGTTTGCCTCCTTGTAAGTTGGTGGAGCGCATCGGAAGATGCGGGGTCAGACCGTTGCTTCCAGATACTTGATCGGGATGCCTTCGTCGGAAAACATCTTCTCATGCTCGGTCATGATATTGTCCCTGACCTCGCTGTGGTGCAGGTCGCGGGTGATGAAGCGGATGGTATAGCCCGCTTCTTTGAAATAGCCGATGCTCTCCTCGAACAGCTTGTCGTCATCGGTCTTGAAGTAGATCACCGCGTCGTCGGTGAGAAAATCGCGGTACATTTTGAGCTTTTTCGGATAGGTCAGGCGGCGCTTTTTGTGCTTTTCGCGCGGCCACGGATTGCAGAAATTGATGTACATCACCGCGATGTGATCATTGGCGGAAAACGCCTTGTCGATCTGCTCGACGTTACAGCGCACCAGCGCGATGTTGTCGGGGGTTTTACCCGCTTCGGCAAAGATCCGCTCCACGTTGCGTCTGCCCACGCCCAGCATATCGCTTTTGATATCCAGCGCGATGAAGTTTTTGTCGGGGTCGCGCTTGGCCTTTTCAGCGGAGAAGGTGCATTTGCCGCAGCCGATCTCCAGCTCGATCGGTTTGTCGTTACCGAAGAATTCCTTCCAGCGGCCGCGGTACTCTTCGGGGTCGTTGATATAGTAGCGGCATGCGGCGAGCTCCGGCTCCGCCCATTTTTTCTTTCTGATTCTCATAAGGACACGAATTTCCGTTTCTGTGACAGTGTCGGAAGGGCGCTTTGCTGCCCGCAAAATCCCATACTATCACATGATATAGTTATATACACTACAACATTATAACAAACGGTTGTGGTTTTTGCAATTGTTTTTTACATATATATGGCAGAAATTTTATCTTTTTCGCTCAAAATTTACAGTTTGTTAATCTTGAATACAAAATCACACCCTTTACATTTCAAAAAAATAAAAGCGTATTCACAAAGAATACGCTCAAATGTGCAGAGTGGTTATACCGCCCGATAGGGGCAAACGTTCTTTTCGCTGATGATGAATTCCACCGTGGGGAAAGCCGCCGAGAACATCTCTTTCAGCGGCACGATCACCACATCCTCGGTCGAAAAATGACCCGCGTCGAACGCGGCGATATGATGTTGTTTTGCGTAGAGGTATTGGTGATGCTTCAGCTCGCCGGTCACAAAGGCGTCAAAGCCGTATGTTGCGGCAAGCGCCACGCCCTCGCCGCCGCCTCCGGAGGATACCGCTACGCGGGTGACCTTTCCCTCGGTGAAGCGTACCGACGGTGCGTGCAATTTTTCCCTGATGAACGCGGCATATTCCTCGGCGGAACAGGGATTATGCGGCTCTCCGACCAACAGGAAATCATCGGGATAGAGAGTGGTGTTTTTCAGTCCTAAAGCCGCTCCCAGAGCGGTGTTCACACCCTTTTCGGCACGGTCGAGATCGGTGTGCAGGCACAGCGCCGCGATGTCGTATTTTGCGAGCCGATATGCCGTGCTGTCGGGATGGAGGGTATGCAGGGGAGAGAAGATGACGGGGTGGTGGCTGACGATCAGCCCGGCGCTCTTTTTTTGCGCTTCTTCGACGATCTCGGGGGTGATGTCGAGCGCGAGCAGTACGCGGTCGACCTCCCACTCCGGTGAGCCGACCAACAGCCCGACGTTATCCCATTCCGCCGCTGTTTCAAACGGCGCGATTTGTTGCGCGAACGCGACGATGTTACTCAGCTTCATAAAGCGCCTCCTCCAATTGTTGTACGACAGGCAAAAGCGATTGATCGCCCTTGCTTTTGTTGCGCAGGTTTTGCAGACTGCGGCTGAGAAATCCGCGGCTGTTTTCCTCATGCAAATCGAGCTTTCCGACCAGTGCGGTGTAAGGATCACAGGGAGCGATATCGCCTGTGAATCGCGCTGACAGGACGGTGTAATACTTGCTGTCGTCGCGGACAGCCGCCTGCCTCTCGATGGTAAAGCCGTTTTCACATAGCCATCGGATCAAGTCATCATGGTGGGTCATCGGCTGGAGCACAAGGTGCTTTTTGCCATCCATTACCCACGGCGCGGCGGTCAGGATGTCGCGGATCAGCTCGCCGCCCATACCGGCGATCACGATGTCGTCCGTCTCGTCGGGCGACACTTCTTTCAGCCCATCCGACAAACGCGTTTGTATTTTTTTTGATAATCCGAACCTTGCAATGTTTTCCTGTGCCGATCGCAGGGGAAGGGGGTTGATGTCGCACGCGAGCGCAGAGGGGATCTTTCCGCTTTGGCACAGCGCGATCGGCAGATAGCCGTGATCTGTCCCGATATCCGCAAGGCGGCTGCCTTCGCGCACATAATCGGCGCAAAGCGACAGCCGCCCGTGGGGTTTGAGTATTGACATTACGCGCCGACAGCCTTGTTCAGCGCTTCTACCAGCTTATCGGCGTCAGCACCGTGTACCATGCACGCTTCCTCGATGCTCTCGCCGCGGGACGCGGGACAGCCCAGGCAGTGCATGCCCATCTGTAAAAACAGCGGAGCGGTAGACGGATACTTGTCCAGAACATCGCCGATGATAGCGTCTTTTGTGATCATAATATTACCTCCAAAAAATAGTCATTGCGAGGCACTTTTGTGCCGTGGCAATCTCAACTTAATATAGTTTTTGATTTGACACCCCGATTATAACACACCGATCACAAAAATACAATAGTACGTTTGGCGTGAATACAGAAAAACAGCGTTCCCGCTATGGGAACGCTGTAAGCAATTATTCATCTATTATTCAGCTTGTGCCGCTTCTTCGGCTTCTTTGCGCTTTGCAAAGCATTCGCTGCAATAGTAATCCTTGCCTTCCATCGGCTTAAATGGGATCTTTGCTTCGCCGCCACAGTCTGCACACACGGTCGTGTGCATCTCACGATTAGCCCTGATTGCATTCTTGCGAGCGATACGGCAGTCCTTGCAGCGTTGGGGTTCGTTGACGAAACCTTTCTCTGCGTAGAACTCCTGCTCGCCGGCTGTGAATACGAACTCGTTTCCACAGTCCTTGCAACGGAGAATCTTGTCTTCGTACATAGCGTGTACCTCACTTTTTGGTATATATTTTACCCCGCGGCGGAGTTGCACCGTCTGAATTCTATTCGGGGTGTATTACCTAGAAAGCTTTTGACGTATACGGGTCTGTGCATTGTCAACTGATTTTAGGGGAATGTTCAGCCGCTGTGCTATTTCCTTGTACGTATAGCCGGAAAGGTGCAAAATCGCTACTTTGTACTCGAGGGATGAGAGGCTGTTTTTGAGGATGCGGTGCAGGCTGTTGATGTATTCCTTGGTCTCGACCAGCTCAGACAGCGAGGTCTCGGTCGGATCAAAGGCAGCTTGCGGGTCATCCTCAAGCGATATCATATTGCGGGAGGGGACAGCGCGCTGTCGCAGGATCGAACGCATCATCGAGCGGTAGCGGTTCTCAACACAGGTCATCAGGTAGTTCTTGAAGCTCATGCCTTTGTCACCGTCATAGGTGCGGCAGGCTGAGAGCAGCGCCACCATGCCTTCCTGTATCATATCACTGTCGTCTATATCCGCTGCCATACCGCGGTATTTTTTGGCGGCTGTAGAGATCAGCCCCAAATACCTGGACGCGATCATGTCGAAGGCGTCGTCGTTTCCCGACAGAAAATCCCGCAGGAGTTCTTCGTCGGACTGCCGTGTCTCACGGCTGACGGTAGGTTCGTTCAGATATAGCACCTCACAATAATTTATCTTATGTAAATTGTAATAAATAACCCGCCAAAAGTCAACAGGTTTTTCAAAAACAGTGGCGGGAAAGAATGACAAATTATTCACAACATAATACATTTTGTGCATAATAAACAGTATTTTTTAACATTTTTTGGTTTACAACATGGAAGAAGTATGTTATAATACAGTTACAGCTATTCGAACATAAAAGCGATAACCGATTTCGGTGTTGTTTCGGGTTTTGAATCGACAAAATAGATGTTGTTATTTATCAACGAGAGGCAAAAAAGAAGGGTTGATTATGGTAGTAAAATGCAACAGCCTCGGATTATTCGGACTGAATACCTATGCAATCGAGATCGAGGCGGATCTCTCGCGCGGGATGGCGGCGTTCGACATCGTCGGACTGCCCGATGCGGCGGTCAAGGAGAGCAGGGATCGTGTGCGCTCCGCCATGAAAAACTGCGGCTTTGAATTTCCGAATTCGCGCCTGATCCTTAACCTCGCGCCCGCCGATATCAAAAAGGAAGGGCCGCTGTATGACCTGCCGATCCTGATCACGGTGCTCAAGGCAACGCGACAGATCAACGCCAATACGGACGACAGCGCGTTTATCGGCGAGCTGAGTCTTTCGGGTGAGCTGCGCGGCGTCAACGGTGTGTTGCCGATGGCGATCGCCGCGCGTGAGCAGGGCTTGAAGAAGCTCTATGTCCCTGCTGTCAACGCCATCGAGGGCGCGGTGGTGGACGGGCTCGAGGTCTATCCGGTGGCGCATGTCTTTGAGCTGATCGACCATCTTGCGGGGCGCAGACAGATCGAGCCAGCTGTCTTTCAAAACAGCGATCAGCTGCCCGACAGTACGCTTGACTTTTCGCAGGTGAAGGGTCAGGCAGAGGCAAAACGCGCGCTGGAGATCGCCGCCGCGGGCGGGCACAATGTCCTTTTGATCGGCTCGCCCGGCGCGGGCAAAAGCATGCTCGCGAAACGCATGGTGACCATCCTGCCCGAGATGACCTTTGAGGAGACCATCGAGACGACCAAGATCCATTCCATCGCGGGTACCCTGCCCAAGGGCTCGGGGCTGATCACGATGCGGCCGTTCCGCTCACCGCACCATACGATCACCCGCGTGGGCATGACGGGCGGCGGTACGACGCCCAAGCCCGGTGAGATCTCGCTCGCGCATAACGGCGTGCTGTTCCTCGATGAACTGCCCGAGTTCCAACGCACGGCGCTGGAGGTGTTGCGACAGCCGCTCGAAGACGGCGTGGTGTCGATCTCGCGCGCTCACGGCACCTATACCTATCCCTCGGAGTTCATGCTGATCGCCGCGATGAACCCCTGCCCCTGCGGCTACTATAACCATCCGAAAAAGCAGTGTTCGTGCTCGGACGCGGCGGTGCATAAATATCTCAACCGCGTGTCGGGTCCCTTGCTCGACCGCATCGACATCCATATCGAGGTGCCGCCGGTGGAGTATGACGATCTGACCGCCAAAAGCGGCGAGGAAAAATCCGACGATATCCGCACGCGTGTCAATGCCGCGCGCGCGATCCAGACGGAGCGTTTTCAGCAGTCAAAGACTAAGTGCAACGCCCATATCGAGGCGGCGATGTTTGAGGATGTCTGTCAGATCGACGACAAGGCGGATCGAATGCTGAAGGCGGCGTTCGATAAGCTCGGTATGACCGCCCGCGCCTATGACCGTATCATGAAGGTGGCTCGTACGATCGCCGACCTCGACCGAAGCGAGGTCATCCGTGCGCCGCACATCAGCGAGGCGATCCAGTACCGTTCCCTCGACAGAAAATACTGGCATGAGTAAAGGAGCAAAAGGAAATGAAAAGAGAATTGGGGATCGCCCGCTGCGGACTTGCCTGTTGCCTGTGCAGCGAAAACGAACATTGTAACGGCTGTGCCTCGGGAGAGTGTCCCGATAAGGATTGGTGTGAGAATCTGAAATGCTCGATGGAAAAGGGCTTTGCTCACTGCTATGAATGTCAGGAGGATTGCCGTAAGGGTTTGCTTTTAAGGCTCAAGCCCTACGGATTCACGCTGTTCGCGAGGCGTTATGGAGAAGAGGAATTGCTGAACTGTCTTGAGCGTAACGAGAAAAACGGTATCGCTTATCACTGTGAAGGTATCGTCGGGGACTACGATCATTTTGATGACGTCGAAAAGCTGATCGCGTTCATCAAAGAAGGAAAGAGATAAAAAATGAGGCAAGACCGCAGTGTTTGCAGTCTTGCCTCTTGTTATTTCAGCGCTTTTTTCGGGCATACCTTGGTACATTCGTAGCATAAAATACATTCGGTGGCGTTTTTACGCTTGCGGCTGTTGTTATCGACCTCGACGTCCATGGGGCAAACCTTTTTGCACTTGCCGCAGTGGACGCATTTGCTCTCGTCGCACTTGACGCGGATCAGGGAAAAGTAGCTCATCGGCTTTAAGAAAACCGTGATCGGGCAAATGTATTTGCAAAAGGCGCGGTTGTCCTTGAAGGCGAACGCCAGAATGATGCCGACGGCATAATACAGGATGTTGCCGCCGAGGAACAGCCAGAACATGACGCGCTCGAGGTTGCCGACGTGCGTCAGGAACAGCGCCGCGACAAGGATCAGCGACGCGGCAAAGGTGATGTAGCGGATAAAGCCGAGCTTTTTGCGCGGCGCTCCGGGTGTTTTATAGGGAAGCAGGTCGAGGATCATCGCCGTCCAGCAGGCGTAGCCGCACCATCCGCGCCCGAAGAGCAGCGGGCCGAAGATCTTGGCGACGGCATAGTGGATGGTCGCCGCTTCAAACACGCCCGTGAACAGATAGTACCAAAAGCCCTCGATCTGCATATTTTCGTTGCAGATCAAACCGAGGTAAACCAGCATATAGCTGCCGACCGCGAACTGCACGAATCGCCGCGCGTGCTTCCATCCCGCGATATAAAGCGACAGCCCGACCGCGATACAGATGCCGATATAAGAGAAGTTGAATAGATAGAACAGGTTATCCATCGTCAGCCACAGCGTGACCGCGATCGTCTCGAATACGACGAAGATGATCAAAACAGGAAGATATTTCTTCATAACGCGGCTCCTTTTATGGGTTTGCTCCAATATTATAGTCGATTTCGATTGAAGGTGCAAGTAAGGAAAAAGCAAATTTGCGGAAGTGCGGAAAATAAGCGGAACTGATTACAAAATAATTACATAAAAGAATAATAAATATAGAAAAAGCATACAGACGGCAAGGATAAAAACATACAAATTCACTAAAAAAGATTACAAAAGATTTTTTCGGTTGACTTTGTGCCCGCTTTGTATTATCGTATTGTATAAGCACAATAGGCTTAGTGTGCGGAATTGCACGCAAAAGCAGAACCACTTGATTCATACACGATTTTATCGTGTGACATATATTCGGAGCGTTCGCCCGGATCGCCGCAATTGAGCGGCAGATAACGTGAGCGGACATAAAACAGAAACTAAAGAGCAGTTGTTAGGAAGTGTACAGATTTGGAAAAGATAGTTATCAACGGCGGAAAGCCTTTATTCGGCGAAGTGACCGTCAGCGGCGCGAAGAACGCGGCGGTGGCGATCATCCCCGCGGTAGTGCTGTGTGACGAGCCCTGCCGTATCGAGAACATCCCGAACATCTCCGACGTGTCGCTGATCGCGAATATCCTGCAGGATATGGGCGCGATGGTGCGCCGTGTCGACAAGAATACATTGGATATCGACCCGAGACCCATCAACACATGGGAGGCGACTCATGACGCGGTTCGCGGCATGCGCGCGTCCTATTATCTTTTGGGCGCGTTGCTGGGTCGTTTCCATAACGCAAAGGTCGCCCTGCCCGGCGGCTGTAACTTCGGCGTGCGTCCGATCGATCAGCATTTGAAGGGCTTTGCGATGATGGGCGCGCACAATGAGCTGGTCAACGGCGCTGTCATCGAGAGCACCACCTCGGGCTCTTTCCACGGTGCGCGTGTCTATTTCGATACCGTATCGGTCGGCTCGACCATCAACCTGATGCTTGCCGCTGTCAAGGCGGAGGGTCAGACCATCCTAGAGAACGCCGCCAAGGAACCGCATATCGTTGACCTGGCGAACTTCCTCAACTCCATGGGCGCCAACATCCGCGGCGCCGGTACCGACGTCATCAAGATCCGCGGCGTGGATTATCTGCGCGGCGTTACCTATTCCATCATTCCCGACCAGATCGAGGCGGGCACCTACATGGCTGCCGCCGCCGCGACCAGAGGCAAGGTCACGATCCGCAACATCACTCCGAAGCACCTCGAGAGCATCAGCTCCAAGCTGATGGAGATGGGTTGTGAGATCGAGGAATACGATGAGGCGGTCATCGTAGACGCTACCAAGCGTCCGCTGAACCGCGTCAACATTAAGACGATGCCTCACCCCGGTTTCCCGACCGACTGTCAGCCGCAGTTTGTCGCGCTGCTGTCCACCGTCAAGGGAACCTCCATCGTGAACGAGAGCGTGTGGGATAACCGCTATCAGTATGTCAGCGAGCTCGTCCGTATGGGCGCGAAGATCTCTGTCGAGGGTCGACTTGCCATCATCGAGGGCGGTAAGCTGACCGGTGCTCCCGTCAAGGCGACCGACCTGCGCGCGGGCGCGGCGATGGTGATCGCCGGACTGGTGGCGGACGGCACCACGAGCATCTCAAACATCAATTACATCGAACGCGGCTATTCGGATGTGGTCACCAAGTTCCAGAGCCTGGGCGCGGATATCAAGAAGATCTATCTTCCCGATCACAAACACATCGCGACAACAGCTTAATCGAATTTTTAAAAGCCACCTGAGGGTGGCTTTTCTACTGAGTAATGAAGAATGAATAAAGAATAATGGATGGTGGGCTGCGCCCACACCTGATTTGTAGTTTTTAGAAGGGATCTTAATACATTAATGGCTAAAATCGTACCGCTCTTCTCGTCGAGCAAGGGCAATTCCTATTACATACAGGGCAACGGCTCCGCGATCCTGATCGATGCGGGCCGCAATCTCAAGCAGATCGAGTTGGCGCTGTCGGCGAATGATCTGTTCCTGCGCAACGTCAGCGCGATCTTTGTCACGCATGAACATTCCGACCATATCAGCGCGCTCAAGGTGCTGCTCAAGCGCTATGATATCCCGCTCTATGCCTCCCGCGGCACGCTCACCTATCTGGCGCAGAATGACAAGGTGCCCGCAACGGCGCGCTTGAATGTGATCGAGGATGTCATCGAGACGGATGACTTCCGTATACAGCGCGTCGCGACCTCCCATGACGCGGCGGAGCCCTGCGGTTACTTCATTACCACTCCCGACGGCAGAAGGGTGAGCGTCGTGACCGACACGGGTTTTCTGACCGATGACGCGCGCACGGCAATCGCCCGCTCCCATCTCGCGGTCGTTGAATCCAACCACGATATCGATATGCTCCGCGAGGGAATGTATCCGTATATTTTGAAAAAACGCATCCTATCTGACAATGGTCACCTGAGCAACGCCGCCTGCGCGGAGGCGATGCCCGATTTTGTCGGCGCGGGACTGACGCGGATCATCCTCGGACATCTGAGCGAGGAGAACAACACGCCACACCTCGCGCTGAACGAAACGATCGATTCGCTGGGCCACGCGGGCATGGTGCTCAACGCCGATTATACGCTCGATGTCGCGCCCGTCGTCACCAACGGAAAATCCGTGATTTTTTAGGATGCGGCGTTTATCATTGTACGGTATAAAAAATGACACATGAATGGGTTCGGCGGGAGTGATCCCGCCCTACAGGAGTGATCTCTATGCTCACGATCAACATCATCTGCGTCGGCAAGCTCAAGGAGCGGTATTGGCGCGACGCAGTAGAGGAATACAGCAAGCGGATGAAGCCGCTGTGCAAATTGAATATTATGGAGCTCAGCGAAGAACGCGTAAGCGATGATCCGTCCGACGCGCAGATCAGACAGACCATCACTGCCGAAAGTGAGCGGATCATGCAGAAGCTCGGCAAGGGCGATTATGTGATCGCGATGTGCGTGGAGGGCAGGAACATCAGCTCTGAGGAGCTATCGCAAAAGCTCGAGGATATCAGCATGACGCACAGCACGATCAACTTGATCATCGGCGGCAGTTGGGGACTGAGTGACGAGCTCAAGGCGCGCGCGGATCTAAAGCTCAGCATGGGGAAGATGACCTTCCCGCATCAGCTCTGCCGCGTGATGCTGCTCGAACAGCTCTACCGCGCGTTCCAGATATCCAGAGGAACGAAATATCATAAATAATGAGGATTGCTATGAAAACTCAGATCATCAAACTTGACATCAATGACTTTGAGAAATGCGGCAATATCTGGGATATGCAGCGGCAGAGCGATCTTGCAAAGCAGTTTTATCGCGAAATGTGCGACGGCAACAGGACGACTTACGTCTATACGATCGACGGTACGTTTATCGGCGAGATATCTGTGGTAAAAGACGCTGATGACGCTGATTATACGATCCCTGAAAAGAGGCTGTATGTATCTCGCCTGATCGTCAAAGAAGGATACAGAAGACAGGGTATCGGCAGAAAGTTGGTTTCTTTCATTATGGAAGAAGCAAAAGCACAGGGATATAGCGAGCTGTCTATCGGTGTGGACTTAGATAATTATCCGGCATTGAAGTTATATATCGATCTGGGATTTGATAAAGTGGTATTTATCGGCGAGGATAGGTACGGGAAATTCGTAAAGCTATTGAATATTTTGCGATAGTAATTGACAAATGCATAAAATGGATTATAATATAATTACAAGGAGCTATCCGATAGACGGTTAGCCCAATTGGTTTATGAAAAAAATAACCGCGCTGGGCAAGAGGGCGGTTATTTTTTTATGGATAAAATGATACACATGATGATTAACAATGTAACGATCGTTGCATATTCCATTATCTTCACCCTCCTTTCCTGCTGCGTGTGAGCATAGAGCGGAGGGTATATGCCCTCCGCTATTGAGAGGGTTAACCGTCTACCGTTTATGGAGATAACTCCTTGCGGTTCGATTATATCAAAACACACTCTGAGAGTAAATATTTTTTCCTTAATCGTGATGAATTCGTAATAGTGGTTACATATTGAAAAGCTATTTGGAGGTGAGAGCATGGCATTTGACGGCATTATGATGACGATGGTGCGGCGCGAGATGAGCGACGTACTGATCGGCTCGCGCGTCAATCAAATCTATCAGCCGGCGCGTGACGAGCTGGTGTTCGCGTTTCGCACGCAGGACGGCGCAAAGAAGGTGCTGATCCGCCTGTCGGATGCGCCGAGGGTGCATATCTCTGCCTGCTCGATCGAGAATCCTCCCGTACCGCCGATGCTGTGTATGCTTTTGAGAAAGCGCCTCGGCGGCGCACGGCTCAGCGATATCACCCAGCCGAAGAACGAGCGCGTTTTGTGCCTGCATTTTGAGGCGATCAATGAGATCGGCGACCGCGAACAGCTGCGGCTGTATATCGAGATCATGGGGCGCTACTCCAATGCCGTTCTCACCGACGGCGAGGACAGGGTCATCGACACGGTGCGGAGGATCGATTTTTCGGTATCCGAGGAGCGCGTCCTGCTCCCGAAGATGCCGTATGAGCTGCCCCGTATGCAGGATAAGCTGTGTATCGAGGAATGTACGCCCGAGGAGATCGTCGAGCGGATCACAGCGCTCGGCGGCGATGACCGCGCGGTGCTGAACACGATTCAAGGCATCTCGCCGATGGTCGCGCGTGAGCTGTGCTATCGCGCCGAAAAGGACGGTATGCAAGCGCAGGTCAGCGCATTGAAAAAGCTCGTTGAAGAGGGCAAAGGAGAGCCGACCTTGATTGACAAGGCGGACGGCTCGCCGATGGATTTTTGCTTTATGGATGTGCGCCAGTACGAGGGCGCGTTGAATGTCAGACATTTTGAGAGCTACAGCGAACTGCTCGACACCTTCTTCTCCGATCGTGACCGCCTCGCGCGGATGAAGGCGAAGTCCGCCGATATCGGCAAGCTGCTGAGCAATACCATCGACCGCCTGTCGCGCAAGATCAATCTGCAACGAGCGGACTTGAAGAAGTGCGCCGACCGTGAACAGCTGCGGATCAAAGGCGACCTCTTGCAGGCGAACCTGTACCGCATCGAGCGCGGAGCAAGCGCCGTAACGGTGGAGAACTTTTATGCCGAGGATAACGCGCCGCTGACGATCCGCCTCAATCCCACGATCTCGCCCGCGATGAACGCCCAGCGGTTCTATAAGGAGTATAACAAGGCTAAGACGCGTGAAACAATGCTCACCGAGCAGATCGAAAAGGCGACCGAGGAGCTCAGCTATATTGAGAGCGTGCAGGATGAGCTGTCGCGCTGTGAAACGGAATCGGAGCTGTCCGCGATCCGCACGGAGCTCAGAGAGCAAGGATATCTCAAGGCACAGAAGGGGAATGTTAAGCGCAAGGATAAGCCCCTGCCGCCGATCGAATACACAAGCTCCGACGGCTTTCGAATACTCGTCGGCAGGAACAATAAGCAGAATGATCTTTTGACGCTGAAAACGGCGCAAAAGAATGATATGTGGCTGCACACCAAGGGCATCCACGGCACGCACGTGATCATCTGCGCCGAGGGCAAGGAGATCAGCGATACCGCGATCATGGAGGCGGCACAGATCGCCGCCGCACACAGCAAGGGCAGGGACAGCGCGCAGGTGCCGGTCGATTATACCCGCGTCAAGAATGTGAGCAAGCCCAACGGCGCTCTGCCCGGCAAGGTGATCTATGTGCACTACAACACAGTGTATGTGAAGCCGCACACACCGTCCCGATGACAGGAGAAAACATGACTCGCGATTGTTGTTTTACAGAGGGAAAAGACTGGTTCCGATACCGAGCCGCCGCGATCATCGTCGAGGACGGTTGTGTTTTGTTGGTCGGAAATGAAAAAGAAGAGTATCTCTATTCTGTCGGCGGCGGCGTCCATCACGGTGAAACGGCTCAACAGGCGGTTTTGCGCGAGGTGGCTGAGGAAACAGGCGTTCGGTATGAGATCGACCGTCTTGCCGTCATTCACGAAAACTTCTGGAACGGCGACGGCGCCTATGACAAGGGGCTGTCGTGTCACGAGATATCATTCTACTTTTTGATGAAGCCGCGCGGGACAAAGGAGCTGTACAGCAACAGCTATACCCATTTCAATGATAAAGAACGTATGATTTGGGTACCGATCGAGGAGCTGGAACACCATCGCTTTTATCCTTCATTCCTAAAGGATTACCTCGACACAGAGCATGACGCGGTCGAGCATAGGGTGACAGGAATAATCCGAACCTGCTGAAAATGGCAATATTTCGGCAATTTTCGGCTTATCGATCTTGGCAGGCGCCAGCCTGCCTGCACTTTCTGCACCGAAACTTGCTCGAAATCTTGCACATTTTCAGTCCTTCGGAGTTTTGACGGAGCAGATTTTTGTCTGACCGCGGCAAAACCACAGCGAACCCTGACGGGTTCGCGAGGATTTTAACAATGGGCAGGCGGAAATATGCCCGTCAAAACCACGGTTCGAATTATTCCTGTCACCCTATCGTTACCGATGAAAGAACAATATAAGAATAAAGATTTTTTGGTGATATTATATGCACAAAAGAGGGAAGGTTTGTATACTTTGCCGATTTTGTGCATTTTTCTTTTAATTTTCTTATTTAGAAAATAATTGACTTTTCGATTTAGTATTATTATCATAGGGTAATTTGAAAAACACCCTGTATAACGGAACGGAGTATTGCGGCTGCGATGCTCCTTTAGCACTGCTTTTCTTTTTGAAAAGCTGACAAAATGGAGTTCAAAATGAGTATATTCAGTTTATTTGAAGTGCTCGGCGGCTTGGGACTGTTCTTCCTGGGTATGAAGTACATGGGTGACGGTCTGGAGCTTGCCGCGGGTAACAAACTGCGTAACCTGCTCGAGAAGATCACCGCAAACAAGTATCTCGGCATGCTGGTCGGTCTGGTCGTTACCGCCGTGATCCAAAGCTCCTCAGCGACGGCGGCGATGGTAGTCGGTTTTACCAACGCCGGTATGATGGAGCTGGCACAGACGGTCGGTATCCTCTTCGGATCCAAGATCGGTACCTGTATGACCTCGGTGCTGTTGTCCTTTGATATGTCGAGCATCGTGCCGCTGTTCATCTTCATCGGCGTTATCGTGATGATGTTCGTCAAGAAGAACAACTATAAGTATTACGGTCAGATCTTAGCCGGCTTCGGTATCCTCTTCTTCGGCATGGACATGATGTCCGGCGCGTTGAAGAGCCTCAACGAGAACGGCATGATCAACGACATCCTCTCCAGCGTCAATAATCCCTTTATCGGGATTCTGCTGGGTACGGCGATTACCGCCGTGATCCAGAGCTCGTCTGCATCGGTCGGTATCCTGATGGCGCTGGCGTTATCAGGCGCGATCGGCATCGATCAGGCGATCTTCATCGTCTACGGCATGAACCTCGGCGCGTGTATGCCGGCGTTCCTGTCCGCCGCGGGCGCGAAGCGCAACGCAAAACAGGTCGCGATCCTGAACCTGCTTATTACCCTGTTCGGTGTGATCGTACTGGTGCCGCTGACAATGATCCTCCCGGTCTCGCAGACGATCGCCAAGATCCTGCCCGACAGTGCTGCCGCGCAGGTATCCGCTTCTCACATCTTCTTCAATGTCGTCAACATGGTACTGTTGATGCCGTTCTCCAACTGGATGGTGAAGCTGACCCAGAAGATCCTGCCCTACGAGGAGGATCCGGAGAAGGACAAGATGGCGGTCGAATACATCGACAACCGTATCCTGACCACCCCTCCCATGGCGGTGCTCGCGTGTGAGAAGGAAGTCGCGCGCATGAGCCGTCTGGTGCAGAAGAACTATAACCGCGCGATGATCGCGTTCTTCGATCGGGACAAAGATTCGATCGACAAGGTGCTTGACAGAGAGAAGGTCATCGACTATCTCTCTAAGGAGATCACCGATTATATCGTCAAGATCAACGCCCTCGACCTCGAGGATCACGACAGACAGATCGTCGCGGCGATGTACAGTGCGATTCAGGATCTGGAGCGTATCGGCGACCACGCCGAGAACATTGTCGAATATGTGCGCACCATCATCGATGAAAACCTCACCTTCTCCGACACGGCGATGGGTGAGATGCGCGATATCAGCGACAAGTGCCGCAGCCTGATGGAGCTGAGCTTTGCGATGTTCAACGCGCAGGGCGGTTCTCCCGAGCTGATCGAGCGGATCATCCAGGCGGAGGACAGCGTGGATGACTGCAAGGATGACTACAAGCAGAATCACATCCAGCGCATGAACAAGGGCGAGTGTAATGCCGAGGCGGGCACGACCTTCCTGAACATGCTGATCGATATCGAGCGTATCGGCGACCACGCGATCAACGTAGCGTTCGCGATCCCGAACAGACAGACAGGCGTCATCACTGCCGCTGTTTGATCCATACGATAAATAACGCCGACGGAGAGGATAACTCACCGTCGGCTTTTTATTTATCGTCATTGCGAAGCCCCTTGACCGCGCGTCAAGGGGCTGTTGCAATCTCAACCGATAAGTATTTTGATACGATTACTTAACTTTCAATGTCCGCAGATAGGCTTTTTGCTCTGCTGTGATACGGTAGCTCTCGATCGCCTTTTGGATTGTTTTGTTATGTACCCACGGCTCCATTCGACGCTCGGTCAGATAGGGCAGGACGGCATCATACTGCTTGGCGAGCGCGGTGGCAAAATACCACGCCTGCATCATCCTGACGTAGTATTCGTCGCTTTGCACCCTGCTGACCCGATCGGGATATTCTTGTTTGAATCGGTCGTCGAGAAAGTAGTTCATCAGGCATAGGATGCCGTAGCGCACAGTATAAGGGTGGTCATCCTTCAACCATCGGTCGACCTGCGACAGGAGCCGCTCGGGGTCACGGTCGAACGCCTTGAAGCGCATGGAGTCGGTCAGCGCCCAGCTGCCCAGATACGGCAGCAGGCGGTCTGCCTGTCGTAACGCCTCGTCAAAATCCTTGATAAAGCCGATCAGGAAGCTGTGGAGCTGGTATTCTTCAAAGTATTCATGCGGGAGAACCTTGATAAATTTCGCCGCTTCATCCGTCCCTTTCAGCTCCTTGGCGAGTTGTCGCAGAGCCGGTATCCTTACACCGATGATGGTATCGGGATCGACAGACGGATTCAGCTTGACGGAGCCCGCCTGATAGCCCTTGTCCTGTAGGTTGAACAAACGCTTTTTTATTGCGGTCATCATTTACTTAGGCTCCTTTTAGGAAAAGGAGCTGTCACCGTTAGGTGACTGAGGAATTGTATCGATGTTTGAGCGCAAGCGAGTATCCGAAATGTAGTCATGCGCCGCGGTAGCAGCCTGAGCGCCGTCGGAGCACGCGGTCACGATCTGGCGCAGGGACTTTTGGCGCGTATCACCCGCGGCGAACAGTCCGGGTGTCTTGGTGCGCATCTCGTTGTCGGTGATCAGATAACCGTTCTCGTCCAGCTCGGCAAGCTCGGCGAAAACATCGTTATCGGGGATCAGACCGATCGCCTCAAATACGCCGTTGACGGCGAGGTCGGTCTCTTCACCGCTGTCGATATTCTTGATCGTGAGCGAGGTGACAAGGCGTTCGCCCTTGATCTCGACGGGGATATGGCGCGGCATGAGGTGGATGTTATCGATGTTTTCGAGCTTGTCCATATAGCTCTTGGTCGCGGTGGGATAGTCGCGACGGAAGATCAGATAGACCTCTTCACAGAGGTTGGAGAGATAGATCGCGTCGCTCAGCGCCGAGTTGCCCGCGCCGATGACAGCGGTTTTCTTTTTGCGGAAGAAGCCGCCGTCGCATACCGCGCACCAGCTGATGCCGCGTCCGCGGAATTCATCCTCACCGGGGATGCCCAGCTCTCTGCGGCGAACGCCGTTGGCGATGATGACGGCTTTGGACTGATAGCTGTCGCTGTCGGTCGTGACGGTGAAGATGTCCTCTTTTTTTGTCAGGCTTTGCACCTGCGCAGATAGGCTCTCTACGCCCAGCGCGTCGACCTGAGCCTTGATATCCGCGGCGAGCTGAAAGCCGTCGATCTCTTTGTAGGAGGGATAGTTCTCTATTTTGGCGGTGAGCGCCGCCTGTCCGCCGAAGCCCGCCTTTTCAATGATCAGCGTAGACAGTCCCGAACGCGCGGCGTAGATCGCGGCGGTCATGCCCGCGACGCCGCCTCCGATGATGATAAGATCGTACATAGTCAACACTCCTTTATTTAGTATTATTATTTCGATTTGTTCATAAATTATTGATAGACTTTGCGGATATAATATGCTATAATCAGCTCAAATTATAAACGGAGGTACAAATCATGGCAGTAGAACATTTAAATGACAGTAATTTTGCTGAGAAAATCAAGAGCGGCGTCACACTGGTCGATTTCTTTGCGACATGGTGCGGTCCGTGTAAGATGCTGACCCCCACGGTCGAAGAGATCGGCGCTGAGAGCGACGGCTTCTATGCGGTGTACAAGGTCGACATCGACGAGTGCGGCGACATCGCGATGGAGTACGGCATCATGAGCGTGCCGACACTGATCGTCTTTAAGGATGGCGCTGAGGCGGCGCGTATGATCGGTGTACAGCCCAAGACCGCGATCCTCGACGCGATCGCAAAAGCATAATAAAATCGTTTATAAAGACACCCACTGTGATTGACGCAGTGGGTGATTTTTGCTTTGTTTGAGAAAATGCCGAGCGTTACGCTTCGTTATAATGGAAATATTCTTTGATAGCGGCAAAGGACTTGTCCGATACCACATGCTCCATGCGGCACGCGTCCTGAGTAGCAGTCTCTTCATCGACGCCCATCTCCATCAGCATTTTAGTCAGGTATCTGTGGCGTTCATAGATTTTTTCGGCGACCTCTTTGCCTGTTTCGGTCAGGCTCAGACCGCCGCCGTCGCCGACCTCGACAAAGCCGCCGTTGCGCAAGAGTCCGATCGCGCGGCTGACGGAGGGCTTGGAATAGCCCATGTGCTCGCCTACGTCGATGGCGCGGACAAAGCTCTTTTCTTTTGACAATACCAGGATCGTCTCCAGATACATTTCGCCGGATTCCTGTAATTTCATGTCTTGACCTCCATGATTCGTTGTTCTGCGGAATGGTTTTTCTTATTCTACCATATGAGGCAGAAAAAATCAATCATGCTTTTTGTTTTGGAGGTAGTGTTTTTTACAGCATAAAAAAGAGGCTGCGGGTGTGCAGCCTCTTTGATATTGACAGTGTTATTCGATCTCTTCGGTCTTGTAGATGAATTTGACCTCACCGTCCATCTCATCGGTCAGACCGGAGTAGGACTTGTAGTGCTTGGCGACATCAGCGGTCGCTTTCAGGCGGGTGGCGATCTTGCCGAGGTCGCTGTCCTTGAGCGAGGTGATCTTGCTGATGCCCTCGGTGTTGAAGGTTTTCAGTCCTTCGTTGAGCGTCATGGCGCCGTCGCGCAGTAATGTCACGCCCTCAGTCAGGGCAGGTACGCCGTCCTTGAGAGTGAGGATGCCGTCGGTCAGTTGTGACGCGCCCTCGCTGAGCGATTGTGTGCCCGAATGGAGCTGAGAAGCGCCCGCGCTGAGATCGGCGGCTCCGCTGCGGAGGGTGGAGGTGCCGCTGTGGAGCTGTGACGCGCCGCCTGTCGCCGCGCCTACGCCGTTGGTGTAATCCTTCAAGCCTGAGTTGAAGGTGCCGTAGCTGTCGAGCTGTGCCTTGAGCGCCGTGATCTTTTCTCTGCCTGCCTTGGCGCTTGCCAGTGCGTCGGAGATCGCCTTTTGCACCTCGTCGCTCTGCATATTCTCGTCGATCAGTGAAGCGATCTTTGCGTCAACGTTAGAGGTGACGGTCGCCTGTACCGCTTCACTCTGCATATTCTGATCAGTGAGGGCGGCGATGGTCGCCTGTGTGCTGTCGGAGTTCATCTGTGCTTCGATCGCGCCCGCGACCTGTGCCTGTGTCGCTTCATCGACCATGCCCGCGGCTACTGCCGCGTTGTATTCGTCTACGCTGTAGCCCATGCTGCCGATCACGGCGGCGGTGACCTGATCATGTACGCCTGCGGTGACCTGTGCCGTTACGTTTTCTCTGACGGCGGCGGTGACAGCGGCGGTAATGGTTTCACGATTCGCTTCGACTGCCGCGGTGACCTTTTCCTTTGCGGCGGCGGTCGCCTGTGCCTTGACATTCTCGTCGGAGAGTTGTTTGACGAGCTGATCGAGTACGGCGGCGTAATTATCCTTTGTCAGCTCGGGAACCTCCAGACCCGCGTTCTGCAGTGAGGTGCGCGCGGTGGAGAGCAGTGCGGAGAAGGTGGCGTTGCTGCCGTCGGTGAGCTTGGAGCTGTTGAGATCGAGGGTGTTCAGTCCGCTGTACAGATCGAGCGCGCCGTTGTCCAGCGTAACGCTGCCCGCACTCAGGGTCGCCGCGCCGTTTTCCAGTGCGCCCGCGCCGCTGTTGACCTGCTTCGCGCCGTCGTTGAGCTGTACGGAGCCGTCATAAAGCGCGTCAACGCCCGAGGTCAGTGTGCCGGAGCTTTCGAGCAGGGTGTTCAGACCGCTGTACAGCTGTGAGGAGCCGTCGATCAGCGCCGACATGGCGGAGTCGAGCTTGTCGAGAGAGCTGTTCAGCTCCTTAACGCTGTCGATCTTATCCGTGCCGAGCTTGTCGAACAAGCCGTTGGCGGCGATGGTGACGGTGGTGCCCAGCTTGAAGTTGTCGGTATGGGCGGTGATCTCAAAGTAGTCGGGGATCTCGGCGGTGTCGCGGCTGAGCCCCAGATCGTGCTGTAAGCCCGGGAACGCGATGCCCGCTACGATGATGCGGTCGCCGTCGGAGACGACCTTGCCGTTGGTGACATGAACGTCGCTAAAGTTTGTGCTGTCGAGGAACAGTCCCGACAGCATGAAGAACGGCACATAGATGCGCTCTTTCTTGCCGTCGATCTCAACGTTTTCGTACTGATTGTTAGTGTAGTCAAAGCGGATGGTGACGTCGCCGCTCTTACCGGCGATCTCGTTGGGGGTGACGACCTTGCCGTCGAGGGTGTAGGTCAGGGACAGATCGACGGGCAGCTTTTCGGTGCCCTTACCCCGGATATACAGATCCTCGCCGTTTGTCTGCCAGACGCGCATGTTGTCGCTGTCCATCGTGAAGGACGCGTCGGTCTTGACGTTTTCGATATCGCCGAGGGCGGCGACGTCCTTGATGACGTCGGCTTTGTTATTGTTCTTGATCCAGTCGCTGACGATGATTTTGTCAACCGTACCGTCCGCTTTTGCCATGACATAGACGGTCTCGTCCTTAAAGAGCGGCGCTTCATCGGCGGTCGCCTTGTCGTCGTCGGATTTGAGGCTGATGCCCTTGAGCGACAGGGCGAATACACCCATCAACGAGGTCGACAGAGCAATCGTCAAGCAAAGGATGATGCTCATCAGTTTGATCAGTCTTTTCATAATTACTCTCCTTTTCTATATAAAATCGATTCGTTCGATCAATGTTTCCTGACGCATTTGCGCATGCCCATGGTGGTGTAGCAGATGAGCTTGTCACAGAGCAGCAGCAACGCCGGCAGGATGAAGATGACCATCAACATGCTGATCACGGCGCCGCGTGCTAAGAGCATACACATGGAGCTGATGATGTCGATGTCGGAGTAGACCGCCACGCCGAAGGTCGCCGCGAACAAGCCGACGCCGCTGACGAGGATGGAGGGGATGGAAGCGGTGAGGGTGGTGCGCATGGCTTCCTTTTTGTCCACGCCCGCGAGTCGCTCTGATTTGTAGCGCGTCGTCATCAATATCGCGTAGTCGACGGTCGCGCCGAGCTGGATCGTGCTGATACAAATGGGTGCGATGAACGGCAGTGACTCACCGAAGTAGTGAGGCAGACCGAGGTTGATGAAGATGGCGAGCTCGATGACGGAGATCAGGATGAACGGCAGGCTGATACTGCGCTCCACCAGCATGATGATGACGAAGATCGCGATGATCGAGATCAGGTTGACGACCTCAAAGTCGTGTCCCGTGGTGTCGATCATATCCTTCATGCACGGCGCCTCGCCGATGAGCATGCCCTTGGGGTCATAGCGGTGCAGGATCTCATTGAGGGAGTCGATCTGCGCGCCGACCGCGTCGCTGGCGCTGTGATACTCACTGTTGATGAGCAGCAGTTCATAGCGGTCGTTCTCTAATATATCCTTGATGTGGGAGGGCAGGATGTCCTCGGGGACAGTAGAGCCGAGCAGGCTTTCGATACCCAATACCTGCTTGACGCCGTCCACCTGTTCCATCTCGCCGATCATCTTTTTGACCTCTTTATTATCGATGGAGCTGTCCATCAGCACCATATGGGTGGAGGAGATGTTGAAGTCCTCGCTAAGCTTGGTGTTCGCGATGACAAAGTCCATTTCCTTGGGCAGACAGTCTGCCATATCGTAGTAAACCTCGTTGTTGGTCTGGATGTAGCCGTACAAAAACGGCGGGATCAACAGGACGAAGATAATCAGAAATACGGGGAAGATCTTGACGATGCCGCCCGAGAGCTTCTTCATGCTCGGGATCAGCGAGCGGTGATTGAGCTTTGACAGCGGCTTGTCGAGGATCAAAATCAGCGCCGGCAGAACGGTCAGGCAACCGATCACGCCGAAGAGCACGCCCTTTGCCATGACGATACCGAGGTCACGACCGAGCGTAAAGGTCATGAAGCACAGGGCGATAAAGCCTGCGATCGTGGTGACAGAGGAGCCGACAACGGAGAGGAAGGTTTGGTGGATCGCGACCGCCATCGCCTCTTTGTTATCGCTGTGGATCTGTTTTTGTTCGTTATAGCTGTGCCACAGGAAAATGCTGTAGTCCATCGTGACGGCGAGCTGTAACACCGCGGACAGCGCCTTGGTGATGTAGGAGATCTCGCCGAGGAAGAAGTTGGTGCCGAGGTTGAGCACGATCATCATGCCGATGGAGGCGAGGAATACCACCGGGATCAACCAGTTATCCAGCAGGACGATCATCGCGATCAGCGCGAGGATGACGGCGATGCCGACATAGATGGGCTCTTCCCGCTCGCACAGGTCTTTCAGATCGGTGACCAGTGCCGACAGACCGCAGACAAAGCATTTTTCACCCGTGATGGAGCGGATCTCGCGGATCGCGTCCATCGTTTCATCGGACGAGGTGGAGGTCTTGAAGAAGACCGCCATCACGGTGCTGTGGTCGGTGTTGAACGCGCTGTACACCTTTTCGGGTAAAAACTCCTTGGGGACGGAGATGTCAGCGAGGTTGTTGTACCACAACACGCTGTCGACCTGTTCGACCTGCTCGACCTTTTCCTTGAGCGCGGCAACGTCCTTGTCGGGCATATCCTCCAGGATGATGAACGAGAACGCGCCCTTGCCGAACTCATCCATCAGGATGTTCTGACCCTTGACGGTGTCCATGCTCTCGGGCAGGTAGGTAAGCATATCATAATTGATGCGCGTATTGACCATAAAGATGAACGCCGGGATCATCAGCACCAGCGTCAGCAGTACGATCGGTACGCGCAGCTTTACAATCGCTTTGGATAATTTCATTCTTTCACCTTCGATGTTCTTTAATACTTATATAAAATACTATAAAAGAATTAAAAACACCATTCGCAAAGAATTTTTTTTGCCCAAAATTTGGGCATATCCTCCCTTTTGCGCAAAAATAACTCCCTGAAAAGGGAGTCAAAATGCAGTGATTATTTGATGAAGTCGCTGGGAAGCATCTTTCGGCGCAGATCGAGCAGCTTTTTGAAGGATGCGGTGTAATCGTCCTTCATGCCCTTATCACACCAGTCGGCAATGATGCCGAAGCTGACACACTTATAGTATTCGATCAACAGCTCTCGTTCCTCGTTGTTGAAGGCGTCCTGCGGGATCGCGACGGCAAAGTATTCGGCGACCACCTCGCGGCAGACCTTCATCAGGCAGCGCTCATAGATATAGCGGTGGGATGAGTTGTAGATATGCCCGGCGGCACGTTTGTTCTGCAACACAAACTGTGCGGCGACGTTGACGCATTCCTCGAGCGAATCAATCGAGGGATAGGCTTTGATCATCTTTTCGGAGTTGTCCATCAGCATTTCTTCGACCAGCGCGGGCAGATCGGCGTAATGGTAATAGAAGGTGTTGCGCGAAATGCCGCAGTCGGAGGTGATATCCTTGATGGTGATGCGGTCGATGGGCTTGCTGTCGAGCAGCTTGGTAAAGGAATTCTGTATGGCTTTTTGCGTTAACTGTGACATAGGGACCTCCGCCGGATTTGTGCTGTATACGGTATTCGTTCCTTATTATTATACGATGTTTGCCATGGAGAAGCAAGATTTTTTATCAATTAATGAGGATAAAACAGACAGATAACGGCGGCACCCGATGATGAGTGTCGCCGCTACCTGTTTGGATATATCGTTAGAGGAGTAGAGGGCTGGGTTATATTTGCCTGATGGTTGATAATATCCGAAATATATTTGATGAAGAAGAAAAACATGCTTTAGAGTTCCGTCTCATTCTTAGCTCTGCCGCAGGATACGGGCAGGTTGCCGTTTCTGGCGCGGATCGCGTCGATGAACGCCTTCTCGTTCTTATCCTTTTTCAGAGCGATGTGATATCTGAGCTCATAGACGCTGCCCATCTGGACGGTCTTGACAGTGATGACCTCGTTCTTGGTGGTGAATTCTTTGAAGATGTCGTCGAAAAGTCCTTCATAGTCGAGGTTCTCGGGGATCTCGATGCGCAGCTCCTTCTTGGCGGTGTTGCCGAAGGGAGTGGCGAAGAGAACCATCCAGACGATACACACGACCACTGCCGCGAATACCGCGAAGGTGACGTAACCGCCGCCGCACGCCAGACCGATCGCCATGGAAAGCATGATCGCCAGCAGCTCGCGGGAGGAGCCGGGCTGAGAGCGGAAGCGCACCAGTGAGAATACGCCGAGTACCGCGATGCCCGCGCCTGCGGACAGGCCGTTGACCATCATGATCAGCATCGCTACGATCGCGGGGATGATGGTGAGTGTGACGGCAAAGCTCTTGGAGCAATAGCTCTTAAAGCGGTAAACGTAGGATGAAATGAATCCGAGCACAAGCGCTACGCCTGTGGCAATGAGTCCCTGTACCAGGGTGATGCTGTCGCCGGTAAAAATCGTGTTGAATGTCATAATCTGTTCCTCCTTTGAGTATATCCAATTTTTTAGTGATCAGTGGTTAGTGATCAGTGTTTATCGGTTGTCGTAACGTCGCATGGGTTTTACTACCCACAATGACATTTTATATTGATTGACGGTATCAGAAGCCTGACGCCATCTTAATCTTCTGCTGGACGTGGGCGGTGCCGAATTTGGAGAAGCTGTGGGAGAAGATGCCTCTCTCGCTGAGGGCGTGAGCCAGCCATAAGGGCATCGCGCCGGGGATCTTGATCTCCATCAGGTAAGTGTTTGTGTCGAGCACCTTGTGACCGTCTGTCTCGCTCTCGAGTCGGGTGTCGTCATAGCGTGAGGTGATGTCGCGGTCGAAGGTGATCCTCAGGTCGGGGTTATCCTTGCCTGCCCATGCCACACGGCGGTAGCTGATGAACGCCTTGGGGCTTAAGTGGTAGCGGCGCATCATGTAGTCGATCTCGACGGGGATGTTGCCCTCGAGGTGGGAGGGGAGCTTGCCGCTCTCGATATATTCATACGCTTCGCTCAGCGTCATGGAGATGCGGCGCTTGTAGACGATGCCGCGGTATTTCTTCTTGATCTCAAAGAACACGGTGCTGTCGGAACCGGGTGTACCGTAGGAGCGAAGGCGGAGTTTTTCTTTATAGGTAGGCTTTCTCAGCGAGGTCTCGATCAGCTCGTCGTCGGCGTTATCGAAGTAGATGTTGCGGATCTCGGTCTCGCCGTATTGGTCGATCTCCATATAAGGGGTGATCGCCTCGATCAGGGATTCATACTGCTCCTTGGTGAGCATGTATTTCTTTTCAACTCGTTTGAAGATATAAGTAAAAGCCATGGTGATTCTCCTTTCCGGTGGGCTGTTGTTGGTTTGGTTGAGATTGCCGCATCCTTGATAGCTGTGTCAAGGATTCGCAATGACGATTTGTAATGTGTTTTTCTGTTATGCCTATAGTATACGGGGGCTTTGTGTGAGTAAATTGTTGGAATTATGAACAAATTATGAACGGAAAGGGGAGTTTGTGTGAAGAATCGGTTATGAGCAAAGTTTTTCCCTACAAATTCACTGCAACGTTCATTGTAGGGGAGGGGCTTGCCCCTCCCGAAACTTTTCTGAAAATATGCCATCCAAATGCGTAGCAGATAAAACGTCTACCGTAGGGGAGCGGCTTGCTGCTCCCGAAACCATTCCAATACATGAGGATAAAATGCGGAGCATATCTCTGCTTCCGTAGGGACGACCATCGGTCGTCCGGCGCCGCAGGTGCCTGATCCGCCCTATCTACGGTTTCTGCAATTATCCACGCCCGTCATTCTGCGGATGGTCGATGTCCATCCCTCCGTTGGCGTTTTGCTTCCTCAGCCGACGTGATTCATGTTCCAACGCCCTATTTCTGTTCAGATGTATGGTAACGAAGAACTCCATCGACAAAATCGATTTGACTATTTGAATAAAATACGGTATAATAAACTGGATAACATGAACAACAACGAAGCCGAAGAAAAAGGAAGTGAAGCTATGCCTCAGGTTCGTACCAATGATGAAAGAATCCAGCAGTTGGCGAACAGCTGTGTACAGAACGACAATATCGATAAAGAGTTGTATTCCAAATATAATGTCAATATCGGTCTGCGTGACCTCAACGGTCGCGGCGTACTGACCGGACTGACGGATATCAGTGAGATCCGCCAGAATAAGATCGTGGACGGCAAGCCCGTCCCCACCGATGGCAAGCTCTTTTATCGCGGTGTGAATATCGAAGATATCATCGCGGGCTGTCACCGTGACAAACGCCTCGGATTTGAGGAAGTTACCTATCTGCTCCTGTTCGGCAAGCTGCCGAACAAAGAGGAGCTGGACGGCTTTATGGAGCTGTTGTCCGATTCACGCGTGCTGCCCAAGCACTTTGTGCGCGACGTCATCCTCAAGGCGTCCGGAAAAGATATGATGACCGCGTTGGCGAAGGCGGTACTGACCTTGGCGTCCTACGACAACGACGTCATGAATCTCGAGATCGACAATGTCCTGCGCCAGTGCCTGAAGCTGATCTCGCTGTTCCCGCTGCTGACCGTCTATTCCTATCAGGCGTACAATCACTATTCCAACGGCGAGAGCCTGTTCATCCATAATCCCGAGCGCTGTGAGCACACGGCGGAGATCCTCTTGAGCACCCTGCGCGAGGATCGTCAATTTACCGCGCTGGAGGCGGAGGTACTGGATATGGCGCTGATGCTCCACGCGGAGCACGGCGGCGGTAATAACTCCACCTTCACCACCTGCGTCGTCACCTCCTCGGGCACCGACACCTATTCCGCGATCGCCGCGGCGTTGTGCTCGCTGAAAGGCCCCAAGCACGGCGGCGCGAACAAGCGCGTGATGGGCATGATGAACGAGATCAAGTATCAGGTCAAGGATTGGACGGATGATGACGAGATCGCCGCTTATCTGAACCGGATCCTGTCGAAGGACGCGTTCGACCGCAGCGGTCTGATCTACGGTATCGGTCACGCGGTCTACTCCATCTCCGATCCCCGTGCCCGTGTCTTCAAGGGCTTTGTCGAGATGCTTGCCGAAGAAAAGGGGATGACCGATGAATACGGCTTGTACAGCCGCATCGAGCGTTTAGCGCCGCTGGTCATCGCGGAGCACCGCAAGATGTACAAGGGCGTATCCGCTAACGTGGACTTCTATTCGGGCTTTGTGTACAAGATGCTCGGCTTGCCCGAGGAGCTGTATACCCCGATCTTTGCCGTGGCGCGTATCGCGGGATGGAGCGCCCACCGTATTGAGGAACTCCTGAACGTCAAGAAGATCATCCGACCCGCTTATATGAGCGTGTGTCAGGAGAAGGATTATGTCAATTTAAGCGATAGATAAACGTTTGGAGCCGTGGGGATACCGCGGCTCTGTTTGTTATAGAATTGTCATTGCGAGGAGCGAACACGCGTGTTCAGCGATGTGGCAATCTCATACTAAGTATCATTAAAACACATTAACATTTATTGCGTTAAATTCCGCATAGCGGTGTTGTCGTCCTTGACATACGCCAGTATGCCTGCGTCCTCCGCCTTGCTCTGCGAAATTTCTCGCTAACAAATTTGTTAAAGCGTTTAATGGATACTTAGTATCAACCGATTAAAATGAAAGAGCAGTATCATAACCAACTATGCAAAACATATTAAAACGAAAATGGGTCGCCATGCTCGCGGCGGTGCTGTGTACCGTGCTGTGGGGCTCGGCGTACCCGGTCATCAAATACGGATATGGGGTGCTTCACATCACCTCGATTGCGGATAAGCTGATGTTCGCGGGCGTGCGCTTTGTGCTGGCAGGGCTGATGGTGCTCGTCTTTACGTGGTGCAAGAACCGACGCGTACCGACCGTACCCGGGGAGCGTGTCGGCGGCGTGCTGCTCTACGGCTTTTTGCAGACGGGGTTGATGTACATCCTCAACTATATCGGCGTAGCCAACACCACGGCAACCAAGACCTCGATCATCACGGCGGCTTCGGCATTCTTTGCCGTATTATTCGCGCCGCTGTTTTTTAAGGGCGAACGCCTGACAGTGTGGAAGGTCGTCGGCGTACTGATCGGCATGACGGGGATCTTCCTCGTAAACAACACTGCGCTGGACGGCTTTTCGTTCATGGGAGAGGGGTTGGTGCTGATCTCCATGCTGCTGAATACGGCAGGTTCCTTTGTCGGCAAGCGTGTGTCAAAGGGCATCGTTTATGAGAGCACCGTCTATCAGCTCAGCTTCGGCGGTCTGGTGATCCTGCTGATCGCGCTCTTCATGGGCGGATGTTTTCCGCTGACATGGCAGAGCGTCGGGATCGTGCTGTTCCTCGCCTTTGTCTCCGCGGCGGCATTCACGCTGTGGACGGCGCTGCTCGTCCTGCATGAGGCAGGTCAGATATTGGTGTTCAATATGCTGATCCCCGTCACAGGTGCGCTGTGGTCGTTCATCATCCTCGGCGAGGATCAGATCCTTGAGCCGCTGTATATCGTCAGCATCATCCTCACCGCGGTGGGGATCGTACTGGTGAATCGACCGACAAAAACAAGTGAATAAAAACGACGGAGGAGAACCATAATTCGTTTTCCTCCGTTTCATTTTATCATCAGGTAAAAGTCGTGCAAAAAAAACAGAAAAAACCCTTTACTTCCCTTGGTTTTACTGTTATTATAGTGATAATGAATAACTATTATCAACATAACTGGGGGTTTTATCATTAGAATGACCAAGATTGTGTGCACGATCGGTCCCGCGTGCGATAACGTCGAGACATTGTTGAAGATGATCGACGCAGGCATGAACGTTGCGCGCTTCAACATGTCACACGGTGAGTATGGCGAGATGGAAAAGCGCTTCAACACCGTGAAGAAGGCGATCGCCAAGAGCGGACAGACGGTTGCGCTCCTGCTCGACACCAAGGGTCCCGAGATTCGTGTCGGCACCTTTGAGGACGGCGCCGTGATGCTCGACGAGGGGCAGGAATATCGCCTGTACGCGACCGAGGGGCACGGCGACAGCGAGGGCGTTTCGCTCTCGTACCCGAAGCTGATCGATACCTTCCGCCGCGACAACACCAGTATCGGCAGAGTGATCCTCTTCGATGACGGCAAGATCTCCGCGAGAGTCGAGGCGGTGGAGGAGGATTGCATCGTCACCCGTATCCTCACCGGCGGCAGATTGTCGAACCGCAAGAGCATCAATATCCCCGGTTATTCGATCAATATGCCGTATATCAGCCAAAAGGACCGTGCCGATATCGAGTTTGGTCTGAAGATGGGCGTGAATGTGATCGCGGCTTCCTTCGTCCGTTCGGCGGACGACGTCATCAAGTTGCGCGACTATATCGACAGCCTCGGCTATGAGGATGTTGAGATCATCTCTAAGATCGAGAACCAGAGCGGTGTGGACGACATCGACCGTATCATCGACGTTTCTAACGGTGTGATGGTAGCCCGCGGTGACATGGGCGTGGAGATCCCGTTCATCAAGCTGCCCGAGATCCAGAAGATGATCATTCGCAAGTGCGTGTTGGCGGGCAAATATGTCGTCACCGCGACCCAGATGCTCGACAGCATGACCACCAACATTCGTCCTACCCGTGCTGAGATCTCTGACGTTGCCAACGCGGTATATGACGGCACCTCCGCCGTGATGCTCTCCGGCGAGAGCGCGGCGGGTATGTATCCCGTGGAGTCGGTCGAGGCGCTCAACGATATTTGCACCGAGGCGGAGAAGCACGAGGATCTGATGCTGCTGCGCGGCGCGTCGGCGACACACACCGATATGTCCGCGTTCCGCGAGAATATCTGTGAGGCGGCTAAGACCGTCGCCGAGAACATCGGCGCCAAGGCGATCATCGCCGAGAGCAAGACCGGCGCCGTGGCGCGCGCGATGGCACGCTGCCGTCCGCGCTGCCCGATCATCGCGGTCGTCACCGGCGAGCAGGTATGCCGCAAGCTGTGCCTGAGCTGGGGTGTTGTGCCGGTACTGGGCAAGGAGAAAAAGACCTCCGACGAGATCACCCTGCAGGCGGTCGAAAAGGCGCTGCATACCGGCATAGTCGAGAAGGGCGATACCGTCGTGATCATCAGCTCCAACAAGACCGTGCCGACCTCCGGCACCGATACGCTGAACATCCGTATCGTCTGATTTTGAATTGATCATACAAAAGCGCGGGATACCTATAGCAGTGTCCCGCCGACTTTATTAAAGGATGAGTAATATGAAAAAAGCGATCGCGGCTTCACTGAGTGTATTATTGATGATGAGTATGATGGCATCGACCGCTGTCTATGCGCAGGAAATACCCGACGCGGAACAGGTCATCGATATCGATATGATCGACGCGGATACCGTGCCCGACGCCGACAGCTACACCATCGTGGACGACGGCGAACCCCTGCTCGAGGTGACGCGCGTCAAAGAGCCGGGCGTGACGGCGGCGCTGGATGACACAGCGAACGAATACTATACCGCCGATTTTATGATTCCCGAAAGCAGCTATCAGGTGTATCTGACAGGCTTGACGCAGGACAATGTCAGCGAGATCCGTCAGGCGATCATCGCAAGCTATGCTGAGGGCGAAAATTTTGATCTGAAAAATCTCGGCTTTATCGACGCGGAAAAGACCGAACCGGGCGATGGGGATGACAACATGTGCTGGGCGGCGACGACCGCTAACCTTTTGACCTACACCGGCTGGGCGGCGCAGGCGGACTTTGACAGCTCTGACGATCTGTTTGAGGTGTTTATTGATGCGTTTGAGAATAAAGGAGGAAACGTCAAGTTTGCGACAGGTTGGTTCATCAACGGCATATCCACGCCCGAGCTGGCACAGCCTCGTGAGGGTACCGGCAAGTATCTGCCGCAGTACCACTACAACGATCTGGTAGAAGAGTTTAATCTGCGACAGAACGCTGCCGAGCAATTGGCGACTGTTTTTGACAGGCTGAAAACCGGATACGGTGCATCCCTGAGTTTGGATATCTACGGCAGCGAAGGGTTTGAGGGCGGTCACGCGGTCACCTGCTGGGGCTTTGTGACCGATGTTCGTTACCCTGAAACATCGAAGGATTTTTACAAGAGTGTTCTGGTCACGGATTCCGATTCTGATAAGATGGATGTACCGTTAGACGCTGACCGACGCGATGCAGATGATGTGATGAGCTTATTTACGCTGGAGCCGGAGGTGCAGGAAGGGCTCGACACCTATCGGTTCCGTATCACCGATCGACAGGTCGCGCTGATCACCTCCGCGGTCACGGTCATACCGTTCAGTGAGGAGATACCTTTTGAAACCGATCCCGACGCAACCTTGGATATGATCAACAGCCCCGATATCACGTTGGATCCGTTCGTTTTGACAGACGACCTTGAGGATGAAAGTACTGTCACCGTGTTCTCCCCGGACGCGACGATCTATTATCAGCCGTATATGATGAATACCGCCAAAGCGGATTATGTCGGCAAGATCTCTTTGCGGATCTCGGTGAAAGACGCGCAGGACAATGAGATATATGCAAAGGTCTTTACCTATAGCAAAGATCTGACGATCCCTTCTTCCGCGGGAATACGGTATGATAAAGAGAGCTTCCATAAAAAGCTGCCTGTCGGCGATTATACCATCACCGCTTCGTTTAATATGAACCACCAAACGGCGGAAGCCTACTATTTTAATAATACGCGCAGCATCAACTTCAAGGTCAGAGAACAATATCTGCTCGGCGATACAAATAATGATGACAGTGTCGATATCACCGACGCGACAAAGATACAGCGCATTTTGGCGCATGTCGAAACCGCCGATGACCGGATCGCCCAACGCAGTGACGTCAACCAAAGCGGCGATCTGGATCTGCCGGATGCGACGCTGATTATGCGCTATCTGACCAATATGGAGATTCCCTATCCCATAGACGACACACGCTTTTATGACTGATCCTATGAAAGGAAAAGGGCACTCATACGGAGCAATATCATTAAGTTAAGGAAAATGTATCTCGCTAACGCTCGGTCAATTGATACAATTCCTCAGTCCCCATTTGGGGACAGCTCCTTTTACCAAAAGGAGCCTTCTTTACTTAATGATATCAATCAGTATGAGTGCCCTTTTGATGAACCGATGATAGAATATACCCTGATCAAATCACGCCGAAAAACCATTTCTCTGGAGGTCAAAGAGGATGGGCTGATCGTCCGCGCGCCGAATCGCACGACAAAGCGCGAGGCGGACGCATTCGTCAAAAAGCATGAGGCGTGGATCGTCAAAAAGCGCCGGCAGATCGCCGAGCGCAAAGCGATGGAGCAATCCGTGCCGCGGCTCAGTGAAGAGGAGCTGCGGGTGCTCTCGCAGATGGCGAAAAAAGTCATCCCCGAGCGCGTTGCGTATTATGCGCGGCTCATGGGAGCGCACTACGGCAGAATCACCCTGCGGTGCCAAAAGACCCGCTGGGGGAGCTGTTCGGCAAAGAAGAATCTGAACTTCAACATCCTGTTGCTGCTCACCCCGCCCGAGGTGCTCGACAGCGTGGTGGTGCACGAGCTGTGTCACCTGTTCGAGATGAACCACAGCGCGCGGTTTTATGAGCGGGTATACGCCGTGTACCCGGAGTATGATCGCTGGAACCGCTGGCTCAAGGACAACGGCAATCTGATCATGGCACGCGCGGGATATCGATAGAATCGTAAAACAAAAGCACTTCCGAAATCGCTCGGAAGTGCTTTTTGATCGTCGTGCTTATTTGTGATAGGTGATGGTAAAGCCGTCGGTGTAGAACCAGCTCAGATGATTATTGCTACTGTCCATCGCGCGGATGGTGTAGGTGTAGGATGTGCCGTCCGCGACGTCGGTGTCGACAAAAGAGGTGCCGGTGGAATCGGTGAGCTTCGTCCAGCCGTTCCTGCCCTTGTAGTAGACGCGGTATTTGGACGCACCCGCGACGGCGTTCCATTTGATCGATACGCCGTTTGAGGTGTTGGAGAGCGTCAGCTTGGGCGCCTCGACATATTTGACGCTCTTGCCGGAGCGGAAGTCGCTGGTATAGGCGGAGCCGTCCTCGGTGATACAGCGCACGGTGTAGGTGTAGTTGTAGTTGGAGCTGACGTCCTTATCGATGTAGGAGGTCTCAGTGGTGTCGACCATCCTCGTCCAGTCACGGGAGCCGTAGTAGAAAATGCGGTATTTCTTGGCGCCGCCTACCTTGTCCCAACTGATCTTGACGCCGTCAGCTTCATTGGATACGCTGAACTCGGGCGCGCGGATGAACTGGATGCGGAAGCCGTCGGTATAATACCAGCTCAGGTGGTTGTTGCTGCTGTCCATCGCGCGGATGGTGTAGGTGTAGTTAGTGCCGGAAGCTACATCTTCATCGAGCACGGAAGTGCCGGTGGTATCGGTGAGCTTTGTCCAGCCGTTTCTGCCCTTGTAGTAGACGCGGTACTTGGAAGAGCCCGCGACAGCGCCCCACTTGATCCGGACGCCGTCCTCTTCATTAGAGAGGGTCAGCTTGGGCGCGGCATAATACTTGATGCTCTTGCCGGGGCGGTAATCGCTGGTGAAGGCGGTGCCGTCCTCATTGATACAGCGCACGGTGTAGGTATAGGTGTGGTTGGAGCTGACGTCGGTATCGATGAAGGCGTTGTTGGTGGTTTCGGCGAGCTTTGTCCAGCCACGGCTGCCGTAGTAGTATAAGCGGTATTTCTCGGCGCCCTCGACCTTGTCCCAGCTGATCTGCACACCGTCGGCGGCATTGGATAAGCTGAATTGGGGCGCGGACAGGAAGGTGATCGAGAAACCGTCCGGATAGAACCAGCTCAGATGATCGCCGTTTTCATCCATGGCGCGGATGGTGTAGGTGTAACGCGTTCCGGAATCGACATCGCGATCAACCGCCGAGGTGTCCGTGGTATCGGTGAGCTTTGTCCAGCCGTTACTGCCGCGATAATAGACGCGGTAGGATGCCGCCTGAGGCACAGCGTCCCAGTTGATCACTACGCTGTCCTCCGCGTTGCTCAGCCGCAGGATGGGAGCGGTGTAGTAAACTGCCGACGCGCCGTTTCGGTCATAGTCGCTGATAAAGCGGGAGCCGTCCGGCGACATACAGCGCACCGTGTAGGTATAGCGCTTGCCGGAAATCACATCGGGATCGATGTAGGAGGTCTGATCGGTTTCCGCGATCCTCGCCCAGCCGTTGTTCTCTGTTTTGACATAGACGCGGTAGAGCTTGGCGCCGGGGACGGGATCCCATGCGATCCTCATACCGCCCGCATAGGTGGCGGCTTTCGGCTGAGGTGTCTCGAGCTCCGCCTCGGCGACGCTCTCGACATAGCTGAAGCGGGCGTCATGTCGAGTGTAGTCGTTGTCGATGACGACCTTGTCATAGATATCGTTCACATATCTGACCTTTGCGGCGAGTTGATACGATCCTGCCTTTTCAACGCCGAAGAGCAGCTTCATCACGGTTTTCTGGGAGTTGAAGGAATAGCCGTTGGTGTTCGCGAAATTCATGACATAGCCGGTGAGCCCGAAGGTGTTGGGGGTGTCAAAGCGTTTGACGACAGAAGAGCTCGCTGTCGTAGGCGCGATGCGCTCGATATGGGTGCCGAGCTCGTCCTGACTGTAGCCGCTGAGCGCCGTAAAGTCGATCGGCAGCTCGATCTGTGCCGTTGTGATGCTGTCCCCCGTGGTGCGGAACGCAATGCTGTATTCGATGTACTCGCCTACCTTAGCGGTGATGGTCTTGCCGCCGACCGTGATCGTGGCGACGTCATCCTCTGCAGAAGCGCCGATGCAGCCGACTCCGCAGACCGATAGGATGAGAGCAAGCGACAGGATGATGCTGACGATTTTTCTTTTCATCATATTCCTCCAATCCAGGATTGATACAAATGTATTATATACTATCAAAAAACCAAATACAAGATGAATGTATTAACATTTTATAAACGATAATCAATAAACTTTCACTAATACTAAGTTATCCATTAAACGCTTTAACAAATTTGTTAGCGAGAAATTTCGCAGAGCAAGGCG
>CAMJMQ010000012.1 GCA_946407065.1 uncultured Clostridia bacterium | reverse complement strand
GGTGAAGCGCAAATTTTGTCGCCCTTCAAAACGTCGAAGTGACAAGTGGGGTCCCCGAAAAGCCCCGCTTTTTGGGGAAAGGAGAAGTCGCATAGCGCGGCGGGGAGTGACCCGTTCAGGGTTGCTCCTGCCAAGCAGAGCGGACTTCGACGCGGTGAAGCGCGTTATTTATGGTTAACGGAGAACGATGAACGGTTAACGGTGAAGGGAGGGCTGCGCCCTCACCCAATAGTATTGAAAAAAGCGAAGCGTTTCCCACAACTATTCTCGGTTATCTGTTATCTGTTATCCGTTATCCTCTTTTGTTTTTCTCATAGATTCGGCACAGGCCGTTGAGGATCAGGTTTTCGTGCAGATCGATCTTGTGCTCACAGTGCCCGACGATCGTCTTGGCGAGTCCGCCGGTGGCGATGACATGGCATTTTTGACCGAGTTCCTTTTCGATCCTGTCGATCATGCCGTCGATCATGCACACCGTGCCCCATACCACGCCCGCGCGGATGCTCTTGTCGGTGTTCTTACCGATGACGGATGAGGGCGCTGAGAAGTCGACGCCCTGTAACAGCGCCGTATTCTTGGTCAGTGCCTCGAGCGATACGGACATACCGGGGGCGATCGGACAGCCGATCATGTTGCCGTGCTGATCGATCACGCACCATACCGTCGCCGTACCCATGCTGATGACGATCATAGGAGGCTTGTTGTAGGCGTTTGCCGCGACACAGGCGCAGACCAGATCGGCGCCTAAGGTGGACGGATCGTCGATGCAGATGTTCAGTCCCGTTTTGACGCCGGGGCCGACGATGATCGAATTGACGCCGAGGATATCGCGCACAGCGTCCTCGATGCGTGTGGTGATGAGCGGAACGACAGAGCTGATGATACAGCCGGAGAAATCGTCGCGGTGGATGCCCATCACGCGGATCAGCGAGTATAGCTCCACGCCGTATTCATCGGCGGTCTTAGCCTTGTTACAGGAGATGGTCAGCGTGCGGATCAGCTCCCTTTGGTTGAAGATACCAAACTTGATATTGGTATTTCCGATATCGGCAGTCAGCAACATATACATTTCGCTCCTTTCCGATGGGATTGTATCATAATTTTTAGGTAGTTTCAATATAAATGACCGATTTTCGGCTTTTTTCACATAATGAAAAATATTTTGAGAGAAATGTGGTAAAGTATGTGTGTATTCTGGAGTGGTGCGCTGTGCGCCCATTCTGCAAAATGCTGCATAATTTTGGGGAGGCATAAGGATGAATCAGGCTGAAAAGAGAAATCTCGAGATTCTCGCGTGCAAGGCGAGAATGGGCGCCATCATCGGTACATTTCACGCAAAATCCGGACATCCGGGCGGATCACTGTCGGCGGCGGATATGTTCACTTACCTTTATTTTAAGGAGATGAACGTCGATCCCGCCAATCCCGATTGGGCGGACAGAGACCGTTTTGTATTATCTAAGGGACATTGCTGTCCCAGCCTGTACGCCGTTCTGGCGCTCAAGGGCTATTTTGACTGGAAAGAACTCGAGGTGCTCCGTCATGTGGGAGCCATGTTACAGGGTCATCCTGATATGAAGGGTACCCCCGGTATCGATATGAGCTCCGGTTCTCTGGGTCAGGGCGTTTCCGCTGCGTGCGGTATGGCGCTCGCAGCAAAGATGGACAAGAAAGATTACCGTGTCTATACCGTACTCGGCGACGGCGAGTGTGAGGAAGGCGAGGTATGGGAGGCGGCGATGTTTGCCGGTCACCACAACCTCGATAACCTGACCGTTATTGTTGACTGCAACGGCTTGCAGATCGACGGCACCACCGAGGAGATCGGCGGCGTGGAACCGCTCGACACCAAGTTCGAGTCCTTCGGCTTTGATACCGTCATCATCGACGGTCATGACTTCGATCAGATCGAGAGCGCGATGGCGCAGGCGAAAGCCTCCGACAAGCCCTTTGCGATCATCATGAAGACGATCAAGGGCAAGGGCGTTTCCTTTATGGAGAACCAGGTCGGCTGGCACGGCAAGGCGACCAACGCAGAAGAATTCAAGGTAGCGATGGCAGAGCTGGAAGCACAGCTCGCGGAATTGGAGGCGTAAGATGGCAGAAATCATTACCAAGGCGACGCGCGAGAGCTTCGGCGAAGCGCTGTGCGAAATGGCAGAATCCCGTCCCGACATCGTTGTACTGGACGCCGACCTTGCGGCGGCAACAAAAACATCGATCTTCGGTGACAAATACCCCGAGCGTTTCTTCGACTGCGGTATTGCCGAAGCGAATATGGTAGGCGTAGCGGCAGGTCTGGCGGCATCCGGCAAGACTCCCGTAGCGGCGAGCTTTGCGATGTTCGCCACCGGCAGAGCGTTTGAGCAGATCCGCAACTCGGTCGCTTATCCCAACCTGAACGTCAAGATCGCGGGTTCTCACGCGGGTATCTCTACCGGTGAGGACGGCGCGACCCACCAGTGTCTGGAGGATATCGGTATCATGCGTACCATCCCCGGCATGGTCGTGCTCAACCCTGCCGACCACTGGGAGATGAAGGCGGCCACCAAGGCGGCGCTCGAGTATGAGGGCCCTGTCTACATCCGTCTGGGCAGACTGGCGATCGACAGCTTCAACGATCCCGAGACCTACGAGTTCCATTGGGGCAAGGGCATCACCCTGCGCGAGGGCGCGGATATCACCGTCATCGCGACCGGTCTGTGCGTGCTCGAGAGCCTCAAGGCGGTCGACGAGCTCAGAAAAGAGGGCAAGAGCGTGCGCCTGATCAACATCCACACCATCAAGCCCATCGATCGTGAGATCGTCATCAAAGCGGCGCAGGAGACCGGTAGGATCATCACTGTCGAGGAGCACAACGTGATCGGCGGCTTGGCTGACGCGGTATGCGAGGTCACCTCCGCTGAGTGCCCCGTACCTGTCCGCAGGATCGGCGTATACGATGAATTCGGCTATTCGGGCCCCGCAAAGGAACTGCTCGATATCTTCGGACTCACCGCCCCGAACATCAAAAAAGTCATTCTCGAAGAATTAGAGAAGAAATAAGCAATACCCAAATAAGTAACATAGCCCGCCTTTTCGGCGGGCTTCTTGTTAGGGAGCAAAAACGATAATGGGGAGTATCTGTTTCAATCGGCAGAAAGAGGAATATCCCTATTGTCGTAGGGACGATCCTCGGTCGTCCGCCAAAGAACAATTCGACTTTAGGTGATACCATGAAAATTTTACTGATCATGACCGGCGGCACGATCGGCTCGTCCTTTGACGGCGGGAGCATCAATGTCCGCGCGGACGGCAAAAGCGCGGTCGTTGACCGCTATTTGTCGGAACACGATCATATACAATTCGATACCGTCCATCCGCTGAACGTCCTCAGCGAGCGCATCACGTGTGATGATTTTAATACGCTGGCAAAGGCGTTGTTTGATATCGACTTTGCCGCCTATGACGGCGTGATCGTCACGGCGGGCAGTGACAGTCTTGCCTATCTTTCGTCCTTTGTCGGTTTGCTCCTCGGCGACTGTTCGATCCCCGTGATGATCGTCGCGGCGAACAAGATCCTGACCGCACCCGACAGTAACGGCTATGTCAACTTTTCCTGCGCCGTCGATCTGATCGGGCAGGGGACACGCGGCGTACTGGCGCCGTATCGCAACACGGACGGTGTGATGTATGTGCACGCCGCCACCGATCTGCGACAGGCGGATTTTTGCGATGATTTTGACAGCTTCCACGGCGCTTACGGCGTGTTTAAAAACGGCGCTTTGCACGAGAAGCGTCCCTATATCGCACAGCACATCCCGCAGGTGTTCGATCGCGATCATTTGCCGCAACTCAGCGACAATGTTTTGCAGTTGACGCCCTATCCCATGCAGGATTACACAAGGATCGGTACGGACGGCGTGAGAGCGGTACTCCATACGCTGTACCACAGCGCGACCTTGGATGCCGATCATTTTGTTCCGTGGATGAAAGCGCATCCCGAGCTCCCCGTATTTCTCGCGCCGCTCCACAGCGGCAGAAAGCGCTATCAAACCACGGTGGACACAATCAATGCAGGCGCAATCCCGCTCTGTGATATTGCCCCCGAGTGCGCGTATATGAAGCTATTGCTCGCATGCGCACAGGTTGAGATGACGATAACGGCATTTATGGGATGAGGTCTGTTGTAGGGTACGGCGCTTGTCGACGTACCGAGTGCTTCCTGTAGCTTTTTATCAACAATAACAAACAATCGATTAATCGGAGGAAACATGAAGAGATTTGCGGTATTCTTTGTGCTGTTGGCGGGTACATTATGGGGCTGTATCGGCATTTTTGTGCGGCGATATAATGAAATAGGGCTGAGCTCCATGCAGACCGTCGCCGTGCGTATGGTGATCGCGGCGGTGCTGTTTTCGCTGTTCGTGCTGATCTACAAACGAAGCTTGTTTATCATTCATCTGAAAGATATCTGGATATTTATCGGCTCGGGCGTGATCAGCGTCGGGCTGTTCACCTACTGTTATTTTTCTTCAATAGAATTAAGTTCGCTCTCCGTCGCGGCAGTCCTGCTCTATACCGCGCCCGCGTTCGTCATGCTGTTCTCGCTGATCTTCTTCAAAGAAAAGATGACGATCCCCAAGGCGATCTCACTGGTGCTGGCGGTCTTGGGATGCGCGATGACGACCGGTGTGATCGGCGGTATGCTGAACGTGACCCTTGCGGGCTTCCTCTTCGGACTGGGATCGGGCGTCTGCTACGCACTGTATTCGATCTTCTCGCGGTTTGCGCTGAACCGAGGCTATGAGCCGTTTACCATCACGCTGTACACCTTTCTGTTCTCGGCGGTATTCTGCCTGTGCGTGACGGACATCCGCCCTGTTGTGCGGGTAGTGTTTGCCGACTGGGGCAGCGCGGGTTATGCCTTGTTATTCGCACTGGTGTCCTGCGTGCTGCCGTATGTGTTCTACACGCTCGGGCTCAAGTACATCAGATCCAGCACCGCGTCCATCATCGCGACGGTCGAGCCCGTTGTGGCGACGATCATCGGCGCGGTGGTGTTCAGCGAGCCGCTCAACGTCCCCTTCGGCTATCTGGGCGTCGCGCTGGTGTTCCTGTCCGTCGTGCTGATCAACATCAAAATCCCAACAAAATCAAAACAAGCATAATACTAAACTCTGACTAAAAAGATTGACAAACTATCGCGTCAAATGTTTTAATCAGAGTTTAGTATCAAAATGAGCGCTTCCGACATACGGAAGCGCTTCAGCTTGTCGAAAAAGTATCGATATAATATGAGCAGACATTTTCTAAGGCTCCTTTTGGTAAAAGGAGCTGTCGCCGGACACGCGTGTCGGGCGACTGAGGAATTGCATAAATTGATCGACCAAAGGGAGAAACCTATTAATTATCAAGGCTTGATCAACACTATTCTTATGGTAACTCGCTTTGCTCAAACAATTGATACAATTCATCCGCCTCCTTGCGGAGGCACCTTCCTTTCCCAAAGGAAGGCTTTTTAAGGTTTTTCTACAGACTGGAGCGCTTCCGACATACGGAAGCGCTTTGTTATATGCGGCGATTGACGATGGATCGTAGGGCGGGGGCTTGCTCCCGCCGCATCAATGACAATAGTAGTAGGGTTTGGAGAAAGAAAGCACTCGCCCTACTTGATTTACACCGCGTAGATATTCAGATCCCAGCAGGGGATATAGGGGTGCTTGCGCAGATAGATTTGGTACTCGGGGTTGATCTCATGCAGATGGTTGATCAGCGTGAAAAAGTCCTCGGTTCGGTGATAGGCGGCGAGGTTCAGCTTGGGCTTCAATGTCCGCAAAGTGTGTTCAGCGCCGCTGAGCATTTGAGGCTCCATCCCCTCGATATCGACCTTGATGTAGGTGGGGGAGCAGTCGATCGCATCCACGGTCGTCACGGGGATATCCACGCCGTTGGTATCTCCCAGCACAGGCATGCGCCCCGCCTTTTTGCTGATCGTCATCGTGCCGACGCGGTCGGCGATTCCTGCGTTGATTGCGGTCGCGTTCCCGATATCGGCAATATGCTCGCACAGCTTTTTGTAATTCTTCGGATTCGGCTCGACGGCGATGATGCTTTGGTATCCGTCCGTATAGTGCAGGAACTCGTCCACCGTATCGCCTCGGTAAGCGCCGAGGTCAAGGTAGCGCTCCTCCCTGAGCCGCAGGATATCCTCGAACACCTCGTCCTTATCGCTCTCGATCAGATCGAGGTATTTCAGCTCGCCTGTATAGTAAAAGTCAAGCGCGCCCTTGAACACCTTGCGTGATGGTTCATCCGCGAGCAGAGAATAGGCATGCTCGATCTCCTGCCGATTTTGCGCGATAAAGCGGTCATCCATGATGGTTTCCCCCGCGACAGGGATATTCGGGATCAGCAGCTTGTGCTGTTCGGCAACATGACGGACGTGCGCCATCACATCGGGCAGAGAGCTGCCGAAGCATAAAGCGATCAAAAAATCGTCGAACTGTCGTTCAAAATCACCCTGCTTCTGCACGGTGAAACCGCGGTATTCCTGATAGCGGCAGAAGTCGTCGCTCGCCATCACACCCGCGGCTTTGATATGGCGTTTTTCCAATTCATCCAGCACCTTGTCGGCGCCGTTGCCCATCCCGTACAGGATGATCGGCTTGTCGGATGTCGCCAGCGCCGTCCATACGTTGGGCTCGTTAAATGTAAACAGTGTATGCATCATATTTCAATAGTCATTGCGAAGCCCGCAACAGTAAAGGTTAAGATTGCCGCGTCGGGTTTGACGCGCTTGTCAAACCCTCCTCGCAATGACGTTTGATATGCGGGCTGTGGCAATCTCAACCGATTTTATTATTATTTCTTACGGATTGCATGAGGAGCACGGCTTGTAGCCCGCCTCCACCGCCGCCTCACGGCTCTCAAAGGTGACCTTATTCTTCTCGTTCATATTCTTGACGCCGCTGCAGTCGGGCGTGTGGAAAACATGGCTGTTTTTGTTGCCGATATAACTGTCCGACTGTGGATCGGCCTTTGCGGTTGATGTATCATTCTCCGCCTTGTTGATCTCGGTGGGCAGGTTGTTGTTGGCGGCGCTGAAGCTCAACCCCTTGCCGTCGGTATAGGCGACGACGGTGCCCATCTGATCGGTGCGCAGGATCGTCGTGCCCAGCGTATTGAGCTTCTGCATGGTCTCCTTATGCGGGTGGCCGTAGTCGTTATCCTTGCCGCATGAGATCACGGCATAAGCGGGATCCACCGCCTTGAGGAACTTGGCGGTCGTCGAGGTGGACGAGCCGTGATGCCCGCATTTGAGCACATCGGCATGCAGATCGACGCCCGAACTTACCATCTCATATTCGCTTTCCTTCTCCGCGTCACCCGTGAGCATAAAGCTGATATCGCCGCAGGTGACCTTAGTGACGACGGAGTAGTTGTTGTAGCCGTCGTAGCTGTCGGAGTTCGGCGCTAAGATCGTGAAGCTCGCGCTGCCGAAGGTGTAGGTATCGCCCGATTTGGCATCGATATAATTGATCTTTTTTTCCTCCACCGTTTTGAGCAGCTTGATCCAGGTGTTGGTAGCGCAGTCGGTCTCCGCGGTGATGAAATTCTCCGCCGCGATATCATTCAGCACCGTCCGCATACCGCCCATATGGTCGGTGTGGGGATGGGTCGCGATGACGTACTTCAATTCATCCGCGCCGCGCTCGTTGATGTAGCTCGATACCGTGTCGCCGCTGCCGCGTTCGCCCGCGTCGATCAGCACAAATTCATCGTCGGATTCAAGCAGGATGCTGTCGCCCTGTCCCACGTCGATAAAATGCACGATCAGCTTAGCGTCCGCTTCACCCTGCGCATACTGCTTGGGCGTATAGAGTTTGCAGGAGCTGACGGTGAGCAATATCGCAAGCGCCAACACAGCGCAGAGGATTCGTTTCATAAATTCACCCCAAATCTTTCTTCTATAACTATACAATATCAAAAGACGCGAATCAAGATAAAATTTGACTATTGTGACAAAATATGGTAATATATAGGTGTTAAAAAGACAATATTCTTTGTCGAGAATGCTATGGTACGAAGCAACCCTCAGTCTGCTTCGCAGACAGCTCCCTTAGGAAAGGGAGCCTTGGGCTTTGCAATGACTGTTTAATCATAAAGCGAGGTGAGATCATGGCCGCTAACTATAAGGGAAAGTATGAGATCGTGACTGCGGATGACAACCTGCCGGGTAAGGTGATGTTGTATGAAAAGCCCGGTCGTGATTGCTTCACCAACAAGCATTGGCACAAGAATCTCGAGATCGATTATATCATCCGCGGCTGCATGTGGACGAATCTCGGCGGGGAGGACAAGGATCTTTACGGCGGGGATTACATCCTGATCAACAGCGAGGATGTGCACCAGACCTGCGGCAAGGAGCCCGATGAGCCCGTCAAGTATCTGGTGGTGTTGTTCTCCTATAATTACATCAAGTCGTATTTCCCCGACTTCGACAACTATTATTTTGACGTCAATAAGAATGAACAGACCCGCGCGCGTATACGCGATCTGCTCAAGGCGCTGGTCTTTGAAGCGGAGAATCCCTCGGAATTCTCCAAGCTCAAGATGTCCTGCGCGATGGCACAGATCCTGATGCACCTGTTCACCAAGTGCAGAGAACCGCGTGAGCTCGACCCCGATGTGATACGCAGTGAGAACGGCCCCGATTACATCGCCAAGGCGATCGACTACATCAAGGACAATTACCGCGAGCGGATCACGCTCGAGGAGATCAGCTCTTTTGTCGGGCTGACGCCGACCTACTTCTCGCGCTATTTTTCGGCGATGACAGGCAAGACGTTCAAGAACTATCTCAACTCCGTCCGTCTGGAGAATACGCTGATCGATATTCAGCAAAACGGCATGAGCGAGACTCGCGCCTCTCTGGACAACGGCTTTCCGAGTGTGAAGAGCTTCATCACGGTGTTCAAGAGCGTGTACGGCTGTGCCCCGAGCGAGTATGTCAAGATCTATCAGGAAGAAGCCCCCATCGCCGAGATCTATAAAAAGTAAGACAAAGAGAAAACCTCCCGAGACGGGAGGTTTTTGTTATGTGATAATAGATTTTGGAGCAGGGGAAACCTTTTGTAGGGTGCGGCGGTTTCCGACGTACCGCATGGCTGAAACGTTCGGTTTTAATCTAACGTACCCGAGAGCAGAAACGCCCGTCATTCTCGGTACGTCATAAATGCCGTACCCTACGGAAGCGTACATCACCTCAACGGACATTCATTTTGACTAATCTTCTGTCGCGGGAGCACCAAGGCGTTCCCCTACAAATCCTCTGCAACATTTACTGTAGGGGAGGGGCTTGCTCCTCCCGAAACATTTCCGATATATGCCACCCAAACGCGAAGCGTATCAATCTTTCCGTAGGGATGGTCAGCAGTGGCGCTTAGCCAATCACGAACACAGGGTCCCCATAACTCCCCGAGTTATGGGGAGAGGAGGAGCCGCAATGCGAGGTCAAGGCATACCAACCGGATATGCCTACCGAGTAAAGCGAGCGACGACGATGGAGCGCTGTTGCATGGGAGTTGTGAACCAAATCACAGATTTGGACAACTCCTCAATTGACCATCCGCAGAATGATGGGCGTTACGAGTATCGAAAACAATAGATAGAAAATCTACGCTTTTGCCATGCGGACGAGCAATGCTCGTCCCGACAATACAGATTCCCTCTTTACTCCTCCTGCAGCTCTTCCCAAAGCGCGTACAGCTCTTCCAGCCGCGCCTGCTTCTCTTCGAGCTGCGCGGTCAGCTCCATGAGCTGTTCATAATCGCTCTGCACCTCTTCTTTGGCGAGGGTATTCTGCAATTCTTCGGTTGCGTTTTCCAACTCTTCGATCTCCGCCTCTGTTTTCGCGAGCCTCGTTTTACGCTTGCGTTCCTCGCTTTGGCGTAGTTTTTTGAGCTGATAATCGTTCAGCGGCTTTTCGGCTTTCTTCACCTTAGGCTGATCGGGAGCGGGGGAGGACTGCTGCGTGATCCTCTCCAGATAATTGTCATAGTTGCCCAGATACTCGGTGACGCCATCCTTTGACATGACCAATACACGGTCGGCGAGCTTGTTGATGAAGTAGCGGTCATGGCTGATGATCAGCAGCGTGCCCTCATAATCGCGCAGGGTGTCCTCCAGCGCTTCTCGTGAGCTCGCGTCAAGGTGGTTGGTCGGCTCATCGAGCAGCAGCAGATTGCACCCGCCGAGCATGAGCTTTAACAGCGAGATCCTCGCCCTCTCACCGCCGCTCATGGCGGACAGGGGCTTGTAGACCTCGTCCCCCTTGAACAGGAACGCTGCCAGTGAGGTACGAATCTTGGTTTCTGTCATGCGCGGATAGGTGTTCCAGATCTCATCGATGGCGGTGTTGTTGAGGTTCAGGTTCTCCTGCATCTGGTCAAAGTAGCCTACGTCCACCATCGCGCCGTATTCATATTCGCCCGTATCGGGGCGCAGCTTGCCGTTGAGGATACGGAAGAGCGTTGTCTTGCCGCAGCCGTTGTCACCGAGGATGAACACGCGTTCGCCCTTGGTGATGTGCAGATTGACATGTCGAAACAGGTGCTTGTCGCCGAAGGACTTGCTCAGCTCCTTCGCCATGAGCACATCGTTGCCGCTTTCGTGACGCGGCTCAAAGCGCATGCGGATGCCCTCTAACGCACCGTCGGGCTCGACCATCTGCGCCTTGATACGGTCGATTTCCTTCTGCTTGCTCTCCGCGGTGCGGATATTGCGCTCGCGGTTCCAGCGCTTTTGCTGTTCGATGATCCCCTCGATGCGCTGTATCTCTTTGAGGTCGTTTTTATATTTGTTCTCGAGCGCCTTCTCGTACGCCTGTTTCTTCTTGATGAATTCGGAGTAGGCGCCCTTGTAGGTCATGCTCTTTTTGTGCTCGATCTCGACGGTCTTGTTGGTGACAGAATCGAGAAAGTAGCGGTCGTGGCTGATGATGATCATTGCGCCCTTGAAATCGCGCAAGAAGCCCTCCAGCCATGCGACTGATGCAATGTCGAGGTGGTTGGTCGGCTCGTCGAGGAGCAGCAGATCACTGCCCGACAGCAGGAGCTTCAGCAGGCTGAGCTTGGAGCGCTGACCGCCCGATAATGCCGAGGTGGGCATATCGAATTCTTCCTCGCGAAAACCCAGACCCGTCAGCGCCGATCGGGTGCGGCTCTTGTAGGTCAAGCCGCCGTCACGCTCAAATCGTTCGATCAGCTCCGTCTGCCGCGCGATCAGCTCGGTCAGATCGCCTGTGCTGTGTTCGATCGTGATCGTGATCTTCTCGATATCGTGCTCCATCTGTCTGAGGTCGCTGAACACGGATTCGAGCTCGTCATAGATACTGCGCTCGCCGTGGGAGCAGGCGTGCTGTTCCATGTAGCCGATGTTCAGACCGCGTTCGGTTGCGATCACACCGTCGGTCGGTTCCAGCTCGCCGCAGATGATCTTGAACAGGGTGGTTTTGCCCACGCCGTTTCTGCCGATCAGCCCGACCTTGTCGCGGCTCTCGACCTCAAAGCTCATATCTTCAAATAACGTTCTTTCGCCGAAGCTCATACTGAGCTTGCTGACCGATAATGCAGGCATCATTCCACCCCTTTCTATAGAATGTCATTGCGAGGGCTCGACACGCGTGTCAGCCCGTGGCAATCTCAACTGATTATTATGGAATCTCACTACCGACTTCTTATTTTACCCCAAACCGACAAAAAGAGCAAGTAGAATATCCAAAACATGACAGCTGTCCTTTTGCAACGGTATTTTGCATATCTTTTCTCGGAATAAATGATTATTCATTTTGCCGCGGGTATTGTCAAGATTTGCCGTTTGTGCTACAATATATGGGCATATCTGCAAATTAGTGATTTGAGGAGTAGAACAATGGAAAAACGTAGTTCCTTCTCAGGCTCTATCGGATTCGTGCTTGCGGCGGCAGGCAGTGCGGTAGGTCTGGGAAATATCTGGAGATTTCCGTATCTCGCGGCGAAGGACGGCGGCGGTCGGTTTCTGCTGATCTATATCATCCTTGCCCTGACTTTCGGTTTCACCCTTTTGATGACGGAGGTCTCCATCGGACGTAAGACAAAACAAAGCTGTCTGACAGCATACGGCAAGCTCAATAAAAACTGGGGCTTCTTAGGTGTTCTCGCCAGTATCGTGCCGTTCATCATCATGCCGTATTACTGCGTTATCGGAGGCTGGGTGCTCAAATATTCTTTGGTATTCATTACCGGACAGGGCGCCGCCGCGGCGGGCGACGACTTCTTCACGCAGTTCATCACCGGCTACGCACAGCCGATTGTATATAACCTTGTGTTCCTTTTGATGACCGCGATCGTCATCTTCCGCGGCGTCAACAAGGGTATCGAGTCCCTCTCCAAGGTGCTCATGCCGATCCTCTTTGTCCTGATCATCGGTATCGCGATCTATTCGCTGACCCTCAGCGGTAACGAATCAACCGAGGGCAGAACCGGTCTGCATGGTCTGTCCATCTACCTGATCCCCGATTTCTCGGGCACGGACGCGCGCGGGATTTTGATGACCATCATGGACGCGATGGGTCAGCTCTTCTACAGTATCAGTGTCGCGATGGGTATCATGGTCACCTACGGCTCCTACTTCAAGGATAAGGATAACCTGATCAAATCGGTCAACCAGATCGAGATCTTCGACACCATTGTCGCGTTCCTTGCGGGTATCATGATCATCCCCGCGGTTTATGTCTTCCTCGGCACCGAGGGTCTGGAAAACGCGGGTCCCGGACTGGTATTCGTCGCAATGCCCAAGATCTTCAACCAGATGGGGGTTGCCGGTAATATCGTAGGCGCGGTATTCTTCATCATGGTGCTGTTCGCGGCGCTCACGAGCTGTATCTCCATCATGGAGGCGATCTGCTCGGGCATGATCGACAAGGGCATGTCCCGTAAAAAAGCGACCATCACCGAGGGTATCATCGCGCTGGTGCTCAGCACTGTGGTATGCTTGGGCTACAATGTATTTTATTTCGAGTTCAAGCTGCCCAACGGCTCCGTCGGACAGATCCTCGACATCATGGACTATCTCTCGAACAACGTCCTCATGCCGATCCTGGCGATCGGCACCTGTATCCTGGTCGGCTGGATCTTAAAGCCCAAGACGATCATCGACGAGGCGACCAAGAACGGCGAGAAGTTCGGCAGAAAATGGCTCTATACCGCTATGATCAAGGTGGTAGCGCCGATCATGCTGGTCATCCTGCTGCTCGGCTCACTGGGCGTGTATTGATCATTTTTCCGCAATCCTTCGGGACTGTGGCATTCAAATCAAAAACAAATCCTGCTTCGGCATCCCGAGGCAGGATTTTTTATCGTCTTATGCGGCGGTTTAACAGAATAGATATGCTAATACTAAGTATCATTAAAACACTTTAACATTTATTGCGTTAAATTTGTCAAAGCGTTTAATGGATACTTAGTATAAAAAGCAATTGTCATCCGACAAGCGCTTTTATGAAAAACAGTCATTGCGCGGGCTCGACACGCGTGTCAGCCCGCGGCAATCTCAACCGATTAATAAAGGGTTAAATTATGGATGCGGTCTGTTTTCAATCCCCCAAGTGCAAAGCTGATCCAATACTTTCATCAACGAGTGTCCGCGATCCGTCAAGCGGTATTCCACCTTGGGCGGTATTTCGGGATACATCTTCCGTTTGATCAAGCCGTCACGCTCCAGCTCCTTCAACGTTCGGCTCAGTGTTTTATCCGCGGCGTTACCGAGGTAGCGGCGCATTTCATTGAATCGCACAGGCTCGTACTCCATCAGACAGTACAGCACAATGGGCTTGTATTTTCCGGAGATCAATGACAAGGTGTAGCTGTATCCTGTGTCGCTGAATTTCTCTTCCGATATGTTTCTTTCGTTCATAAGCTTACCTCAAAGTAAGTACCTAACAAATATGTCAGTACTTGTATTATTTGCGATTTCATGTTATCATCTTTATTGTAAGAAGTCAATACAATTTATCATTTCAAATTCGGAGGTAATGATGATGAAAAAAGCTCTTGCTCTATTGATAGCGATCGCCATTGTCCTCTCGCTCGCTGCGTGCGGCGCAAAGACCGACACGTCAAAAGAAAAGTCCGGTAGCGGCGAAACCGCTTCCACTCCCGCGGCAAGCGGAAAAACACTGGTCGTATATTTCTCTCGAACGGGAGAGCAGGATAAGGTCGGCGTGATCGAAAAAGGCAACACAAAGATCGTTGCCGAGATGATCGCCGAAAAGGCGGGCGCCGAACTCTTTGAGATCGTTCCGAAGAACGATACTTATCCCATGACCTTTGACGCGCTGTGTGATGTCGCGAAAGAGGAGCAGAACAAGAACGCTCGTCCCGAGATCAAGGATACCGTTAAAGACTTTGACAGCTACGATACCATTTATCTCGGTTATCCGATCTGGTGGGCGGATCTTCCGATGATTTGCTATACCTTCCTGGAGAGCTATGACTTTAGCGGCAAAACGATCATTCCGTTCTGCACGCATGAGGGTTCTGCCGACGCGAATACACAGAAGAAGATCGAAACCGCCGTTCCCAAAGCCACGGTAAAGGAGATATTAGCGATCCGCGGTCAGGACGCGCAGAATGATCAGGACAGCGTCAAGAAGCAGATCGAAAATTGGTTGAAATAACTCGTAGGAGTATAGTAGAGATGGAATTGCCGGAGTGACGGGCAGAGAGCCTGTCACCGACATGTAAAATAATAATGAAGTGAGGTAATGAAAATGAAAAAATCTTTGGGTTCTTTTCCGGGCGTTTATCCGATGCCTGTGTTGATGGTTGCCGCATATGATGAAAACGGCAAGGTGAATGTGATGAACGCCGCGTGGGGGATGATCTGCGCGATGGATAAGATCGCGCTGTTCATCAACGAGGATCACAAGACCACACAGAATCTGCTGAAAACCAAGGCGTTCACCGTCAGCATTGCCGACAAGGCACATATGGACGTCGCCGATTTCTTCGGCATCGCGACCGGCAACAAGATGGCGGATAAGTTTGAGAGAACCGGCTATCACGCAGTCAAAAGCGATGTTGTCAACGCGCCGATCATCGACGAATTCCCCTATGTGATGGAGTGCGAGCTTGCCGAGGTGATCGACACCGAGAACATGTATGCGATCGTGGGCAAGATCGTCGATACCAAGGCTGAGGAGAGCATCCTTGATGACAAGGATAAGGTCGAGGTCGAAAAGCTGCAAGCCCTTATCTTTGACCAGTTCAAGCACGGTTATTATGTCAGCGGGGATCAGGTCGGCAAGGCATGGAACGCAGGTAAGGATTTGATGAAATAAAGCCATCATATTCGGAAAGATAAAGCATATGGATGAGGCTGTCGCACAACGGATGCGATAGCCTCGTTTACTATAGTGTGTTGTAAGTACGCTTGATTTGCGCAGAACGGCGTTATCCTTCCACCGCTCTTTACTGGTAAAATATAAATGCTCATACACCGTTTTGTGTATGAGCATTTATGGCGCGCTGGAAGGGACTCGAATCCCCGACCTTTTGGTTCGTAGCGCCGCAAGGGCCGTTTACAATGCGTACATTACGGTCGTTCTGCCGCTTTTAGCGCTCTTTTGTCCGGGGATATTGCGCTCATTTTCCGTTTTGCGCTCTCGTGTACGATCCGTTCCGGTTCTGTTGTGGTCAGAATTGTGGTCAAGGAATAAGCCATACAAACATAGATAATCAACTATGATCTTTTTCAGCATTTTATTTCTTTATTCTATGCGGCGCTGTGTTGCTTACTCTCTGATCGGAGGGATGAAATCGAGGAACGCCTTGACCATACGCTTGTGATGGATGACAAAGTGGATCGTCGGGAATTTGTTCTTGGATACGATCACGAGTCGATTGCCAATGATCGCATAGCTGATATTGCGGAAGGCGGGCGTATCGTCAAGCTCCAGCTTCATATTTTCGTGCTGCTGAGAGAACTCCTTCGTCTGTTCCAAGTGGAGGGTGTATTCCTCATAGGTATACGGCACGTCGGTCTCGAAGAAGATCTCTGCCAAGGAGAGATTCAGCGGAGAACGCTCGAACTGCTCACGGCTCAACTCAGGGATCACCAGCGTCACATGATATTCCCCGAGCAGCTTCTCTGCGGCTTCTCTGTATTCCGTGTAAAATTCTCTGATTATCTCAGCGCTGCTCTCGGGGATATGATTTCGCTTTAAGATGCTTTCGAGCAGGTCATCGCTGATCGTGTAGATCGGCAGACTGCTCGCGACGACCTTTCTGTCATCGCTTTCCCAGAGCTTTTTCAGGTGGATGAAAAAGTCCTCCTTGCGCTCGCTGCGATATATTTCCATCAACGGCCGCGCCTTCTCGAGAAGCTGCTCAGCGCGGGTGCGGAAGTGCCTGACGTCTTCCTTTGATTTATAAAGCATGTATCTGCCGCTGCTCTGATGTCCCGCGATCGCGTGCCCCTCCAGCGCGGCGGCTCCCGACACGTTCAGAAGATGATTGAACACGGCGCTCTGGGATGTGGTGAGATAGTAGGGAGAGATCTGACCGGTCATATACATCGGGATATGCCCCTCCAGTCCGAGCATCATCTCATGAAACGGTCGGTTCACATCGTGGATGATGTGCAGGTGCAGACCCTTCTTCAGCATCATTGCCCGCCCAAACATCCATTTTTTCGGAAATTCAGGATCCTTCGCCATTTCTTCCAGCGGCATATCACTGTAGAGGATACAGTCCTTTTTAGAACGCGAGAGAACGGTTGCCTTGATGAAGTCCAGCTCGCTTTCCATCATCTCCTGAATGCCGTTATACTCCTTGGTCGTCGGAAGCTGGAACGGCGCGGTCGGGAGCTTGATATCATTGAAATGGATCGTGCGGATGAAATCATCCAGATTGAACGTTTCCATTTTGTCGAGAAAACGAGACATCGGGCTTTCTACCTCACGCGGTACGGCATAGCCGAGATATTCCACCGTCTTCTCAAATACGCCGTTCGGCGCGTTCAACTCCTCCTCGGTACAGCCGTAAAGCGTGCACAAAGCGGAGAGAGAGATATGATTCGTTTTAACGTACTGGCGAATGAAGGAGGCTGTTTGCGCCGTGAAGCCCTCAAGATCGGCAGGCTTGTTCGCTCCTGACAGGATACGGGAAATGTAGGAGGGATCATAGCTGACTCCGCGGGCAAATTCAGCGTTTCGGATATTCAACTCAGAGAGCAAGGAGCGGAGCTTCTGCAAAATCTCCTTGAAGAGCGTCTCATCCTCCGTGAGGCTTGCGACTGCCTCGATCCTGATTTCATCTTCGGAGAGATCAATCCCTTTCTCCCCGGCGATCTCCGCCAACGCTCCGATGATGGCGGGAAAGGCGCTGCCGTCTATCGGCGGCTCGATCTCACCGTGTCTGTAGCGGCTGATCGTCGCCTGCGACACGCCTGAGGCGTCGGACAGCTCCCTGGCATTGCAGGACAGGGTCTCCATATATTGGTTCAATAGCTCGCTGAAGGTCATGATATCACCGGATCACATAATATTTCATGATAATCATATCACATTCCCCGTGGAAAGCAAACAGATTTGCATAAACACGAAATTGCGTATTCATGCAATTCGATTGAGCTGTATTCCCGTTCCTGTTATAGTAAGTGCAAGCGAATGTTATTCTTTTTATACTAATCCTTAATAAAAAGATTTAATCAGATATTAGGGATAAATTTTGCAGAGCACGGCGGGCGACGCAGGCAGGCTGGCGCCTGTCACTTCCGTGGTCCCTACAACGCTTCGCGTTGTAGGGAGAGGAGGAGTCGCGGCACGAGGTCAAGGCATACCAACCGGATATGCCTACCGAGTACAGCGAACGACGACGACAACAAAGCTATGCGAAATTTAGCCCAATAAATGATAAAGGTTTTAATTAAGGATTAGTATTAACAGGAAAGGAGCAATCAAGATGAAGAGATTTTCGAGAAATCTGCTTGCAGTGATACTGGCGGTACTGCTTCTGGCGTCCGCCCTGCCGCTGACCGCCTTTGCGGCGGAGGATATGCCGACCCCCACCTCCGGTCCGGCGGAGGACGTCTCTATCTTTGGCGGCGCCCGCGCGGGCGTTTATGACACGGCGACACGTCAGAACTTCAACGTCGTCTATTATGACTACACGAACGGCGGTCTCAAGATCAACAACAGCGCCGTGAGCGGTATGACTTACGATAAACCGACTAACACCCTGACCGTCGAGAACGTCCATCAGCGAGACAATGAGCTTTTCATCTGGTATATGGGCGACGACTTCAAGCTCAATGTCAAGGGCGAGAATGAATTCGGCGTGATCTTCGTCTACAACGGTTTCGATTTCCACAGCACGAGCCTGAATATCGTCGGCGACGGTACGCTGACCGTGAACGAACAGCGCAGGAATGATATTGCGATCCAAATGGTTGCGAACGGCGCTCACAGTCTGATGCACCTCGATATCGCCGACACCGTCACCGTGCACCTGTTTTCCGCTGAGGGAGAGGATGGAGAAGAGCCAAACCCTGTCGCCGCTCTGAGCACGACGCGGCTGGAAAGCGGCGCAATCACGCTCGGCGGTACTTCCATCCCCGAGGCACAAGGCAAACAGATCGTCTTAGAGGAGCCGGACTACGTTCCTGCGCTGATCGTCGATAACTCCGGCACAGAGGTTGTACAGGGCACGATGGTAAAGCCCAAGTCCAAGAGCGACGCGGAGGGCAAGTACGCGCTCAGCGTTATGGATGGCGTGATCTACCTCGTTTCCCGCTATATGTATGTGGAGGACCTCCGTATGTGGGTCGTTGATCAGGATTTCAGTGACAAGGGCTTTATCGGCAGGCGCTACACCAAGGAAGAATTCGAGGAGCAGTACGACTATGTCTACGGTATGGCACCCACGCAGGTCGCGTTCATGGATACATACCAATATGAGAATCGCGGTTGGTCTGCCGCAAAGCTGACAAGAGCCGACGAGCCCGGCGCGGTGTATGCCGGAGAGGTCGACTGGGACGATGACTTTGACGACCCGCACGGCTTCACGGTCTATCGCGTTGTTTGGAGCGACGCGGACGAGATCTATTTAGAGGACGACAGCTATACGCCGAAGTATATCGCGCGCTCCGAGCTGGAGAATGAGGGCTTCACCCTGCCGACCGAGGATATCGAGCGCAGGAATGAGTTGACTGTCTGGAGCTCAGACAATCCTGCAGATGAAGACCGCTGGGAGATGACCCGCGAGGTGATCCGGCGCAAGTCTGCTCCCGACGATCTCTATGTACAGATCGGCACCTACAGCTCCTCTTCCGGAGAGACCGGTATCTCCATACAGAAGGTGCATTTCGATCCGGTTACGGAGGAATTTTACATTCTCTACGCGGACTTTTCCTCCGCCGAGTATATGACGGTCTCCGACGCGGAGTTGGAGAGCGGCGAGGAGTTCTATTATGATATCGAGAACGTGACGAGACCGGTCGAGATCCGTTATGTTAATGCGTCCTACAACTTTGACAATTATGCGGAAAAGGGCGTCCTGTTATCCAAGAAGGATGACCCCGACGCCGTCTACGCCTACAAGCAGTGGACGCATTATTCCGGCGGGAGCGAAAGCACGGTATACGCCGTCATCCGGCTTGAGTCCCGCAACGGTCATTATTTTGAGGACGAGTCTTTTGAGGAGCAGGAGTTCTATGATCTGAGCGATCTTGAAGGGATGGGCTATGAGATCGTCGAGAGCAACCAGCCCCTTGACTACAAGACAAAGGGCAGCGTCGACCGTCTCGAGCTGCCGCTCTATACCGATAACGACGGTAAGCGTTACTATGCGGATTATAACAATAATGTATACAGCTTTACCGAGAGCGATCTCATTCAGATCGGCTCCGAAAAGTACTATTGGGGTATGCCGGAATACACGCTGAGCGTGGATGATCTCAACGACACTGTCCATGAGGTTGTGACGGATAACTACAGCTACCTGATTCCCGGTACGGCATATCACCACACGGGCAGTCAGGAAGAATACACCGAGTATGCGCTTTGGGTCAACGGCGAACAGCTCAATTCCGACAGGCTTATGATCCCCTGCGGCAAGGGCTCTGCGGTTTATGACCCTGCGAAGAACACGCTGACGCTGCATAATGCCGAGATCACAAAGGGCGCCGAGAAGGATGGGACCTACTCCGGCGTACTCAGCCAGATGGCAAATCTGACCGTTGTGATCAGCGGCGACTGTACGATCTCTGAGACGGGCGGCGACGGCATCGGAACCTATAACAGCGAATCCTATCAGATCGGCGACGTTATTTATCCCGCTCCCTATGATCTCACAATTACAGGCGACGGTACGCTGACCATCACCGAAAGCACCCCAATCTACGGATACGGTCTATACTGCACCGGCAACCTCTCGATCGAGGGCGTGAAGCTCCATATCAACTCAGCCGCTGCGGGTATCTGGGCTTCCGATCTCAAGATGAAGCAGGTCGAAGCGGATATCCATGCATCCTCGTGGTACTCCGGTATCGTCATCAATCGCGGCAGCTTCGCGTTCGATGACAGCACAGTGACCGCACAGAGCGCCGAGGGAGCCGCGCTCCTGCTGGGTAATGATCATGATAACAGCGTTCTGACGATCGAAGGCGGCGAATTGGATCTGAGAGGAAAGCTCGGTGTGCAGGGCGTCGTCGATCAATGCAGCGTTGTCGTGAACAGCGGCACGCTGCGCGTTGAGGGCGAGGATGCAGCATTTGATGAAACCTATCTTGCCGATAACGCGAAATACATTGTCATGGGTGAAGGCGTCAGCGTTGTTTCCGGAGATATTTTCGGAAAGGCTGTTGTGATCTCCTCTGTTGCCTCCGATTCGCTCCTCGGCGATGTGGATAGCAGCGGCGATGTGACAATCGCTGACGCAACATATATACAGCGCCATATCGTGAGTGTACCGATTCCGTTTACTTTAAATGAAACGATTGCCGACACCGATGATGACGACGTTATCACAATTATGGACGCGACCTATATCCAAAGATGGCTGGCGAATCTGAAATCCAATGATAATATCGGCAAGCCGATATAAAAACCAATTCACATCATTAACATTACGGGCGGGGCTTCGGCTCCGCCTTTTTCTCTTGAATAATCGACCTGTTGTGGTATTGTGTTGCGCAGTCGGGAGCATGACATCATGACCGAATTAATAAACTTCTTTGCAGCGGGGATGACACATCTGTCGTCCCCACTGTTGGGATTGTCGAGCTGTTTTTCCTTTGCCAATTCAGATATAGAAGCATAACTCAAAACGCAGCACAGACGATTTGTGAACATTTATGAGAGAGATTTACACCTGAGAGCGTGGCAATAATTACTACGCTATATCAAAGAAAGGGAGACTTCGCTGATATATTTTTTCTGCTCACAGATGTAGTTTTACGTTGAGCCAATCTCGGGGACGATTTTTTTCTCCATACCATAAACGTTCCGAATAGCGCTTAGATATGTGCTTTTCAATAAAGAAAATCGGCAGGAGCGATCCTGCCGAAATCTTTTGCGAATATTAAAGTCGCGTTTTGCGTTGTGGTCAAATTGTGGTCAAAAGCTGTTTTGACCATATTTTTCCTCGAAATCTTTCAGAGCTGTTTTCAGGTTGAATGAAGCCAATTAAAACTGACAGAACCCCGAAAACCCACTGCTTAAGCCGTTTATAAGCAAAAGATAACAGCTCCCGATACCGAAATATCGAGAGCTGTTATGGCGCGCTGGAAGTACATTACTTCTCTAGGTAACAGATTACCTCGTCTTCGGAGCGACACCTCCTGACAGAAGTCTGATCTACGCTCTCGCTAAAAACGCCATTCTATGGCGTTTTTGTCTACGATGTGCGCTGACGCAATAATCGGGGTCCCCAAAAAGCCCCGCTTTTTGGGGAGAGGAGGAACCGCCACATGAGTCAAGACGCACCAACTGGATGCGTCTACCGAATACGGCGAGTGACGACGAGGCACGCTCGCCTTCGAGTCCCTTCCACCGCGCTGGTCGGTTATAATCAAATAGAGGGTACCCTAATGGGTACCCTCTATTTGATATGGCGCGCTGGAAGGGACTCGAACCCCCGACCTTTTGGTTCGTAGCCAAACACTCTATCCAGCTGAGCTACCAGCGCGTATCTGCTCAGTAGTCGTCAAAGCGACCACCCAAGCTATTCAGTTCGGCTTACTGCCGTAATTGATAGTTTATCACACTTCTTTAAAAAATGCAAGTAAAAGTTTACAGAAATCCGCAAAAGAATTTTTGGCAAGGTGAACAATTTCGGGCAGAATTGACCGAAAAGCCCGAATATGGTAGAATATGGGTGACGAAAAGTGAGGGATTTGTATGAATGGATCGTTTGACAAAAAACCGATCGTGATCCTCGGCCCGATGGAGAGTGAGTCGGCGTGGCTGATCGATCGGCTCGATAAGCGACAGGAAAAATTGATCGGCGCGTATACCTTCCATGAGGGGTTGATCGACGGCTATCCCGTCGTGATCTGCCGCTGCTATATCGGCGTGGTCAATTCCGCTGCCGCCGCAACGCTGGCGATCGCGCAGTACGATCCGCTGTGCGTGATCATCCAGGGCACCTCGGGCGCGCATGATCCCGCTCTGCATCAGGGAGATATCATCCTTGGTGAGAATCTGGTGGAATTAGGCAGTTTTTATACGCTGCATCGCGATGAGGGACAGGGCTCGGCGATTTTTGATTGGACACAGCCCGGCGCGGAGATCAACGTGAACAACAATATTGAGCGCGTCAACACCTTACACAGCGACAACCGTATCCTCGACGTCGCGGAATCCGTTCCGTATGCGGACGGCGTTGTCAGGCGCGGCACCATCGGCGCGGCGGATATCTGGAACCGTGAGCTGGATATGATCGCTCATCTGCGCCGCACCCTCGGCACCGACTGTGAGGAGATGGAGGGCTTCGGCGTCGCGCAGGTATGCGCCCAATTAGATGTTCCGTGCGTGGATATCCGCGTCATCAGCAACAGCGAATGGCACTCTCAGGAAGAATTCAACGAAAAATACGGCGAACAATGCCAAATGTTTGTATTGCAAGTCATCCGTCGACTTATTGCGGAACAAACGCTCATGTGATAAAATAATACTGTTTTGAAATTGATAGAAGAGCTGTAGGGTACGGCGGTTTCCGACGTACCGACGTAGAAATGCTTGTAGATTCGGAGGCTATTATGGAAAACTACAGGATCGAGCGCGACTCGATGGGCGAGATGAAAGTACCCGCAGAACGGTACTGGGGCGCCCAGACACAGCGCAGTTTTGAGAATTTCCCGATCGGATGGGAGAAGATGCCCAAGGAGATCATTCGCGCCTTTGCACAGCTGAAGAAGGCGGCGGCACAGGCGAATCATGACCTCAAGCCCGAGAAGATGACAGAGGAAAAATGCGCCGCTATCACCGCGGCGTGTGATGAAATATTGGAAGAAAAGCTCACACATGAGTTCCCGCTTGCCGTGTGGCAGACAGGCTCGGGTACGCAAAGCAATATGAATGTCAATGAGGTCGTCGCCAACCGCGGCAACGCGATCGCAGGCGCAAAGCTCCTGCATCCCAACGATGATGTGAATATGTCACAAAGCTCCAACGATACCTTCCCGACCGCCATGCATATCGCGGCGGCGACGGCGATCCATGACGAGCTGATCCCCGCGGTCGATGTGTTGATCGCGACATTGAAGCGTCTGGAGCAGGAGAATCAGGGTGTCGTCAAGAGCGGCAGGACACACCTGCAGGACGCGGTGCCGATCTCCTTTTCTCAGGAGGTGTCGGGATGGCGCGGCATGCTTGAAGCTGATCGTGAACAGCTCACACGATCACTCGACGGACTCTGTCAGCTCGCCATCGGCGGCACAGCTGTCGGAACGGGACTGAACGCGCCGAAGGGCTTCGGTGAAAAAGTCGCCGAAAAGCTCAGCGCGGATACCGCACTGCCCTTTGTCAGCAACCCCAACAAATTCCATGCGCTGACCTCTCTCGACCGCATGGTGTTCGCTCACGGCGCGCTGAAAGCGCTGGCGGCGGATATGATGAAGATCGCGAACGATATCCGATGGCTCAGCTCAGGTCCGAGATGCGGTCTCGGCGAGATCTTCATCCCCGAGAACGAGCCCGGTTCGTCCATCATGCCCGGCAAGGTCAACCCCACCCAGTGCGAGGCGATCACGATGATCGCAGTACAGGTGATGGGCAACGACACGACCATCGGCATGGCGGCGTCACAGGGCAACTTCCAGCTCAACGTCTTTTTGCCCGTGACGGCGTACAACTTCCTGCAAAGTGCCAAACTGCTGACAGACGGCATCCTGTCGTTCAACGAGCGCTGTGTCAGCGGGATCACGGCAAACAAAGAAAAAATGAACGAGAATCTGCACCGTTCGCTGATGCTGGTCACCTCGCTCAATCCGTATATCGGCTATGACAACGCTGCCAAGGTGGCGAAGAAAGCGCATAAAGAGAATCTCTCTCTCAAAGAAGCCTGTCTTGAGCTCGGCTTCATGAGCGAGGAGGAATTCGACAAGGTATTCCATCCCGAAGAATTGGTTTAATGGTTCGGCGGTGTGTTGGAATGATGGAGGTATCGGTCGTCAAGGCTCCTCCGTTTTCTTCCACACCGAGAAGTAAATGCAGCGTTTACTGTAGGGTACGGCATTCATGACGTACCGCAAATCATTGGCACATCATTTTTTTCTTTTTTAGATAAAGATATGACGTTACCGTTATACGGTACGTCGACAAGCGCCGTACCCTACAAAGATTATGGCATATAATTGAAGAATAGGATAAACGATAACAGGAGTATATAATGAATATCAGAGAAGAATCTTTACAAAAGCATTATGAATGGAAGGGCAAGATCGAGGTCATCTCCCGCGCGCCGATTGAAACGCGCCGGGATCTGTCCCTTGCCTACACCCCCGGCGTAGCGGAGCCCTGCATGGCCATCCATGAGGATATCGACAAAAGCTATGAGCTGACCCGCCGCCATAATCTGGTAGCGGTCGTGACCGACGGTACCGCGGTGCTGGGACTGGGCGATATTGGTCCCGAGGCAGGTATGCCCGTCATGGAGGGCAAGTGCGCGCTGTTCAAGGAGTTCGCTGACGTGGACGCGTTCCCGCTGTGCATCCGCTCAAAGGATGTGGACGAGATCGTCCGCACCATCTATCTGCTGTCGGGCTCCTTCGGCGGCATCAATCTCGAGGATATCAGCGCCCCGCGCTGCTTTGAGATCGAGCGCAAATTAAAGGAGATCTGCGATATCCCCGTATTCCATGATGACCAGCACGGCACGGCGATCGTTGTCGCCGCCGCGCTGCTGAACGCCCTCAAGGTGGTCAAAAAGTCCATCGATACCGTCAAGGTCGTGATCAACGGCGCAGGCTCGGCAGGTATCGCGATCGGCAGACACCTCTTACATATGGGCGTCAAGCACCTGACGATGGTTGACCGCTTCGGCATCATCCGTGAGGGTGACGACAGTCTGAATGAGGCGCATGCCGCGATCGCCAAGCTCACCAACCGTGAGAAGCTGAGCGGCACTCTTGCCGATGCGATGAAGGGCGCGGATGTGTTCATCGGCGTTTCCGCCCCGAATATCGTCAATGAGGCAATGATACAGAGTATGGCGAAGGATCCGATCGTCTTCCCGATGGCGAACCCGACCCCCGAGATCATGCCCGACCTCGCCAAAGCCGCGGGCGCGGCGGTCGTCGGCACGGGTCGTTCCGACTTCCCGAACCAGATCAACAATGTCCTCGCCTTCCCGGGCATCTTCCGCGGCGCGCTCGATTGCCGCGCGACCTGTATCAATGAGGAGATGAAGGTCGCCACCTCCTACGCGCTTGCGTCGATGATCCCCGAGAGTGAGCTGAACGCCGAGAACATCATCGTATCCGCGCTCGACAAAAGCGTGGGCAGGGTGGTTGCCGACGCCGTCATCAAGGCGGCGAAGGAAACCGGCGTTGCGAGAATATAAGCAAGAATACAAGCATAAAAAGACCGCTCAGTTGATGGCTGAGCGGTTTTTGATTATTTTCGATTATGATCTCTTGTAAATGCGAAGCAGAGCAGCGTTTATTGTAGGGGAGGGGCTTGTTGCTCAGCCGCAGACGGCACCCCTCTGCCCTTCGGGCACCTCCCCGGCGGGGAGACCCCTCCCGGGAGATTGCCGGTCACTACCACCTAACGCGGAGCAAATCTGTGTTTATAGTAAACATGACAGACATATTTTTTCAGGAACTACGGACAGAGGAGAAAAGCACCTGCGGTGCCGGACGAGCAATGCTTGTCCCTACCTCATAACATCATTTTATTCATATAATATCCGCACATTCCACGGGCACGATTTGTTGCAGATCAGAAAGCGACATCTCGATCTGGCAGCCGATCTTGCCGCCGCTGAAGAAAATGGTCGGATAATCCTGCGCGGTATGGTGGATCGTGGTGCGAAATTGCTTTTTCATCCCGATGGGGGAGCATCCGCCGTGGATGTAACCCGTTAAGGGCAGGAGTTCTTTGCTTTTGATCATCGCGATGCTTTTCTCACCGACTGCTTTTGCCGCCTTTTTGAGGTGCAGTTCACCGTCGACCGGCACCATAAAGACATAGTAGCTCTTGCTCGCGCCCTGTGTCACCAGCGTCTTGAACATCTGCCCGGGCTGTTGCCCCAGCGCTTCGACGACTTCCATGCCGCTGATCGCGCCCGATTGGCTGTAATCATGGCTTTCATACGGTAGCTTGTGCTGTTCAATGATCCGCATCACATTTGTTTTTTCTGCTTTCTGTTTCTTCATATTATCACCGATAATCATTTGTCATTGCGAGAAGAAGACGCACGTCTGCGACGCGGCAATCTCAATCTTATGATATATTCTACCTCAAACTGCGAGAATTGGCAAGCGTTGACACACATTCCGCTTCATGCTACAATTGCCTGTAAATAGTCATTGCGAAGCCGCAATGGTTAAGGATGAGATTGTTACGTCGGGTTTGCCCTCCTCGCAATGACGATTGATATGCGGCTGTGGCAATCTCAACCGAATTGGTGAAGCATATGAAACTTTCTCACATCGATCAATCAAACGATTTTGACTTTGGTAAAACATCCGAAAACTACGCCCGATTCCGAGACATCTACCCCGAGAGCATGTATGAGAAGCTCATCGCGATGGGGATCGGCAAAGAGGGTCAGCAGATCCTCGACCTCGGCAGCGGTACCGCGATCCTGCCGATGAATCTGTACCATACGGGCGCGTCATTTACCGCGACCGATATCGCAGAAAATCAGATCGCCGTCGGCAGAGCGCTTGCCCGACAAAAGGGCATGGAGCGGATCTCGTTCAAGGTGTGTCCTGCCGAGGATACGGGCTTTGATGACAGCGCTTTTGACGCGGTGACGGCGGTGCAGTGCTTTCCGTATTTCGATACGGACAAAGCCGCCGCGGAAATTTTCCGCGTCTTAAAAAAGCAGGGGGGTTTCTGTAAGATCCTCATGGACTGGCTGCCGAAGGAGGACGCTGTGATCGCCGAGATGATCGCCCTCGTACAGAAGTACAATCCCGCGTGGAATCCCGAGGGCTTTCAAGAATACGACTATCATTTCCCCGATTGGGCGCGGGATCGCTTTGTGAATGAAGCGGTCATCACTTATGATGAGGCACTCGTTTTCACGAAGGAAGCATGGCTCGGCAGGGTGCTGACCTGCCGCGGCGTCGGCGCTTCACTACTGCCCGAAAAGGTGATGGAATTCGAAGCGGAATACCGCCATGTTCTCGAAAAATACGACGAGCCGTTACACCTCAAGCATCGTATTCACATGGAGCTCTACCGTCCAATTAAATAACAAAAGACCGCCGCAGATTCTTAACATCTGCGGCGGTTCTTTATGCGGATTATTATGCGGCTAAATCTCTTGACTCATCAAGGAGGTAGTCGTCGGCGTTGTCCATTGCGTCCAGCAAGTCGTCCTCAAAGTCGAGCTTGCTGATCGAAAGGAACATTGCGGAATCATCGCAATCAGCCTTTCCATAGCTTCCCGAATCCTCTGCCAGTCGGCAGTAAAAACGTGCGTCATCAAACATAAAATCACCTCATACAATTATTCAATACAGTTTACAATTGCATTTTGTTCCTGTGATTCTATTGTATAACAACACGTTGCCCATAAACGGGACTCTGGGCACGCGTGCCCTTTCGCGTGCCCTTTTTTATTCTTTTCTCTTACGTTTCTTCGTGACTCAAAAGCCTCCCTTTCCTAAGGGAGGTGGCACAAAGTGCCGGAGGGTTGATTCTGAAAAGGGTATTCTCTCTTTATCACTCAAACCGCCGCAAATCCGTTTTCCAGATCGGCGATGATGTCGTCGATGTGCTCCGTGCCGATGGACAGGCGGATGGTGTTCTGATAAATTCCCTGTTCCGCGAGCTCCTCATCATTGAGCTGAGAGTGGGTGGTGGACGCGGGGTGGATGACCAGGCTCTTGACGTCGGCGACGTTCGCGAGCAGAGAGAAGATTTTGAGGTTATCGATGAATCTCCACGCCTCTTCCTTGCCGCCCTTGATCTCAAAGGTGAAGATCGACGCGCCGCCGTTCGGGAAATACTTTTGATACAGTTCGTGATCGGGATGATCGGGCAGAGAAGGATGGTTGACCTTCTCGACCTGCGGATGATTGTTGAGGTATTCCACGACCTTCTTGGTATTCTCCGCGTGACGGTCGAGTCTGAGCGAGAGGGTCTCGACGCCCTGTAACAGCAGGAACGCGTTAAAGGGTGAGATCGCCGCGCCGGTATCGCGCAGGAGGATCGCGCGGATGTAGGTGACGAATGCCGCGGGGCCGACCGCGTCATAGAAGCTCACGCCGTGATAGCTCGGATTCGGCTCAGCGATGTTTGGATAGTTGCCGCTTTTGCTCCAATCGAATTTGCCCGATTCCACGATCACGCCGCCGAGGGTGGTGCCGTGACCGCCGAGGAACTTGGTCGCCGAGTGGACGACGATGTCCGCGCCGTGCTCGATCGGACGGATCAGGTAGGGGGTGCCGAAGGTGTTGTCCACGACGACGGGCAGTCCGTGACGGTGAGCGATCTGTGCGATCGCGTCAATGTCGGGGATGTCGCTGTTGGGGTTGCCGAGGGTCTCAAGGTAGATCGCGCGGGTGTTGTCCCGGATCGCATTTTCCACTTCGTCGAGATCATGCGCGTCCACAAAGGTCGTGCTGATGCCGTATTGCGGCAGGGTGTGGGCGAGCAGGTTGTAGCTGCCGCCGTAGATGGTCTTTTGCGCGACGATATGGCCGCCGTTCGCGGCAAGCGCCTCGATGGTGTAGGTGATCGCCGCCGCGCCCGACGCGAGCGCCAGTGCCGCGCTGCCGCCCTCTAAAGCGGCGATGCGCTTCTCCAGCACCTCCTGCGTGGAGTTGGTCAGTCTGCCGTAGATGTTGCCCGCGTCGGCAAGCCCGAAGCGGTCGGCAGCATGCTGAGAGTTGTGGAAAACATAAGAGGTGGTTTGATAGATCGGGACGGCTCTGGAATCGGTAGCGGGGTCAGCCTGCTCCTGACCGACGTGTAACTGTAAGGTTTCAAATTTATAATTGCTCATGATAAAGTTCCTTTCTAAATTGATATGATGATATTGAGGGGAGATGATAATTGAAGCCTCCCTTTTCTAAGGGAGGTGGCTCCAAAGGAGCCGGAGGGTTGGTATTCAAAAACGAGCGTTTCCTTTGGGATGATTATGCATAAGAAATGCCCGGCTTATCTCCCGGGCAACATGGCAGGCGAAACAACGTCAGTGTTTCTGAGCACAGTGAATCATGCTCCGACCATATTGACATGCCCGGGAGTTGAACATTCGACACTGCATGATGGGGGACTGCTCAAAAAATGTTGCCGACATTGTTGGTTCTCCTTTCGATGATTTGTGATGGGATCGTCATTGCGAGGAATCGGTAATCTCGACCGATCATCGGGTTCTCTCAACGACAACTGCATTATAACACTACTTACCTACTATGTCAATAGGTAAAAGCAAAATTTTTCATTTTTGCATGAAAAAGCCCACGAGAGAATCGATAAACGGCTATCTCATGGGCTGTCTTGGTGATTGTTTTCTGTAGGGATGTCATCGAAAGCTTGCGGACGTAATGTGCGTGCTCGATGAGTGCCCCTTCCTATCATTATTCTTTTGATTTCCTGTTCTCGTAGTCCTCGAGCGCGGACTGGATCGCTTCTTCCGCGAGGACGGAACAATGCATCTTGTGGGGCGGCAGTCCGTCCAGTGCCTCGGCAACCGCCTTGTTGGTCAGCAGCATCGCTTCAGCGACGGGCTTGCCCTTGATCATCTCGGTCGCCATCGAGCTCGAGGCAATTGCGCTGGCACATCCGAAGGTCTCGAACTTCACGTCCGAGATCACCTCGTTGTCGATCTTCAAATACATCTTCATGATGTCGCCGCATTTTGCGTTGCCGACCTCGCCGACGCCGTCCGCGTCCTCGATCACGCCCACATTCTGCGGGTTCAAAAAGTGTTCCATTACCTTTTCACTATATAATGCCATCATGTACCTCCTACTTCAATATGAATTCTTTCTTGCCGCTCATCAGATCGCGCCAAACGGGGGAGAAGCTCCGCAGGTAGGCGACGACCTCCTTGACGGCTTCGATGATATAATCCGCTTCTTCCATGGTGATCTCGTCACCGATGCTCAACCGCAGGGAGCCGTGGGCGACGTCGTGGATGCGTCCGATCGCCAGCAGGACATGGCTCGGGTCAAGCGCGCCCGAGGTGCAGGCGCTGCCCGATGAGGCGGAGATCCCCCTCTGGTCGAGCAGGATCAACAGCGATTCGCCTTCGATGCCCTCAAAGCTGAAATTGATATTGCCCGACAGGCGGTTTTCCGCTTCTCCGTTCAGGGCGCTGTGCGGGATCTGTGCCAAGCCCTGTATCAAATAATCTCTGATCTTTGTCTTATGCGCGTTGGCGGTCTCCATTTTCTCTACCGCTTCCTTGAGCGCGGTCGTCATGCTCACGATCCCCGGCAGGTTCTCGGTGCCCGCGCGCTTGCCGCGCTCCTGCGCGCCGCCTTCGATCAGATTGCTCAGCACGATTCCCTTCTTCGCGTACAAAAAGCCGACGCCCTTGGGGCCGTGGAACTTGTGCGCGGAGGCGGACAGCATATCGATGTTCTGCGCCTTGACGTCGATCGGCAGGTGACCGACCGCCTGCACCGCGTCGGTGTGGAAGATCACGCCCTTCTCGCGGCAGAGCCTGCCGATCTCTTCAATCGGCTGGATGGTGCCGATCTCATTATTCGCCGTCATGATGGTGACAAGGCAGGTGTCCTCACGGATCGCGTCGGCGAGTTCATCGACGCGGACAATACCATTCTCATGTACAGGGAGCAGTGTGACCTCAAAGCCGTTTTTCTCAAGCTTGTTGAGCGTATGCAGGATCGCGTGATGCTCAAACATGCTGGAAATAATGTGCATCTTGCCCTTCTTTTTGCCGAGCATCGCGGCAGAGAGCAGCGCCTGATTATCCGCCTCACTGCCGCCCGAGGTGAAGATGATCTCGCGGGGTTCGGCGTTGATGATCGCGGCGATCTCGGCGCGTGCCGCCTCTAATTCTTCCTTTGCGACCTGTCCGATGGTGTACAGGCTCGACGGATTGCCATAGGTGTTTTGCATGGTCTGTATCATGCTTTCGATCGCCGCGGCGCTCATCCTGGTGGTCGCGGCGTTATCTGCGTATATCTGCATAGGGTTTCTCCTTTTCTGATACCATATCGATTTGAATCATCATTATTATACTCCCATCAACCTACTATGTCAATAGGTGAAATCTTGATATTCCGTTATCGAGGGGTGAGGATATTGCAAAACAAAACCGCATAGTATATAATAAAGCCATAAAAATGTCATTGCGAGGCGCGGACGTTCCGTCCGCAACGTAGCAATCTCAACCAATCAACAGCGCTTATGAAAAGGGGGTGACGGTATGTCAGGGTTCATCATCACGCGATACACGACGGACAGCAAACAGCATTTGCGGCAGCCTGTGCGGATCGCGCATGTGTCCGATCTGCACGAGCGCGATTGTGACGACATCATGACTGCGATCAAGCAAGAACACCCCGATCTGATTGTTATCACAGGCGATACCTTTGAGCGCTACGACAACCGCCCCCAGTATGAGTTTGAGCGCCGACCGATCAAGCGGCTGATCATCAACGTCATCCACTATTCGAACTTCCTGCTGACAAAGCTCCTGCCGAAGAAGGCGAAGGCGGATGAGGAGAATGTCCTGCGCTTTTTGAGAGAAGCCGTCACCGTCGCGCCCGTCTATATGAGCCTCGGCAATCACGAGCAAAAGCTCCTGCATCGGGATTATCGCTTTTTGCGTGAGACAGGCGTCACCCTGCTCGATAACGCCGATACCGCCGTGACGGTCAGGGATCTTCATTTCACCCTCGGCGGCATGTCCTGCTGGGATTATGAGGAATGGTTGCCAACCTTTTTCAGCAAGGACGGCTACAAGATCCTCTTGTGCCACAAGCCCAATCAGTATACCGAGCTGCTCAGGGACAGCGGCGTTGATTTGACCCTGTCGGGTCACACCCACGGCGGTCAGGTGTTGATCGGCAAGAAGGGGAGGGGCTTTTTCGTTCCCGGTCAGGGCTTATTCGGAAAATACGCTCACGGCAGCTTCTTTGACGGCAGGCTGATCGTATCCGCGGGATGCGCCAACACGGTCGCTTGTCCGCGGTTCTTCAACCCCCGTGAGCTGGTCATGATAGAGGTAACATAATGGAACATTTCGATATTGATCAAGCGCCCTTGGAGATCGAGCGCAAATTCCTCATCCAATACCCCGATATCTCGGAGCTGAGCAAGATGCCTGACTATCGGGTGGTGCATATGGAGCAGCGTTATTTGCAGGAAGAGGGCGATTTCCCCGGCGGCAGAGTGCGCCGTATCGTTGACGGTGACAGCGTGAAATATGTCTATACCTATAAGGTGCGGATCTCGGACATGACCCGTCACGAGTTCGAAAAAGAGATCACCGAGGACGAGTACCGCGAGATGCTCAGACACCAAACGCCCGACACCATCACGATCAAGAAGGATCGCCACAGCTTTTTGTATCAGGGCTTGACCTACGAGTTGGATATCTATACTTTTTGGGATGATAAGGCGACGTTGGAGGCGGAGGTCGACAGCGAGGACACGCCCATCCCCATCCCGCCGTGCGTTACCCTCATCAAAGAGGTCACCCGCGACCGCCGCTATAATAACTCTCAGCTCTCGCACAATAAAGGAATCATCAAATAACAACAAAAGCACCTCCGGATCATTCAGAGGTGCTCTTTTATGCCGTATATAGATTGCTTTCAATCAGTTTAACAAGTTTTTAATTGATTCGGATGCTTTCGGTCGATATCCTGTTTGATCTGCTCGAAGGTCACGCCGTATTTCTTCGCGATATCGGCGGCGTAGCTTACGCCCTGCGGCGGCGCGATGCTGACCTTGAAGCTGCGTTCACCACCGTGTACGCCGGTGATCAGGCTCTCGGCACGGCTGTCGCCCTCGACCGCTTCATTCAATTCATCGACCGACCGCGCCAGATCGTGCATATGGGTGTTGAAGATCGCGCGTGTGCCGAGGTAGCGCATGGATTTGACCACATCCTTGGCGATAAACACACCCTCGGCGACGCTGGTGGTCGCCAGACTCTCGTTGAGGAGCAGCAGACTGTGGCGGGTCGCAATCTCAAAGATCTTGGACAGGCGCTGACTTTCCTCACCCAGTCTGCCCAGATCGACCGTCTCGTTCTCGTCGGCGGGGAAGTGGGTGAAGATGTTGTCGCAGGGGCTGATCGACGCCTCTCTTGCGGGCACATATACACCCCACTGCGCCATCAGCATCGCCAGCCCGATCGCCTGAGTAAAGATGGTTTTACCGCCGCGGTTGGGGCCTGTGAGGATATAGATGCGGTGTTCGTCATTGAACTCGAAGTCGTTCGGGATGATGTTGATGTCCTCCCCGCCCAGCTTGTTGATCGCGAGCTTCAGATTATAGACATCCTTAAAGGTGCAGGAGCGTTCCTCGATATCGCGTATCTCAGGGTCGCACAGCGGCATCCCGATATCCTGTAACTTTTCCGTCAGCTCCGACCAGCGGGTGTAAAACAGGATCTCCGGCAGCAGACTGATGAGTGAGTAGCCGTTGATGTTGACGTATTTCCTGATCGTCGATTTGATGTCCGCGACCGTGCGCTTCATGATCTCGGTCACCTGCTTGCGGAGCGACTGCGACAGCGGATCCTTACCGGTGACGTTACTGGTCTCGATGTGCGCGTCGTGTGTGGCGGCGCTGATCATATAACTGCCCATCGTGATCTCTCTGTTATACGGATTCGCGGGATGATAGCGGTGACTTTTGCCGAGGTCGGCGCCGTGGTGCAAATCGTCCTTTTGATCGGTAAAGCTCTTGAAGCGGCTCATCAGCCCGGAGTCGGTGAACTTAGTGTCGTTGAGCGATACGATCCCAGCGTTTTCGGGTCGCAGGAACTTGTCGAGGTTCACGCCGATGGTGATACTTTTCAGCCGCTGTGCCTTTTGCATCACTTCGTCGATATCCGCCTTGAGCGCGTCAAAGCCGCTTTCCTGTGCGATGTCGGTGACGATCTCACGCAGGCGCAGCAATCCGCCCGAGGTGATCGGGATCTCACGGAGCGTCTCTTTGATCATGTTGATACACGCCATATAGTCGTCCATCTCGCGCAGACGGTTGATGAGCGACCACAGTGCCGAGGAGTCGTTATCCATCTGAAAACGCTCCAGATCACGCAGATCGGAGAGCTTCTCGACCAGCTCCCGCATCCGTTCTCTGAGCTTGGGATATTTCAGAAAGTCCGCGAAGATCTCGTGACGGTATCGGATGGTCTCAGCGTCTGTCGGCAGCTTTGTCATCATCCCCAAGAGATGGGGGCGCTCCGTGTGACGATCGGTCAGCGCGTCTAACAGAAATTCGAGCGACAGATCGTTGACTGCCTCATCGCTGAGCGTATGATAGCTTCTTTCGGCGTTTTCGGGATAAAACAGGCTGAAGTTCATCGTGTCCCTCCGTTTTTCGTTCTACAGTGAGTATACCATGTTATCACACGATATTCAATGAGAAATCCATACAAAGCAAAAGCACCTTTGCGTTGCGGCAAGGGTGCTTTTGTAGATGAAAGGAAATACTTTGGTCATATGGGATTAGCTGTGTTATGGTTACTCCCGTCACGCGATACGGGGTGAGTTCGGTGAGGGAAAATCGATGATCTCAGCCTTGGCGGCTGTGTTGACGGGGAGGATGATGCCCATCATCAGGGAGGCCTTGCGGATCCTGCGCTCCCTGACTCTCTCTCGTCTGAGATCGTGCAGATCATAGGTGTTGTCGATGGTGTTCAGTGTAAGATTCGATTTCATGGTAACGCCGCCTTTCTTTTATAATAGTCATTGCGAAGCCCTTGACACGCGTGCAAAACGCGTTTTGAGGGCTGTGGCAATCTCAACCGAATCAAAGTGCGTGGGATGTCTCGCGGCTTGCCGCGTCAAATCCCGTAAGAGAAGTTTGGTTTTCTGTGTATGGCATTATCTTAACCTGTCAATATGATATCCAAGTGATTGAAGTGTGAACTTTTTGTGAGAGGTTTTTCACTTCATTGTAAACTGCAAAAAGAACGGAAAAAGCACCCTCGGGCAATGCTCCGATTCACAGAACCTTCAACTTTTTTCACATAATGTTCATATTTGTATCACGCAGAAAACAGATTGACAGGCTAAGATATAGCTGTCATCAAAAAACAACCCCATCGACCTTGCGGGGGCGCGATCGCGATACTGTATTGTTTGGAGCAGTATCAAACACCCCTCGCAAGGATCCGACCAAAACAAAGGAGGAAACACCATGAAAAAAATGATCGTCGTATTATTGACCTTATTAATGATAACAGCCGTGCTGACCGCCTGCGGAAAAGCACAGGATCAGTCCACAGCCTCAAATGACGCTTCGGCGGATACCTCCGCCAAGACGACAGCAACCACCGCCGTAACGGCGACACAGACTGCCGCGAACAGCAGCACCAAGCTCAGCCAGTCCGACGAGGTCGTCACTACCGCGAACGTCACCTCGAACGGCGCGATCAACGCTTCCGAGATCTTCTCCGAGCGTGACCTCAAGCAAACCGCCGATCTCTCCGACGCGGTCTCCTACGACCTCAGCGACAACAGCAATATCACCATCACCAAAGAGGGCGTTTATGTGATCTCCGGCTCCGCAACCGATGCAAGCATCATCATCGAAGCAGGCGATAACGATAAGGTTCAGCTCGTATTCAACGGCGCGACCGTCAAGAACAGCTCCGCACCCGCTGTCTACGTCAAGAACGCCGACAAGGTATTCGTCACCACCGTAGAGGGTACGACCACCGAGCTGTCCGTCACCGGCACCTTTACTGCCGACGGCGACACCAACACCGACGCTGTCATCTTCTCCAAGGATGATCTGGTGCTCAACGGTCTGGGCACTCTGACCATCAACAGCTCCGACAACGGTATTGCCGGCAAGGATGATATCAAGATCACCGGCGGCACCATCAACATCACCTCGACCTCCGACGCGATCGAAGCCAACGAGAGCATCGCGGTTGCGGACGGCAATCTCACCATCGAGTCCTCTAAGGACGCGCTGCATGCCGAGAACGACGAGGATAATGCGACCGGTTACGTCTATATCTGCGGCGGCACCTTCAACATCACCGCCACTTCCGACGGCATCCAGGCGACCACCATCGCCCAGATCGACGGCGGCAATATCACCGCAAGCGCTGCCGAGGCGATCGAAGCGACCTACGTCCAGATCAACGGCGGTACCATCAAGATCACCGCTTCCGACGATGGTATCAACGCGACCTCCAAGTCGACCTCACAGTCCGTCAAGATCGAGATCAACGGCGGCGACATCACCGTCAACATGGCTCAGGGCGACACCGACGGTCTTGACTCCAACGGCGACCTGTATATCAACGGCGGCACCATCGATATTACCGCGCAATCTCCCTTCGACTATGACGGTCAGGGACAGCTCAACGGCGGCACCGTCACCGTCAACGGCTCTCAGGTCACCGAGCTGACCAACCAGATGATGGGCGGCGGCATGGGCGGCGGCCGCGGCGGTATGGGCGGCGACCCCAACATGAACGGTAACGGCGGCATGAACAACGGCAACGGCGGCCCCATGGGCGGCGGCTTTGCCAGATAAAGTGAAAAGGGCGTGTGTGCCCATCAATATAAGCAAAAGCCGTAGGATGATCTCCTACGGCTTTTCAGTTTATTCTTACGTTGCATAAATAATAAGTGTAGACAACCCCCTTGAACATCATGCGTGTTCAAGGGGGATTCTTACCTATTCAAATCATCACTGTGCGATATGCCTGCCGCGGTATATCGACCTGTTCACATCCCGATCAGATATCGCTGGATCGCTGTCGCGTCGAGGATGTCGCGCTCTCCGTCGCGGTTGAAGTCGGAGTAACAGCGGATATTTCCGATGGGAGAGCCCATTTCATCGTCCTCGGGGTATTGCGCCATTATTGCCGTGCAGCGCTGTATCATGGTGGCGTCGATCTCCAATGAGTTATGTAAAAACTCATCGCTATCGATAATACGGCTGAAAAGCCGATTCTGTTCAAAATATGATTCAGAATGTTTATCCCGAGGGGGGAGGGGATGCGCTCCTCCCGCCGTTGCTCGGGCGCGGACAATATCTATCTGTATTATAACATAAAAAAAGAGAAGATGAGATCAACTCTGTCACAAAAAGCGTGGCGGCGGGTATAAAAAATATAAAGGTGATTTTTGTACAGGATGACGGTGTACATGTTGCATAAATTCACGCTGCGGATTTTGGTTTGCTTATCCAAGGGTTTTGTGTTATGATTATACTGTATTGGTTTGCGCAATCAGCGCAGACAGAGAGAAGAATGGCTCTCTTTTCCTTTAGATCAACGGAGGATCTATGAAGAATTATTGCTATTCCTGTATGAATGAGCTCACGGATGGTAATATCTGTCATCATTGTCTGAAAGAGAATACGGCGGATGATATCGTCTATCGGCTCAAGGCAGGAACGATCCTGAACAACAAATATCTCGTCGGCAATTGTATCGGCGAGGGCGGCTTCGGCATCACCTACATCGGCAGAGATCTGACGCTCGATATGCGCGTCGCGATCAAGGAGTATTTCCCCAACGGCTATGTCAACCGCAACAATACCGTCAGCCAGGATGTCACCGCCTCTACCGAAAGCCAAAAAGAGATATTTTATAAGGGCAAGGACAGCTTTTTGGAAGAAGCGCGAAAGATCGCGAAATTCGTCGGTGAGCCGGGTATCGTCAGCGTCAGAGAGTATTTTGAAGCCAACGGTACCGCCTACATCATCATGGATTATCTCGACGGTGTCAACCTTGCGTCTTATGTCAGAAGCAACGGCACCATCCCCGCGACGAAGATCTTTGAGGTGATGCTGCCGATGGTGCGCTCCCTCAAGCGCATCCATGAAGCGGGCATCATCCACCGCGACATCTCGCCCGACAATATTATGTATCTCAAGAGCGGCAGTCTTAAGCTGATGGATTTCGGCTCCGCGCGCTATTTTACCAACAATCAAAAGGAGATGTCGGTATTGCTCAAACAGGGCTACGCCCCCGAGGAGCAGTATCGCAAGAACGGCGATCAGGGACCGTGGACGGATGTTTACGGCCTGTGCGCGACGATGTACCGCTGTATCACCGGCGTCATTCCGGTGGACGCGCTCGATCGGATGCGGAACGATACCTTAGAGCCGCCCTCCAAGCTGGGCGTCGATATCCCCGAGTCGTTGGAGGTCGTGCTGCTGTACGGCCTTGCCGTCTTCAAGGAGAACCGCTGTCAGGATATGGATGAGCTTGCCGATCTGATGGAAAGGGCGCTGGCAAAGCAGAAGATCACTGTGAAGAATTCACAGGACGTCTATGCCGATATCGACCGCGCACAGGCGGCGGACGGCTATTACAGAAAACAGACGCAAAAACAGTTCACCGGCAGTCAGCCGACACAGCCGCGTCTGTCCACCGTGAATAGGGCGTCCGACGATATCCCTCGGCACAACAAAAAGTCCGCTTCTCCCGTGCCGCCAAATAAAACGAACAAAAAGGCGGTCACCCGGATCGTCATCACCGCGTCGGTCGTCATTGTCGCCGTCATCACGCTGATCGTTTTTCTGCTCCTGCCCCGCGACGATAACGCATTGCCCAATACGGTCGGTTCTTCATCCGGTGAGATCATAAAAGAGTCGAATATCATCAAGAAAGAGTCGAATAACATCAAGATGCCTGATTGCGTCAATACGAAGCTGGACGATTCACGTAAGAACCTCGAAGGACTTGCTTTGTTTGTTGAGGTGAAGTACGAATACAGCGAAGATGTGGCCAAGGATCTCGTCATCAAGCAGAGCGTTGAAGCCGGTTCACAGGTCAAGTCCGGCAGCACGGTCACATTGACTGTCTCCAAGGGCTACAAACCCAATCCTTATGACTATGACCAAAAGCTGACGGTCTCCGCCGCGAGCGGTTCCTCCGCGGCGACTGCGACCCTGTACGAGTGGAAGTACAGCGGTTGGTCCGAGCTTGCGGAGTATGACGCGACAGTCGGTGAGAACGGTATCGGCACAACCCGGGAGGGTTCTAAAATCTCACCCGAGGGCACCCATAAGCTCGGCATCGTGCTGACAAAGGGCGATGCCTCGACCAAGATGGAAACTTATACGATCACGCCATATACCGGCGTTGTGTCTGATACAGAATCGCCCTATTATAATCAGATCATAGAAAACCCGAACGGCGTTGATTCAGATACAATTGATTCTGTCGATAATGAAATAGTAAACGCGATGATTTTCATTGAGTTCAACGGCAACGGATTCTCGAGCGAAGGCGTCACCCCGGGCGCCGGATCGGCGATCTTCCTGCGCGGTAAAAGAGAATCGCTCTCTGCTACCCACGGCGACGTCGATATCTCCGAGAGCGACATGGATGACCTGCTCTCGCGATTGGATCCCGACAAAAAACCTGTCATAGAATTGACGGCAGGTGAATAAAATACAGTCGTTATTTGTTCGGTACCTGTCCGGCGATCCTCCGGCAAACAGACATCGATCTAAAAGTATTGATAAAAATGCAACAGAATAAAGGAGAATGAAAAATGAAAAAGAAAACAATGGTTATTATGGCATGTATCGGTCTGGCAGTCATTATCTTAGGCGCGGCGGTCACCATGTATATCGTCATCAACAAGAAGAAGCCGAAGACTGCGACACCCCGGCCCACCGCTGCTGTGACAGAAGTTCAGCAGAACGCTGCCGCCGAGCCGACTGTGGTGATCCCGACCGAATCCAAGTAAGGATCCCGCGATCGAATACGGTGGATTGATATGAAGAAAAAAACGGTTGTGATCATCGCGCTCGTTTGCTTGGCGATCATCCTGGCGAGCACGGCAATTACCCTGTATGTGGTCATGAATAAGAAAAAACCGCATACGGCGACCAATGACGAGGCGGCGCCCACTGTTGCCGCGACAGCCGCAGCATCGCAGAACACCACAGCGGGCGAGAGTACCGCGTCATCGACCGATCCCTCGGTCGGCGAGGAGGTCGCTGACATCACGGAGGCTCCCGCAACACAGGCGCCCGCCGCATTGACGGCTCCCGATGAAATGAGCGCGATCCTCGCGCAGGGCGGTACATCCCTGCAACAGCTCAGCGATATCGGCTGCACCCAACTGGTGATGGTGTCATCCTCCGGCAGCAGCGCCGAGATCCGCTTTTTCAGCTGTGAGGATCATACGTGGACGTCCGATGATACCCTGACCTGCTCCGGCTTTGTCGGCAGGAACGGCGTGACCTCGGATATGCACGAGGGCGGCAACGCATCCCCCTTCGGCTTGTACCATATCGGTGACGCGTTCTATATCTACGATCAACCCGCGACAGGCCTGAGCTCGTTCCAAGTCACGAGCGATACCTATTGGGTCGATGATCCCGATTCGTCCCATTACAATCAGCATATGGAGGGCACAGCAGAGAAGGATTGGAATTCCGCTGAGCACATGATCGATATCGACGGCTACCGTTACGGCTTTGTCATCGACTACAATACCGCCGCGGCATACGCCAAGGGCTCGGCGATCTTCTTCCATATCTCTTCCGCCCCCACGGCGGGCTGTGTCGGAGCATCCGAGTCAAGTGTGCTCGCGTATCTGGCTAAGCTCAACGCCTCCGCCAACCCGTTTATCCTGATCGTATAGCATTGAGGAGTATTCTATGAGTGAGGAAAGAACAGCATATTACAGACCGGTCGCGATCCGACCGGCGACGCTGCTGATCATCGACAAACGGAACGTTCCGTACATCGTATCCCTCGACTGGGATATGACGCTGGGCAGGGAATACCCCGGCGCGGACACCAACATCCGAGTCCGGTCCCTGATCACCGGCAGACGGCACGGCGAGTTCATCCACGATGACTCGGACGACAGCTTCTATTATATCGACAACAACAGTACCAACGGTACCTACATCAACGGCGTCAAGCTCCCGCCCTATAACGCGCGCGGCTCCAAGGCGTACAAGCTGTGGGACGGCGATATCATCCGCATTGACCGCAAGACGCTCAACGACCCTCATCCCGAGTCGGTGCTGATCATCTTTTCGCGCAGCTTTGACCCCGAGGAACAGTGGCAGAGTTACCGCATCCCCGGCATGACGCGGGTGACGATCGGCCGCGGCGAGAAAAATATGATCCGCCTGCAGGATATCATGGCGTCGCGTGAACACGCCTATCTGATCAAGGATGAGCGCGGGATGTTCCTGTATGACTGCAACAGCCAAAACGGTCTGTCCGTCAACGGACGGCAGGTCGAGGGCGGCGTGCAGATCTTCAGCCACGACGTCATCCGTATCGCCAACACCCTGCTCATCGTCATCGGCGATCGGATCTATTACAATAACCCCGGTGAAAAGGTCGGCGCGCTGTCGGTGTTCATCCGCAGCAAGACCGTCAACTTCGGCAGAAAGACCCTGCTCAGGGATGTGCGCTTCAGCGCGGATACCGGCGATTTTGTCCTGATACTGGGCGGCTCCGGCGCGGGCAAGACCACGCTGGTCAACGCGATCCTCGGCGACGGCAAGGCGGACGGCGAGGTCATTCTGGACGGACTTGACCTGTATAAAAATTTCAAGACGATGAAATCCCAGATCGGTCTGGTGCCGCAGTTCATCAATCTGCGACTGAACGACAAGGTACGCCAGACGTTGATGGATATCGCGGATATCAAGCTCGACGGTAAGTATTACAGCAAAGAGGATAAGAACCGCCGCGTCGATGAGGTGCTCAACCGCGTCGGCGTCAAGGGGCTGGAGAATCATTTGATCCGTCAGCTCTCCGGCGGTCAGAAGAAGAAGGTCTCCGTTGCCGCCCAGCTGGTCGGCTTCCAAAAGGTCTTTATCTGTGACGAGCCCGACTCCGGTCTCGACGCCGCTTCCCGCGTCCAGCAGATGGAGATCCTCAAGGAGATTGCGGACAACGGCAAGATCGTCATGGTCATCTCTCATGAGCCCGATGACGCGGTGAATTCGATCACCAACGAGATCCTGTTCACCAAGGTGCTCGTGCTCGCCAAATCCTCCTCGGATAACGCGGGACATCTGGCGTTCTTCGGTTCGCCCTATGAGGCGCTCGAATTCTTCGGCGTTACCCGCTTGCAGGATATCATGAAGGAGATCAACCCCGATTATGAGGGCGGCAAAGGTAAAGCCGACTTCTATATCAATAAATACCTGATGCAGAAAGGCGGCGGTTCCTATCAATAATGTAGGCTTCGGAAAACAGACTTCCGTTTATTTCAAGAAGATCACCCGCATCGCGCTCAGGGAAAAAGCGTGGAAATTCGTTATCTTCGCGGCGATCATCGCCGTCATTGTGGCGGCTGTCGTCAGCGACGACATGTTCGACAACTTCGAGTCCACCAAGTCCGGCTTTTTCACACTTGCCTCGGCGTGTATCTGGCTGGGCATCTTCAACTCGATCCAGAGCATCTGTAAGGAACACGATATCATCCGCTCTGAATACCGCCAGGGTATGAGGATGTCATCCTATATCTGCGCGAACATCCTGTGGCAGGCGCTGCTGTGCATCGTACAGTCGATCATCATCTACGGCGTTTGTCTCGCCTTCGGCTTCTTTGAGAATTGTCCGAGCGATGGTTCGTTGATGCCCGCGTTCATCGAGTATTTCATCACCATCTTCCTGTTGACCTTCGGATCCTCCGTCATGGGCATCATGGTATCGTCCATCTCCGGCAATCCGACGACCGCGATGACGATCATGCCCTTTGTGCTGATCCTGCAGCTGATCATGAGCGGTGTGCTGTTCGAGCTCAGCGGCTTCAGTAAGACGGTGGCGAACATCACGTTCAGTAAATGGGGCATGTCCGCCTTCGGCAGTACCGGCGATATGAACAGCCTCGAGCATGTGATGGCGAAGAAGCTCCCCGACATGGCGCAGATCATCGCGGAGCAATACGAAAGCGACGATGTCTACAAGCATGAGGCGTTCACCCTGATCACAGCATGGCTGTGGTGCCTCGGCATCACCGTGGTCAGCGCGGTGGTCAGCGTCATCAGCCTGAAAATCAAGAACAGAGATTCTTAACGGGAAGGAAGGTGCTTTATATATGAACGATAGAAGGACTCGGGGCGAAATGACGCAGGAACTCTTTGATATGTCGGATTCACAACCGAAGCGTTATGATGTGCATCTGTCTACCCACCCCGGCAAGGTGCGCTCCGGAAATGAAGATAATTTCGCGATCAATACGGTGTATCGCCGCCTGGAGGATGAGAAGAAAAACCTGCAGGGTAACCGTTTGAAGGAACCGTTGGTCTGTGCGGTGTTCGACGGCATGGGCGGTGAAGCGAACGGCGAGCTTGCCTCAAAGCTCTGTGCCGAGGTATCGGCGCTCGTTTACTATGATCTGGTCAAGCGCAGGGGCATCAACATTGACGAGCCGGTCAGCCGCTTTGTGGAAAAGAGCAACCGCGCCATCGTCGATATGCTGGAATCCACCCACTCCAAGCGCGGCGGCAGTACCTTTGTCATGACCGTGCTCGATAACGGCGTGGTCTATCCCTATTCGCTGGGCGATTCGCGCATCTATCTGTATCGCGACCATCATCTGCGCCAGCTTTCCAACGACCAGACGCTGGCGATGAAGAAGCTGCGCGCCAATATCATCACCGAGGAAGAGGCGCTCGTCAGCCCCGACCGCCACAAGCTGACGTCATTCTTAGGCGTCGACGTCGACGCCGAGGGCTTGGATCCACAGATCTATCAGCCCTTTGTGCTCGATCCGGGCGATAAGCTCCTGCTGTGCAGTGACGGGCTCTACGACATGTGCTCCGACAGAGAGATAGCAAAGCTGATGGAAAAGGCGCCCAACGAGGCGTGTCTGGCGCTGGTCGACGCAGCGCTCGAAAACGGCGGCGCGGATAATATCACCTGCCTCCTTGTTACCTGCTCCGAATCATAAGCAACAACAAATCCCCATGCTGTCACAGCATGGGGATTATATCGTATTATGAGAGAACTATAATGAAAGGCAGAGTATAATTAAGCCTCCCTTTCCTAAGGGAGGTGCCCGAAGGGCGGAGGGTTGCTAAAAAGAGTCAGAAAGAGGTCGAATCAGTTTCGCTTATTTCTCCTCCTGCCTCCATACTCCAACGGGGTAGGGGAGGGTCGCGCCCAACAGATGGCGCTGGATCATCGTCGCGTCCATGACCGAAAGTCCGTCGCCGTCGATATCGCCGTGGTTCAGGATCCTCTCGTCGATCCTCGTCTGCATCATCGCGCAGCTGCGCTGGATACAGGTGGCGTCGGTGATGTCGATCTCACCGCTGCCGTCCGCGTCGCCGAGGCGATAGGAGCCATCCCCCAACACATCCTTAAAGACATGCAGCGAGGGCAGTGCCGTGCCGTCGGGCAGGAAGAATGCCTGATTGTCGACTGCCGAGCCGCCGTACCATTTGCCCGCGTCATCGGGGTCATATTCGGCACAGGCACTTGCCGCCCAGCCGGAGCCGTCGCGCTCCCACAACAGCTTATTGTGTGCAAGCTGCTTTGTATAAGCGTCACCCGAGAGCCCCGTCACATCGCCGACGGTGATCCACGCGCCTTCCCAGTAGAACATGCCCAGTCCTTTGCCGTCTTCCACATCATTGACAGCGTTCATCACGGCGCGTACCTCGTCCGCCTGACCCTGTGGGGTGAAGTCCCACAGCATATTCTCGCCCGCGTTGTTGTTCCATTCGCTGATGGTGTTGGGGTGACCGTCGCTGTCCGACAGCGTGTAGGGGTAGGAGGTCTCGGCGACCATTGCATATTTGCCGTACTTCTTTGCGGCGTAGTTGAGAACCTCGGTCAGATTGCTCAGACTGCCGTGCCAGCACGGATAGTAGGAGGTCGCGAACACATCGTAGTCGACATTATAATTGTGCAGAAAGTCCGCTAAGGTTTTGATATAGCTGTTCTCGGGGTTGGTGTAGTGGATCACGACCTTAACGTCACTGGAGAAATCCCGCACCGCGCGACTGCCGGCGTTGTACAGCGTTGCCATGTTTTGCCAGCTGTTTTCTCCCGCGATCCCGAGGGTCGTCTCGTTGCCGATCTGCACCATGCCGATGTTTGCGCCTTCGTTACGTAGGGTGCGCAGACAGCCAAGGGTATATTCGTAAAGAGCGTCGCACTTGTCGCCGACGCTCATCCCGTTCCAGAGCTTGGGCGCCTTCTGCTTGCCGGGATCCGCCCAAAAGTCGGAGTAGTGGAAGTCCACCAGCAGCTTCATGCCGTACTTTGCCGCGCGTTTGCCGATCTGTACCGCGGTATTGATCTCGTTGTTACCGCCGCCGTAGCCTCTGCCGTCCGAGGAGTAGGGGTCGTACCAAACGCGCACGCGGATGGTGTTGACGCCGTTGTCGGCGAGGATCTTGAAAATATCGTCCTGATTGCCGTTTTCGTCACGAAAGACAACGCCCGATTGTTCCAGCGCGATCACGGACGAAATGTCCATTCCTCGGATGAAGTCGGGATTGTTAAAGTCGATCGGCTGTACGGCGACGTCACCCTGTGCGGCGGTAAAGGGCACGACACACGTCGTGCAGAGGATGATGACGAGGATAAGGCTTACTACTGCTTTCAATAGATTTCTTCTCATAGGGATTCTCCTGTATGGCAATAAAAACTGTGAATGTATATTCGTAGGGCGGGGCTTGCTTTTTTGGAATATCATTTAAATGACAAACCGCACGATATGTTGATGTTGATATCAGCATTACCGTGCGGCTTGTCTATTGGGTTTCGGCAGCGGCTCCTTGGGCGCCGCTTTCGATAGTATCGTGGATCATTTCAGCTTGTCAATGTTCTCGCGCGCTTTACGGATGACGCGCAGATCATTGTCATAGGTGCAGCGGTGATGTGCTTCTTCGAGGTCGACCCAGATATAGGAGTCGATCTCTTCCTCCTGGATATGTACCTTGTCGCTCATGGTCTGTGCCATGAAGAATACCACGCGCTTGCGGATCTTGCCGAACGGGCAGTAATCCGCTACCTCGCGGAACGACGGGATGATGGTGATATCGAGCCCGGTTTCCTCCTTGACCTCACGGATCGCGGTCTCTTCCTCGGTCTCGGCCATTTCGACATGGCCCTTCGGGAAGCTGTAGTTCCTGCCGTTATGATTGCGTACCAACAGGATCTTGCAGCGGTCGCCGTTTTTGTAGATGACGATCGCGCCGCAGCTCTTTTCATACAGACAGCTGATGCTCAGCAGCTGAGCGTTGTGCAGCTTTGACAGCTTTTCTCGGATGACGGGTTCATAGTAGATCTCGCCCTCGGGCGCTACGATCAGCTTCTCGCCCGCTCCTTTGAATTCAGCGACGGCGATCACCACGCCGAACATATAGTCGCGCAGGGGCTTTTTGGTGATGATATAGGCACTGCGGTTTTTGACGGTATCGGTACTCGCATAGCCCGAGTACAGGTTATCCGCCAGCATCCCATAGACATTGACCCTGACCTTTTTTGCTATCATTTCCGTCACCCCCTCTTTTGATACATTTTAAATCAGTTCTCTGATCCTATCCACCTGCATGGCGGCGTTCGCCGACATGGTGTTGTTCAGGAACAGCACCTCGCTGATGCCGTTCTCCTGCATATAATCCTTCAGTTTTCCTGAGAAATAGCGGAAGTCGATGATGTGGACTTCCTCATAGTTATTGGTCAGATACGGTACAAAGGCGTTGCCGTAGCTTTCTTTGACGACAGCGATCTTCTTCCCGTTTTTGTTGGTGTCGTTATACTCGATGAACAGCGACGAATCACCGTAGATAAAGGTGATGTAAGCGCCGTTGCCCGCCGCGCCCTCATAGTAGACGCCTGTTTCATACATGTCCGCGCCGGGTTCTTCCTGACGCTTTGCGTGCGTCTGATACGGGAACTGCCAGTAGTGGACGGTGTCCGGCGTCAGTGACGCGTCCGCGCTGTAGAACGAACCCTCAAAGCCCTCGACCGTCTTTTCGGTGCAGTCGGTCAGCGCCAGCGCCTGTTGCCCTGTCTGCTCACAGAACGCCTGATACGCGTAGTACGCGCCCAGTCCCGTCCAGTGGTGGTCGGTGTTGAAGTAGATATATTCATCCTTATGCTTGCATAACGCGTTGTAGCAGTTGATCGGCTTGACGTCCTCGGTGTAACTGCTGAAGATGGTCTTGAGGTTCTGCGACTGCGACTGGGTGTAGATCTCACCCGCCAGACGAGAGGGAATCCCGAATTCCGTGTGGGTCGGCACCACCATGTTGTAGACCGTAACGTCGGGAGCCGCTTTCTTGAACTCGCTGATCGCGGCGGCATAATCCTTACCCGCTTCATCACTCGCGCCGCAAAGCTCGAACGCCGCGTTCTTGTAGATGTACACGCCCGAATCGGAAGCGGAGTTGTAGCCGTTGGAGCCGTCGTCGGGGATGTTGGGTGTGTCAAAGGTCAGATAGTCGGGCGGGGTAGTGGGCTCCGCTACCGTCTCTGCCTCGGTTACCTCTTCGGTCGCCTTGATATCACCCGAGGTGGGCTTGACGCACTGTGTGCAGCTGAGCATCACGACCGCCGCCATGCCGACGCACAGCATCGCCGTGATCCCGCGCTTGAGCGTGAACACGTGTTTCTTCTCTGCCGGGGTTGTTTTTGTGGGATGATTCATTGGTTCCTCCTGTGAAAAGGATTTTGTGTCGTAGAAAAAAGATGATCCTACCCTTTTCGGCAAAATCAGTACAAACCCATCTCATACTAACCTGAAATGAAAGATTTATTCCGACATTAAGGATTAGTATAACCTTTAATATTATACTACAAAAACCGTTTTGATACAATAAAAAATCTGCATTTTTTGAGAAAAATCACGCAATAATCTGCGATTTTTTTCATTTTTGCACGTGACCGCCGCGGTTTTTTGACCGTTTGGCGGTGATCGGTAAGCAAAACAGAGGGATTTCACCATACTTCTTGCACTCTCGAAAAAGATGTGATATGATAAACAAGATAGGCTCCTGTATCCCGGGGCGCTTGATTTGCCCTTGGGAGATATAGGGAACGTCAGTCGGCGCTGCCGACCGCCTAATATCAACAGAAAGCGTGATTTGATGAATTATTCTTTTTCCGACAAGGTTCTGGCGCTCAAGCCGAACGCGATCCGTGAGATTTTGAAGAGCGCGTCCGATCCCGACGTGATCTCTCTCTCGGCGGGCAATCCCGCGCCCGACGCGTTCCCCGTTGACGCGATCCGCGAGATCTCCGAGCGTATGCTCCGCGAGAACCCGATCGGCGTATTGCAGTACGGCGTGAGCGAGGGCTATACCCCTCTGCGCGACACGCTCAAAAATTATCTGAAGGACAAGCACGATATCGGCACCGGGGACGATGAGCTGATCATCGTATCGGGCGCGCAGCAGGTCATGGACCTCGCTGCCAAGACCTTCCTCAATGAGGGCGATGTGCTGGTGTGTGAGGCGCCCAGCTTTGTCGGTGCGCTGAACACCTTCCGCAGCTACAACACCGAGCTGGTCGGCGTTCCGGTCGACCCCGACGGTATGAACATGGAGGCGCTCGAAAAGACGCTCGATGAAAATCCGCGCGCAAAGCTCATTTATACCATCACCAACTTCCAGAATCCCTCGGGCGTGACCATGTCGCTCGAGAAGAAAAAGCGCCTGTATGAGCTCGCGAAATCTCACAACTGCCTGATCATCGAGGACAACCCCTACGGTGACCTCAGATACTACGGCGAGAACGTGCCCGCGATCAAGAGCTTTGACACCGACGGCATCGTCATCTATTCCGGCTCGTTCAGCAAGGTGCTCGCGCCCGGCATCCGCGTCGGCTACATGATGGCGAACAAGGCGGCGATGGCGAAGATGATCATCTGCAAGCAGGGTCAGGACGTCCACACCGCGATGTGGTCGCAGATGCTCTGCTATGAGTTCATGACTAAGTATGATTTTGAAGCGCACCTCGAATACCTGCGCGGCCTCTACCGCGCCAAGGCGGATCTGTGCATGAATCTGCTTGACGAATACGTCGTGCCCAACGGCATCACCTACAACAAGATCGAGGGCGGTCTGTTCATCTGGTGCGATCTGCCCGAGCATGTCGATATGCTCGATTTCTGCAAGAAGCTGACCGAGCGCAAGGTCTGCGTCGTACCCGGTAACGCCTTTTTGACCGACGGCGATCTGCCCTGCCATAGCTTCCGTATCAACTTCTCCACCCCGACCGATGAGGATCTCACCAAGGGCATCAAGATCATCGGTGAGCTGGCGAAGGAAATTATATAATAATGAGGAATTAGGAGTTAGGAATTAGGAATTGAGGGAAACGCTTCGCGTTTTGGATTCTGAAAGAGAAAAGGAAGCGTTTCGTACAAAAATATAAAACAGGTGCGGACAGCGTCCGCCATTCATTCCTCATTCCTCATTACTAATTCCTAATTAAAAAAGGATTTGATATTATGGAAAACACTACCGACAAGAAGCAAATCGTATTCTCCGCGATCCAGCCCAGCGGCTCCATCACCCTCGGCAACTACCTCGGCGCCGTCAAAAACTGGGTCAAAATGCAGGAGAACCCCGAGTATAACTGCATTTACGCGCTGGCTGATCTGCACACCATCACCGTGCGCCAGGATCCCGCCGCATTCCGCAAGAACATCATCGATATGTACGCCTCCATCATGGCGTGCGGTATCGACGTTGAAAAGGCGCCCTTCTTCATCCAGAGCCACAACCCCGATCACGCGGTGATGGCATGGATCCTCAACTGCTACACCCAGTTCGGTGAGCTCAGCCGCATGACCCAGTTCAAGGATAAGAGCGCGAAGCACGCCGACAACATCAACGCGGGGCTCTTCACCTACCCGAGCCTGATGGCGGGCGATATCCTGCTCTATCAGGCGGACAAGGTGCCGGTCGGTCACGACCAGATGCAGCACCTTGAGCTGACCCGCGACATCGCCAACCGCTTCAACGGCGTATACGGCAACGTGTTCAAGATCCCCGAGGGTTTCATCCCGAAGGACGGCGCGCGCGTCATGAGCCTCCAGAATCCGACTTCCAAGATGAGCAAGAGCGATGAGAACGCCAACAGCTACATCCTGCTCTCCGACGATGATAACGTCATCATGAAGAAGTTCAAGCGCGCGATCACCGACAGTGAAGCGAAGGTGCGCTATGCCGAGGGCAAGGACGGTATCAACAACCTGATGTCGATCTACTCCGCGGTCACCGGACTGAGCTATGAGCAGATCGAGCATGACTTTGACGGCAAGGGCTACGGCGATTTCAAAACGGCTGTCGGCGAGGCGGTCGTAGCGGAGCTGTCACCCATCCGCAAGCGCTATCAGGAGTATGTCAAGGACAAGAAGTACATCGAGGAATGTTATACCAAGAGCGTCGAATTCGTCCGGCGCTTCAGCCACCGCACGGTGGAAAAGGCGATGAAGAAGATCGGCTATATCCTCCCGAAGCATTGATGATTCTCATTGCGAGGTTCAAAGGCTCCCTTTCCTAAGGTACCCCCGTTGGGGGAATGTCCGAAGGACAAGGGGGGAGCCGCTTCCGGCGAGGAGGCTGTCACCGGATACTTGTGTCAAGGTGACTGAGGGTTTATGCCGTGGCAATAGCTCTCAACCAACCAATAAAAGCGAAAGCGGCACGGATCATTCCGTGCCGCTGTTGTTATATGTTCCGTAAAAACGCGAAGCAAATCCATTTCTCCGTAGGGTACGGCGCTTGTCGACGTACCGAGAATGACGGGCGTTTCATATATCGAAAGCGTGAGATAGGGGAGAAACGTTTTTGCCATGCGGACGAGCAATGCTCGTCCCTACGCCGACGTACCGAAACACTTCCGATCTAAGCCATCCAAACGCGAAGCAAATGAAACAATTTGTAGGGGAGGGGCTTGCTCCTCCCGCTACCTTTCCGATATATCTCATCTAAATGCGAAGCAGATCAATTCTTCCGTAGGGACGACCATCGGTCGTCCGCAGTATGACGAACGTTTCCGCTATCGAAAACGTGAGATAGGAAACAAAGCTTCTGTCAGGCGGTACGTCGCGAGCGCCGTACCCTACATAACGTAATACTTTTATTCCACCGCCTCGATGAAATACATCCTCGATGCAAAATCGGGGAAGAGGCGAACACTCTCGTTGTAGCCGTTGCCCGAGAACTGCTGACGCAGTGCGACCCCCGCGCCCATCAGCACACTGCCCTTGGCGGTGTAGTCTTCTACCTCGCCGCCCATCTTGACAAAGCGGGCGATCATGTTGTGCAGGATACCGTCCTGACGGACATGGATCGGGGTCATGGTGTTGATCAAAGAGCCGAACAGCTTGATGTTGACCTTGCCCGAGATGTTGTGGAAGCGGTAGGTGCGGTCGGGGTCAAGCCCCTTGCAGATGAAGCGGTGGGATTGCAGGTCGGGCTGTACCAGCTCCTGCATGAACAGTCCGACGGCGCGGCTCTTGTCCTCGCTGACGGCGATCCACTGGTGATGGTTTTCTCCCGTGCGGATACGGTAGAAGTCGCCGAACTGCAGCACGTCGCGCCATACCTTGTAGAGCGTGATCTGCAGGCGGGTTTGTTCCTTGTCGTCCGAGGTCATATCGTTCGCGTTCAGCTCATAGCCCAGCGCGCCGAAGGCGGCGATGTTGAAGCGGGTCTCGATCGGGGTGGAGCGGAGGGTCTGGTGGTTAGGGCAGGCGGAAACATGCGCGCCGATACAGCACTGGGGATAGCCGTAGCTGTAGCCCTCCTGGATATGGGAGCGACAGACAGCGTCGGTGTTGTCGCTGCCCCAGATTTGCGGAAAGTAGCACAGGATGCCCAAGTCAAAGCGACATCCGCCCGAGGCGCAGCCCTCGAAGAGGATATGGGGGAAACGCTCTGTCAGCGCTTTCATCACCTTGTACAGACCGAGCATGTAGCGGTGGGCGGTCTCGCCCTGACGCTTCGGGGGCAGATAGGGGGAGTAGACATCGGAGAAAATGCGGTTCATATCCCACTTGACGTAGGTGATGTTGCCCGCGGAAAAGACCTCGCTCATCTTCTCGATCATCCAGTCGGACACTTCGGGGTTGCTCAGGTCAAGGATACGCTGGTGACGGCCCTCGCTGTGGAGCTTATTCGGGATCGCCATCACCCAGTCGGGGTGGGCTTCATATAAGCGGGAATTGACGTTGACCATCTCCGGCTCGACCCAAAGACCGAAGCCGATACCGAGGTCGGTGACCTTTTTGGAAAGGCGGCTCAGACCGCCGGGGAGCTTCTTGGGGTTGCAGTCCCAATCGCCCAAGGCACGGAAATCGTCGTTGCGATCGCCGAACCAGCCGTCGTCCATGACGAATAGCTCGATACCGAGGTCGCGGCCTGCCTTTGCGAGTGATACAAGATTGCTCTCGCTGATATTGAAGTAGGACGCCTCCCATGAGTTGAGCAGTACGGGGCGTTCCTTGTTGCCCCACTCGCCGCGCAGGATATGCTCCTTGACAAAGCGGTGCATATTGCGGCTCTGTCCTGAAAAGCCGTAGTCAGAGTAGGTCATGACCGCTTCGGGCGCTTCAAAGGTCTCTCCGGGTTCGAGAATGCAGCGGAAGCCCGCGGGATTTACCCCCTGTACGACGCGGGTCTTGAAAAAGGCGCTGACCTGCGCGCAGGCATAGTGATTGCCGCTGTAGATGAGGTTGAAGCCGTATACGGCGCCGATGTCCTCGCTCGTATCAGGGCGGTGAAGCATGAAGAAGGGATTCGCGCGGTTGGAGGAACAGCCTGTACGGCTTTCGATGATGTACTTGCCGCGGTCGGGAATGACGGTGCTCTTGTCCATCTCCCGCGCCCACGCGCCGTGGAAGGCGGTGACCGCCCAGCCGTGGTCGGGCAGGTCGAGTTGAGCGGAGAGCAGGCGTTCGAGCTGGATCTCCTCCTGGCTGTTGTTGATGAGCTTTGCGCTGCGGGTGATGACGTCGCACTCGGGATAGACATAGTAGTGCACCTCGAGGATCATGCCGTCCTCCTCGAGGGTCAGGCACAGGTGCTCGACCCTGCCGTCCTTGCTGTAGGAGCCGGGCAGGGAGTCGAATGCGGGCTTGCTTTCTGTGATCTCACTGCCGCGGTACAAAAAGTCGGTCGTACGCGACCCGTCGGCGCGGACAAGCTCGATGAAGGGCTCGCGGACGTCGCCGTGACCCTCTCCCGAGCATTCCAGACAGATATCTTCAAGCGAGGTGGTGTTGTGCTCTTCGGAATAGACGATGACGTTGCCGGGCTCGAACTCACGCTTTTGACGGAGCGCGAACAGCTCATCGAGCACGTCGGCGTCGATCTTAGTGCCGTAGTACAGGTGCTCGGGATGTCCCGAGGGCTCTATCGTAAAAGCGTAGGCAGTGTTGTCGGTTTGCAGGAGGAAGGTTTCCTGACTGCCGTTGATTTTTTTGATCATATTGGTTTCCTTTATAAATAATGAGTTATATAGTTAATGAACAAAATGTAGGGATGACCATTGGTCATCCGCAGAATGACGGGCGTATCTGTTATCCAAAGCAATCGATAGGACAGAAACGTGCCAAACACGCGGACGAGCAATGCTCGTCCCTACTATAATAGGTTCATTATTTCTTGTTTTTCTTCTCGATCGTTTCCATGATCTTCTTCTCGTTATAGAAGCCCAGGATGATCGCGCCCAGCACACAGAACGCGACGGCGACGAAACCGACTAAAATCATGCCCGTGACGGAGGCGGTGATATCGTTGCTGTTGGTGTTCTGGGTGGTGCCGATGATCGCGAGCGAGGTGAATACCAGCATCGCGAGCGACTGACCGAACTTCATCGCAAAGGTACGCGCCGCAAAGAACATGCCCTCACGATTCTCGCCGGTCTCGATGCCGTCAGCCTCGGCAACATCCGCGACGATACTCTGTGGGATAATGCCCAACAGCGCCATCGGGAACGCCGCGATCACGCAGATCAGCACGCCGTATACCACGCCGGGGATCACGGTAGTGCCGATGATGCCGATCAGACCCGCGATCACATACGCGAGCGCCAGCCCTAAGAAGCCGAAGATAACGAGCTTCTTCTTGCCGAATTTCTTGACCAGTTTACTGACAAACGGATAGAAGCAGGCGGACAGCACCGTCATGCCGCCGAGGAAGTACATGGTAAAGCTCTCGTCGAGCTTCATGCTGACCTTGACAAAGAACGGCAGACCCGTCTGGAACAGGGTCAGACCGACCCAGTACATGATGTCGGAGCCCGCAAAGGTGCGGAAGCTTTTATTCTTGAAGGTCGCGGAGAGCGACTTGAGCATATTGACATTGGAGGGCTTGGTATCGACGAATTCCTTTTCTTTGAGAGCAAAGGTCGGGATCAGCATGCAGATGCACGAGATGATCGCCAGCACGATGAAGCAGATGCGGTAGCTCCACGCGAATCCGACCGCCCCACGCAGCATGCCCGCAAAGACAAAGGGCGTGTACGCGAGCATCGTGCCGCCGAAGAAGGTCAGCGAGATCGCGGTGGAGATGTACATGCGGTCGTCCTGTGTCTTGCCGAATTCGGAGATCAGCGCGTTATACGGCGTGCAGTACATGGTCATGAACAGATAGAACAGGACGATAAAGACCGAGATCCACACGATGTTCCAGGAGCTGATCGCGTTGATCGGCGCGCAGAACAGCAGCACGGTTACCACGGACAGCGGGATCGCCGCGTACTGCATGAAGGGGATACGTCTGCCGCGCGGATTCTTACTGCGGTCGGAGAGTGAGGCGATCCACGGATCGGTGATCGCGTCAAAGATTCTGGACAGGGCGGTGATCAGACCCAGTACGGTCAAAAAGCCGCCGATGACCAGACCGGGCACGATGTACTGGATCGCGCCGTTCTCGATATCCACCTGCGTGGGCAGGTAGAAGGTGACGAACCACGCGCTGATGATACCGCTGAGCGTCGACCATCCGAGCTGACCGACAGCAAATATTCTCATTTGTCTTTTGGTTAATCGTTTCATGTTATCCTCCGATAGTTGTACATTGGTGTTGCGCTTATGTAGGGACGACCATCGGTCGTCCGCGGACGGGCAATGCCCGTCCCTACGATTATGATTCTGATTTCATAGCCATCGCGAGCTTGACGACCTCATACGCGCCGTCGTACAGCCCCGCGACCTTGTTCGCTTTGATGCGGTCGCACATGTATTTGAGAGTGTCCTCTTCCTCTAAGAACAGCTTGACCATCTGCAGGGTGTGCGGGATGTCCTCGCACTCGAGAGTACCGTCGCCCATCTCGGCAGAGTGGATCGCGCCCCACTTTTCGTGACCGCCGATGCGCTTTAAGAACAGCTTGGGGATGGGGTAGAAGGCAAGCTCACTGGGCTTTGTCAACAGTACATCCGCCGAGCGCATCAAGAGATTGGTGCAGTAGACCGCTTCAAAAATGTTTTCGTGCCAGAACGCGTGCACACCCTCGACACCGCCGACGATCGCGTCCTGCGCAAAGGCGTTGGTGTCCGCCCAATCGTTGAAGTGGGTAGTGCTGACATCGTTCAGGTTCGGGATCTCACGGCACAACTCCTCCCATACCGCCTTGTAGTCGCCCACGTTGACATAGAGGGCGGCTTTCTTCGCCCTGACAGCGGGCATGAGGTATTTGATGACTGCCGCGAACAGCTCGCGCTGAGCGCCCGCGCCGCCGATGGTGAGCAAAAAGCGCATCGGCTCGCCGTTCTTCTTGCGCGCGAGTCGCGCGTCACAGTCCTTCTCGATATTCGCGACCAGCTCGTGGTCGATGTAGTGACCTGTATAGACCAGATCCTTTGCCGGCATGGGGTTGAGGACTTCCTTTTTCTTGAAGCCGTTGAGGATGCGGTAGCCCATATAGCTCTGGTGCGTCTGGATGGTGTGGGTCGCGCCCTCGGCGAGGTGCAGCGCCATCGGCCAGTTGTCGGGGATGGCGTTGACCACGTGTTCCATGCCCGCGTGCAGCGCTGCCTGAGCCGGCCACACATGGGTGCCGATCAGCGGGATATCCTTGGGAATGCTGTGGAACACCGGCGCCATCAGCTCGGCGTTCTTCTGGTCGGCGGCATTGTAGCTGAGCTGTCGAAAGCCCTCGTAGTTCATCGGCTCCCATACGAGCTTGTTGAACAGCGGGAGCTTTTGGCTCAGGCGTGAGCCGAGGCTGTACAGGTCGTTCTGTGTACCGATGACCTTGGTGCAGGTGGTGTCCTTGTAGGAGTTCAGATCCATCCAGTAGGGGGTGTAGCCCAGTGCCTTGGCGGCGGACGCCATCGCGATGGAGATGCGATAGTGACCGAAGCCCATGCGGATGTTGCCGACGATGATGCCCTTTTCGGTGTCAAAGGGGATCTCGCCCTCACCCTCGTTCACGCGGATATCATACACGCCTAAGGGCTCATGCAGGGTGGCGTTCTCGACCAGCTTGGCGGAGTATGCCGCCTTGCTGTCGTCGCCGAATCGTTTGAGATAACTTTTCTTTTTTTCGAGCGCCTTTTTATAATCCTTCGCGCTCATTTGGTTGCCGAAAATGACTTTGCTTCTGTCAGCCATCGTGATCCTCCTCACAGAATCTATCACATTTTAATTAGTTAAAGTGATAAAAACTTATAATTGTATCAGTGTATTTTTATACATATTATATAATATCATAAAGATCGACAAAACGCAATCCGCACTATGGCGATATTTACTCCTCTTTTCTATTCAACATACACAAAAAGTCAGTTAGGAGTGAGGAGTTAGGAGTGAGGAGTTAATGGTGGGCGTTGCCCATACCCAATGATAGTTTGCGGTGATACCAAAGGCTCCCTTTGGGAAAGGGAGCTGCTGAGCAAAGCGAAGCTGAGGGATTGCACAGATTGATCGAGCAAAGCGAGATACGACAACTCCTAACTCCTAACTCCTAACTCCTAACTCCTAACTCCTCACTATTATTGACTTCCTTTTTCAAACGGCGTATAATACTTTCAGTTTATATGAAAGAGGTATATTATGTCTGCAAACACCCATGACAACAAAAAAGCTCCCACAGCGGTGAAGGATCTGGTCTTTACCGCTATGTTCACCGCGCTGATCGCGGTATGCTCCATTATCAGCATCCCCATCGGCGAGGTGCCCATCACCCTCCAGACCTTCGCGATCTGCCTTTCCGCCGCTATGCTCGGCTGGAAGCGCGGCACGCTCAGCGTGCTCATCTACATCCTGCTCGGCGCGGTCGGCGTGCCCGTATTCGCGGGGATGTCGGGCGGTATCGGTATCCTTGCCGGTCCCACGGGCGGCTATATCATCGGTTTTATCCTGACGGCGCTCGTCGTCGGCTTCGCGGCGGATAAATGGCAGCGCAAGGCACTGCCGCTCACGATCGCCATGGTGATCGGTGTGCTGCTCTGCTATGCCGTCGGTACCGTTTGGTTCATGGTCGTGACCAAGATGCACCTCGGCGAATCGCTGATGCTGTGCGTGGTGCCGTTCCTGATCCCCGACGCAGTGAAGATCGCGCTCGCAATGATCCTCTCCAACCGCCTCTCCAAGGTCGTCACCCTGTGAGCGATCCGATTTTGCTCCGACCCCATCACGCCTTGTGTATCCGCTTCTTTGAGGGCAAGGGCTACAGTGAAGCGTTCATCCGCCATATGACCGATGTGATCGACATGTTACAGCGTGACGATCCCGCCATCACCCTCGTTGACGGATGTGATATCCTGTGCGAGCAATGTCCGCATAACACAGGCGGCGTCTGCGATCATGACGAAAAGGTGCGCGGTATCGATCAAAGAGCGCTTGCTATGATGGGATTTCCGATCGGCACTGCCCTTCCTTGGCATGAATGTTATACCCGCGCATATGATAGTATCATCAAAGCCGGCAGGCTGAAAGAGGTCTGCCGTGACTGCCAATGGCTTAGTATCTGTGAAAAGTGAGCGATTCTATGTTACTTTTTCTCTTTAACTCCATACTCCTCGGCGTCGGACTGGCGATGGACGCCTTCTCGGTATCGATCGCCAACGGTCTGAGCGAACCGCATATGCGTCGGCTCAAATGCACCGCTGTCGCGGGCACCTACAGCGTCTTCCAGTTCCTGATGCCGATGCTCGGCTGGATCCTGGTCACTACGCTGATGGGCTGGTTCAGCGTGATCGAACGCTTTGTGCCGTATATCGCGCTCGGTTTGCTCCTCTTTATCGGAATCAAAATGATCGTCGAATGTCTGCGCGGGGGAGAGGAGAAAGAGGCGCGCCGTCTGACCGTCCCGATCCTGCTGATGCAGGCGGTCGCCACCAGCATCGACGCGCTCTCGGTAGGGTTTACTCTCGCCGCTTACGAGCTGCCATCGACGCTTACCGCCTCCGTCATCATCGGCGCGGTCACCTTTGTGATCTGCCTGTTCGGGCTGTGGATCGGCAAGCGCTTCGGCAGAGTATTCCGGCATGCCGAGGTGGTCGGCGGCGTCATCCTGATCCTCATCGGGATCGAGATTTTTGTGAAAAATGTTTTCTTCTGATACGGGGACTCTTCGGAGTCCCTTTTACCATATCTATATATGTTGACAATGCTATCTGTTCTGTGCTAGAATAACCATGTATAACTATGCCCTTCGCATATGTATAATATGGTTGAGATTGCCACAGCCCCGACACGCGTGGACGCGCGCGTCGAGGACTTCGCAATGACCGCTTGATAAGGAAAGGAAAACGATTATGATTACCGCGATGTTATTTGCGGGCGGAAAAGGCGCGAGGATGAAATCCGTCGATCTGCCCAAGCAGTTTTTAGAGGTGGGCGGCAAGCCCATCATCATCCACACCATGGAGCACTTTGCGCGTCATCCGATGGTCGACCATATCGTGGTCGCCTGCAAGGAGGACTGGATCGATCACCTCGAGGGGCTGATCGAAAAGTTCAACGTGCAAAAGGTCAAGTCCATTGTCCCCGGCGGCGCCAGCGGCTTTGCTTCCATCCATAACGGCGTGGTGGCGACGCACGAGTTCTCCCGCGATCCCGAGGACATCATCCTGATCTGCGACGGCGTGCGCCCGATGCTCTCCGAGGAGCTGATCACCAACTGTATCTTAGAGACCAAAAAGCACAAGACAGCCGTGCCCGTCACCCCGTCCATCGACAGCCTGCTCTATTCCGAGGACGGCAAGACCTGCGGCAAGAGCTACCAGCGCTCGACCATGTACATCACCCAGGCGCCCCAGGGCTACACCATGGAGCGCATCCTCTGGGCGCATGATCAGGCGTACAAGCGCGGTATTTTGGAGCCTGTTTCCTCCAGCGAGCTGTTCATCGAGCTGGGCGAAAAGGTACATATCTTCATCGGCGAGCGCTTTAACATCAAGGTCACGACCCCCGAGGATCTGACCACCCTGCGCTCTCAGTATTACTATGAGAATTACAAGAAATTCGCCAAGGAGGAATTGAAGTATGGATTATAAGGTAAAGGACTACGTCAAAAAGAGTATCTATACCAATCTGGAGGATATCGCGAACGCGCCCATCTCTTGGGACAAGCTGAAGAACAAGACCCTGTTGCTCACCGGCGCGGGCGGCTTCATCGGCTACTACATGACCTGCGGTATTCTTCTGAGAAACGACCTCTACGGCGATAACATCAAGGTGCTGGCGCTCGAGCGCTTCGGCGATTTCGCAAAGAAGAAGTTCGGCAAGCTCCTCGAGCGTGACGACGTCGAGCTGATCGTACAGGACATCACCGAGCCGATCGAGGCGGAGCGCGCGGATTTCGTCATCCACGCGGCTTCTCAGGCGAGCGCGATCGAATTCGAGCGCGACCCTGTCGGCACCATCAGCGCCAACCTCAGCGGCACCGAGAACGCCCTCAACTTTGCCAAAAAGAGCAACAGTGAAGCGTCGCTGATCGTATCTTCCTTAAAGGTTTACGGTACGCTGTATACCGGCAAGCTCTATATCGAAGAGGACGACAACGGCTATGTCGATTTTACTTCTTATAAAAGCTGCTATGCCATAGGCAAGCGTGCCGCCGAGACCCTCGCGGCGAGCTACAGTAAGCAGTATGAGATGAACATCCGCATCGTCCGCCCGTCTTACATCTTCGGCGCGAGCCGTCTGGATGACGACCGCGTATGGGCGCAGTTCATCGCGAACATCGTCCGCGGACAGGATATCCTCTTAAAGAGCAACGGCGCGACCAACCGTTCCTTCTGCTATGTCACCGACACCGTGACCGCCATGCTGCACGTGCTGCTCGACGGCGAGAACTGCGTGCCGTACAATATCTCTAACGAAGCCTCCAACACCACCATCCGCGGCTTTGCGCAGGCGGCGTGCGAGGTATTCCCCGAGCGCAACATGAAGCTCGCGTTCGCCAATCCCGAGGACGAAGTGATGCCCGAGCCTTCGCCGAACGATCCCACCCCCGAGATTATGGATAACAAGCGCATCCGCTCCATCGGCTGGGAGCCGAAGATCGACCTCAAAGAGGGCATCCGCCGCGCGGTCGCGATCTTAGAGGAAGAATAAAAACGTCTGGAGATGTTTTTGTGATAAATTTGAAGGACGCCTCATGGGAGAGGATCCACCTGAATCTGACGTTAACAACTGAGGAAGAAGCGGAAAGAATTCGTTCTCTCCGCTTCTATCTTGTCGCGCTGTCGGGCAGGGTCGAAGCGGAGTTCCGCCAAGAAGCGGCTGACGGAAATGATATCCGTCTGTCGCTGAATGTGACCAACAACGGGCTGAACCGCTGTATCGAGAGCGGCACTTACCGCATCCTCGCCTGTGACGAGGGCGGTGAGCCGACCGCCGTACTGTTCGACGGCTCGTTTGATACGCTCTCATGCTTCGGCAGGAGCTTTGTCTACGGCGCGGGGAACGGCGTTTATACCGTCAGCTTCATGACCGATGAATTCTCCGATCTCCCCGAGCTGCGTCTTATTTTTTTGAATGCGAAAAAGTCCGATGAAAAGGACGATCTTTATCGTAAGAGACCCTTTGCCGCACGGCTGAAACGGTTCGTCAAACGAACCGCCGACGCGGCAAATGTCTGGTTCCAAAAGGTGATCTATTCGTTCATCAGGGCTTTTCGATTTTTGCGAAAGCCGCGCATCCTTTTCCTTGATGAAAAGCGCGATGTCCTCGCTCCCAGTATGTCGACGCTGTACGACAGGATGATCGGGCGCGGACTGGACAAGCGCTATGTCATCAAGCATTCGCTCCGTAACACGGAGAGCAACTCTTATTCAAAATTATCCACCGCCGTGGTGATCGCGAGGATCGCAAAGGCGGATATCATCATCGTCGACGACTATGTCCCCGCGTTCAATACGCTCAAACTCGCCGACAGCGTCAAGGTCATCCAGCTTTGGCACGCCGGCGCGGGCTTCAAGGGCGTCGGCTACAGCCGATGGGGACATTTCGGCTGTCCCGCTCCCTTCTGCGCTCACCGCCGCAGTGACTACGCGATCGCCGACTCCAAAGCGATCAGGCACTTTTTCTCGGAGCCATTCGGGATATTGGAGGAACAGGTGATCCCCACCGGTATGCCCCGCATGGATCCGTACCTGGATGAAGAAAACCGGCGCAAAGTCGAGCATGATCTTTATGAAAGCTATCCCGCTCTCAAAGGCAGGCGCGTCATCCTCTTTGCGCCGACCTACCGCGGACGCAACCGCAAGACTGCCTATTATCCCTATGAGCTGATCGACTTCGAGCGCCTTTACCGCTATTGTGAGGACACAGATTCCGTCGTGCTCTTCAAAATGCACCCGTGGGTGCCCGGTGAGGTCGAGATCGAAGAGCGGTTTTGTGATCGCTTCTTCTCCATGAACGCTTACCCTAACATCAATGAGCTGTTTTATATCACCGACCTCTTGATCACCGACTACTCCTCCTGTATCTATGAGTTCATGCTGATGAAAAAGCCGATGCTTTTCTTCGCGTATGACCATGACCGTTATGCGGTGTCCCGCGGATTCCACCGCGACTACGCCTCCAATGTGCCCGGCAAGATCTGCCTGACCTTTGACGAGCTGCTTTCGGCGATGCGCATGGAGGATTATGAATTCGAAAAGGTCGAGCGGATGCTGCCCGAGTATTTCGATCATGTCGATACCGGCAGCTGCGACCGTGTGATCGACTGGCTGGTGCTCGGCGATCTGCCCGAGGAATACGCGTCCGCTTTGCAATCTCGCCGTGATGCAATCGCCCGCGCAAGGGCGCTCAAATTCCCGCCCGCATCGTCCGCGGACTGATCGATAGAACAGGATGAACAACTTGATGAAAATAACAGCTTTATTGCTGACGCTGATACTGTGCCTGACTGCCGCGCTGTGCGGCTGTACCGCGCAGGATCAGCCTGCTCCCGATACGGCGGCTCCGTCTGCGACAGCGCAGGAGGACGCCCCCTATACGCAGATCGACGCAGCTCAGGCGGCTCGCCTGATGCAAACCGAAAAGGATTATATCCTCCTCGATGTACGTACCGAGGAGGAGTACAAAGCGGGTCACATCCCGAACGCGGTCTGCATCCCCAATGAGACCATCGGTAACGGTGAGATCGGCGCGCTGAAGGACAAGAATCAGCTGATCCTGGTCTATTGCCGCAGCGGCAGACGCAGTAAAGAAACCGCGCAGAAGCTCGCGAACCTCGGCTATACCAATATCAAGGAGTTCGGCGGCATCATCGACTGGACGGGCGAGACCGTCGCCGAATACTAATATTCAATAAAAAGTAGACAAATTATTATCGAGGATGATTTGTGCAAGACGAGGCGAACGACGCAGGCATACTGGCGTATGTTAAGGAGTTCAACGAAGTATTGTGGAAATCAGACCGATAAGAATGTCGAGTTTTTATTGAAAATTAGTATTATAATAACAGAAAGGCATTTGATATGAAAAAAGTATTGATTCCACTTCTTTTGATACTCGCACTGCTGATGGGATTATCCCTGACGGCGTGCGGTGAGAAAGATGACGGCGCCACGCCCGATTCGGCGTCCGCCGACCAAGTCGCCACCGATGATTCCCGCGGCGGAGCTTCCGCATCCTCTGCGGCGTCGGCAGTCGCCTCTGCAAACGAGGCAAACGAGGATGATGATAAGGGCGATGATTCCGCGTCATCCGAGGTATCCAAAGCGGCGGGCGGTTCCTCTGTGGCGGCTGCCCCACAGCAGGGGAATGTACAGAACAACAACGACAACAGCAGTGAGGATGGACAGACAGCGGATGACCCCGCGCCCGAAAAGAACGCAGACTCGCCCAAGAGCGGTTCCGATTCGACGTCCTCCGTATCGCCGAACCCCGCTTATGACGACGACCATCGTCCGCAGTTCACGATCGTGATGACCGACAAATCGAGCAAAAAGGAATACTCCGCCGCCTGCAGCTACACCACGGATAAAAAGGATGAAGCCTACGCGTCGTTCTTCCTGCCCGCGGGCAACTACGATATCGCGGTGTATGAATATGCCGACAAGCTCGACAAGGATCATCCGCTCGCCGAATCGTTCTATAACAACGCCAAGGCGACCAAGCGCAAGTCGATCCGCGTCTTTTACACCCCCAAGGATGACAGGATCGAGGTCAAAGAAAGCGCCTCGAGCAGAACACAGTAATACAAAAGGGCTTCCACAGCGGAAGCCCTTTTTTTATATTCTACTTTGCGTAAATCTTGCCTACGATATAGTTCGACAGTCGGCGCGGCAGCAGCTTTGTCAGCACCGCGACCGCCTTGTAGGAGAAGCCGATCGCCTTGAGCGGACGCGAATTTTGTTTGATCGCCAGCCTTGCGATATACTCTCCCGCCTTGTTGGGGCTCATGCCGCCGCGCTCATCCTTTTCCATCACGGCGACGGAGCGGCGCACACGCTCGCTGTAGTCGCTGTTCTCGCAGTCGTCCTTTTGTCTTGCGTCGGTGAAGCCTGTGGCGATATCGCCCGGCAGTACCGCGCACACGGTGATCCCGTAGGGGCGGATCTCGTTTTGCAGCGCCAGCACATAGGCCGCGATCGCCGCCTTGCTCACGCTGTACCACAGCTGGAACGGGATCGGCAGGATGCCCGCGATCGAGCTGACGCAGACGATCCGTCCTCGCTTTCTCTCTCGCATGTGGGGCAGCACGGCGCGGATGACGTTGTCGGTACCGAACAGGTTGAGCTCCAGCTGTGCGTGAGAATCAGCGGACTTTGTCATCTCCGCGGCGCCCGAGATGCCGTAGCCCGCGTTACTGACTAAGATATCGATTTGCCCCTCACGCTTGATGATCTCCTCGATCGCGTTGTTCACCTGTTCCTCGTCGGTGACGTCGGCGCTCAGGTGATGCACGCCGTAGGGCGGGTTATCGCGTCGGGACAGCTCGTAAACGATACAGCCCTGCCTGGTCAGGCTCAGCGCCGTTTCTCTGCCGATGCCGCTGCTGCCGCCGGTGACGACGGCTACCTTTTTCTCATCACTCATTTTAACAGCACCTTTGCGATAATGTCGACCGCCTCATCGATCAGATCCTCTGTCAGCGTCGCCATGTAGCTGGTGCGCAAGAGACACTCGTTCGGAGCGGTCGCGGGGGGCAGGACGGGGTTGACGTATACGCCCGCCTCATAGACCTCCTTCGCCTTGATCAGGGTGTTTTCCATCGTGTAGGTGTAGATGGGCACGATCGGCGTCTCGCTCTCGCGGATCTTCAGTCCCGCGTCACGCAGACCCTTGCGCGCGTGAGCGGACAGGGCGTTGAGCTTTTCCGGCAGCTCGGGATGCGCCTTGAGGTGCCGGAGTGCCGCCAGCGCTGTCGCGCAGCATGCCGGCGGGATGGACGCCGAGAAGATGAACGGGCGCGAGTTGTGGCGCACATAGTCGCATACCGTGTGTGACGCCGCCATATAGCCGCCCAGAGAGGCTAAGGACTTCGAGAAGGTGCCCATGATGATGTCGACTTTGTCCTCGAGCCCAAAGTAGCTCGCGGTACCTCTGCCGCCCTCACCGATCACGCCTAAGCCGTGCGCGTCGTCGACCATGACGCGCGCGCCGTACTGTTCGGCAAGCTTGCAGATTGCAGGGAGCTTGGCGATATCGCCGCCCATCGAGAACACGCCGTCGGTGACGATCAGTACACCCGCTGTGTCGGGGATCTTTTTGAGGATCTTTTCCAGATCCTCCATGTCGTTATGCTTATAGCGCACCATCTTGCCGAAGCTGAGCTGGCAGCCGTCATAGATGGACGCGTGGTTCTCACGGTCGCAGACGACATAGTCGTTCCTGCCGACGATGGCGCTGATGATACCTAAATTGCTCTGGAAGCCGGTCGAGAAGGTGACCGCTTCTTCTTTGTTGACAAAGGCGGCAAGCTCACTTTCCAGCTCAAGGTGCATGTTCAGCGTGCCGTTGAGAAAACGTGAGCCCGAGCATCCGGAGCCGTATTTCTCCAAAGCCTTGATCCCCGCCTCCACTACGGTCGGCTCGGTGGTCAAGCCCAGATAGTTGTTGGAGCCGAGCATGATGCGGCGCTTGCCCTCCATGATGACCTCCACATCCTGCCGTGTTTCCAGTGCGTGAAAGTAGGGATAGATTCCCTCATCGCGCAGTTGATCGGCAAGTGTGAAGCGTTCGCATTTATCAAAAATATCCATTGTTCTTCCTCCCAAGTGAGTGATTCCTTTGGAATTTTGCCCAAAATATTCTACATGAATATGAGCACTATGTCAAGAAAACCGCATAATCATGTAAAAATCCACCATGATTGTAGCAGAAAAAGCACAAGATAATTGTTGAAAAAGCGCCTGTTTTGTGGTATGATTTTTTCGGAAAGAAGGGATATGATGAAACTGAAAAAAGAGGCGGTCATCGCCGCCAGTATTTGTGATTCCAATGTAAAGTTAGGCGTAAAAGGCACCTTTGATCTGGTGCAGGATTACCTCACCGAGATGATGGGAGATCTGGGCATCGACGGCGTGTCACTGCGAAAAAAATACGGCTGCGTATGGATCTTTACCCGCAACCGTATCGAGATCGACCGAGAATTCACCTGGAAGGAGCGCTACACCGCCGAGAGCTTTATCTCGTCCGCCAAGGGCGCGAAGATGACGGTCGATACCATCTTAAAGGACGAGCAGGGCAACACCTGCGTATATTCGCGCATCGAGATGTGCGCGCTCGATCTGAGCACCCAGAAGATCCGCCGCATCCGTGACGTCGGCATCACCTCCGACACCCATGTCGAAGCCCCCGAGCGAGAGATCACCTTCAGCCGTTTGAAGCACGAGGGACTCTCTGAGATCGACACCGTATTGGTAAGATCGGGCGATATCGACTTTGTCCAGCACACCAACAATGTGTCCTATATCCGATTTATCATGAACACCTACACCGTCAAAGAACTGCGCGAGCGCCCCGTCAAGGCGATCGAGGTGCGCTATGCCGGCCAGACCCATGAGGGCGACCTGCTCTCGATCCGCAAAGCAGAGCAGGACGGCAAGGAGCTCTTCGACGTCGCCCTCGGCGACACCGTAGCGGTAGAGTGTGAGATAGTGAGGAGTGAGGAGTTAGGAGTGAGGAGTTAGGAGTGAGGAGTTTTGGTTACTCGCTGACACTCGTGTCTGCTCGAACAATTCTATAGGATCAAGAAAACGCTTGCAGGTAAATGAACCGCAAGCGTTTATCATATGTTGAATGTGTTGTTTTATATAATCACGAATAAGAATCAGGTGTGGACGGAGTCCACCATTCACTCCTCACTCCTAACTCCTCCATGTTCTCATAACTCTGTTCGATCTCTTTGGAATAGATCTGCGCGGCGGTGATGATATCGCCGCTTTTTTGCGCCAGATTTGCGACGGTGACGACAGAACCAATGATGAACCGTAGCGGCGCAATGAGATCATAGGTGGCGATCACGCCGAGCAGGTAGCGGTACAGCCAGTACAAGGCAAGCCGCGTCAATTCCGCTTCATGCTGTGAAAGATCGGCTTTCTCCCTTGCCGCCTGTATGATCTTCTCACGGTTATGTTCGTCAATATACTCCAGTTTCTCAAAAATATCGGGAGATAAAGGGTTACATTCAAAGACATCGCCTGTCAGCTCCTTTTGTGCTTCTGCCGCTAAGATTCGGAGCAGATCAAACCGTTCGGCGAGCGGTTTTGATGCCGTGAGGATGCTTGCCGCCCGATTCCGTAACCGCAGCAAAAAGCGCATCGCATCCGCGTTATATTCTTCGCAATTTTCGCAGTCGATAGCGGCAAAATCCGCATACGCGTTATCGGTGCTCAGGATCAGCCGTGCCGCCTCGGGACAGGCAAGGGCAAGCGTGTGCTCCGTGAACGTCGTGTAATCCATCGTGATCCGCGGGAACTGCGCGCAGGTATCGCACAGGTGCTCCTCGCCCAGCTCGCGGAAAATATCGCACAGGTAATCCGCGCCCCAGAACGGGCATTTCTTCTCCTCTGCCAAACGGAAAACGCGGTCGCCGTCGGGATCGGTGTAGATCGCTTCTCTGAGCTTCTTGCCGAACTCCCCTTGTACGCTGCTATAAAAATCCTCGGTCTCGCTGTCGATCACCACATCCCAGCCCTGACAACAGCTGTCGGGACAGGCGGCGGCGATACAGTGGAATTCGCTATAATACGCGGGATCATAATACTTCATGTCACAATCTCCTATCATTTCCCTGTTATTATCCGCCAAAAATTTGACAAAGTCAACAAAAACCTATTGCATTTTGCTGAATTGGTGTTATAATATAATTCGAAAAAAGAAAAAGTGCCGGCTGAATCATGCTGAAAAGCCCTGTTTCATATAGTTTTGTATCGGGTGAGATTGCCACAGCATCTCTTGATGCTTCGCAATGACCGATGGATTGGCTTGACTGCGTGGGGACGGCACTCCGGAGAATCCCTGTCAGACACTTTAAGGAGGTTCCTTTTGGTAAAAGGAGCTGTCACCTTTGGTGACTGAGGAATTGTATTAATTGACCGAGCAGACTTTGGTCTGCGAGATTCATTTCCTTAATGTTCTTCTTGTTTGATCGGGTGCCGAAGGGGCAAGCGCGCATATCCGCGCGTCAATCTCTCAGGCAAAAGGACGGAGCTTTCTGACAACGTTTTCGCGCGGGTCATGGCTTCGGCTGTGACCCGTTTTTTGACGCGTAATCCCTTCGTCATTTGTAGGGCGGGGGTGCTCCCCGTTGGGGAGACGTCACGAAGTGACAGTGGGAGATTCCCCTGTTAGGGGAAATGTCCGCAAAGCGGACAAAAGGGTTGCCGTTCTCGCTTAGAGAAAGGCGTCTCCGCCGAGGAATGCTCCCGCCGAAAACCTTTCCAACCAATGCCGTTCAAATGCGAAGCACATGAAACGCCTACCGTAGGGGAGGGGCTTGCTCCTCCCGAAACCTATCCATGACATCTCGCCAAAACGCGGAACAATCAATTTTTCCGTAGGGTACGGCGCTTGCGACGTACCGTAACCTTTCCGACCAATGCCGCCAACCGCGGGGCAAATCAATTCCTCCGTAGGGATGACCATTGGTCATCCGCAGAATGACGGGCGTTTCCATAATCGAAAACGTGAGATAGGAATACAACATTTTAGCTATACGGGACGTCGAGGGCGCCGTCCCCTACAAATTTATAATCACACATCACCACAAGGAGGAAAATATAAAATGTGGGAAAGTTTTCTCGGCGCAGTTGAAAAAGGCAACAGCGTGCTCAACAGCTATGTTTGGGGCTGGCCGACCATCATCCTGATCCTGGGTACCGGTCTGCTGCTCACCATCCGTACCCGTGGCTTGCAGGTGCGCAAATTCGGTGAATCGCTCAACACCACTATCGTCCCGACCCTCAAGAGCCTCGGCAAGAAAAAGCAGGCGGACGGCAGGGTGAACTCGATCTCTCAGTTCGAGGCGTTCTCCACCGCGATCTCCGGCACCGTCGGCACGGGCAACATCATCGGCGTTGTCGCGGCGATCCTTTCGGGTGGTCCCGGCGCTGTCTTATGGATGTGGATCTCCGCCTTCTTCGGTATGGTCACCAACTATTCTGAGAACGTGCTCGGCCTCTACTTCCGTAAAAAGGACAGCAAGGGCAACCTCGCGGGCGGCGCGTTCTACTACATCGCCTACGGCTTGAAGTGGAAGTGGCTCGCGTATCTCGCGTCCATCTTCTGCATCCTTGCCGCGATCGGTATGAGCGGCGTGCAGACCAACAAGATCTCAGGCTCGCTGTCGGAGGCGTACATGCGGATGACAGGCTCAGAGAACGCGGAGATGGTCAAGCTGATCGTCGGTATCGTTGTCGCCGTGATCGCCGCTGTCATCATCATCGGCGGTATCAAGCGCATCGGCAGGGTCGCGTCCATGCTGGTGCCGTTCATGTCGCTCTTGTTCATCGTGCTGGCGCTGATCGCCATCGGTATGCACTACTACCGCATCCCCGAGGCATTCTCCCTGATCTTTACGAAGGCGTTCAACTTCAACGCTGTCGGCGGCGGTATCTTAGGCTTCACCTTTGCCACCGTCATCAAGAAGGGCATGGCGCGCGGCGTATTCAGTAATGAAGCGGGCTTAGGCTCCTCGGTCATCGCGCACTCCGCATCCGAGACCCGTGAGCCTGTCAAGCAGGGATTATGGGGCGTGTTCGAGATCTTCTTTGACACTTTCATCATCTGCACCCTGACCGCGTTGATGTTCCTGACCACTTTCGATGCGCATTATTTTGACGCGCTCGACCTGTCGCAGGACGGTCTGGATTCGTTCATGTCGATGACGATGTTCTCCGATAACTTCGGCGCTTTCGGCACGGCGACCTTCTCCATCATCCTGCCGCTGTTCGCGTTCACCACCATCATCGCGTGGTCGTACTACGGCGAGAAGGCGGTCGAATTCTTCTTCGGCTTTATGAAGGAAGAGAACCGCAAGTACCCCGTCACCGTGTTCAAGGTGCTCTATGTCCTGCTGATCGCGGTATCGGCGACCATCCACAGCCAGGTCGTCTGGGATATCAGCGATACCTGCAACGGCTTGATGGCGCTGCCTAACCTGATCTGTCTGGTGGCGTTATCGGGTCTGGTCGCGAAGATCACCAAGAACTATTTTGACCGCAAAAAGGGCGCGAAGGTCGAGCCCATGCTCTCCGCTTATCCCGAGCTGAACGAGGAGTTCAAGCAGGATATCAACAGCGGCGACCGGGAAATGCAATAAATATATGATGGGCAGTTCTTCACGGACTGCCCTTTTTTATTAATAGTCATTGCGAAGCCCTTTGACACACGTGCAAAACGTGCGTCAAAGGGCTGTGGCAATCTCAACCAATTTTATTCATGGTCATTGCGAAGTCCGTCAGGACTGTGGCAATCTCAACCGCTCAAACTGTCATCATTCCATAGTTAACGAATCAATCGATTAGTAATCTTTGTGCAACAATGAGCGCGCATTTACTTGACATTAGTGCACCTAAATGTTAAAATTTCTACAATCTAATAATAGACGGAGGGTGTACCCCGATGAACAAAATGATCATTACCACCGACAGTACCGCCGATATCCCTGTTGATATCGCCGAAAAATACAATATCCGCGTCGCGCCGCTTCACGTTTTGTATGATGACGAGGACTTCACCGACGGCGTTGACATCACGCCCGAGTATATCCTCAAGCGCTATGAAGAGCGTGAGCAGCTGCCCTCCACCTCCGCGGTCACTCCCGAGGAGTACCGTCAGTTTTTTGAGGGGATCCTCAATGAGGGATATACGCAGATCGTCCATATCGCCTTTTGCGCCGATATGTCGTCCACCTATCAGAACGCCGTGATCGCCGCGGGCGAGTTCGATCAGGAGATCTATGTCGTTGACAGCCGTTGTCTGTCCGTCGGCATGATGCTGCTCTGTCTGCGTGCCTGCGAGCTCAAGGACATGGGCATCTCCGCCAAGCATATTGCCGAAACACTCGGCGATTTGACCGAGAAGAACATCGGCGGCTTCTTGCTCAGCCAGCTCGAATTTTTGCACAAGGGCGGCAGATGCTCGAGTATCTCTCTGTTGGGCGCGAACCTTTTGAACATCAAGCCCTCCATCGTCGTCAAGGACGGCGCTATGAGCGTGGCGAAGAAATACCGCGGCAAGGATGAGATCTGCCGCCTGAAATATATGAAGGACCGCATCGCGGAGTTCGGCGATCGGATCGACACGAGCCGCATCGTCCTGCACACTACCTGCGACCTCACCGAAAAAGAGATCAAGGGCTACAAAAAGGAGCTCAAAAAGCTGATCCAATGCGACGAGATCATCGTATCCACCGCGGGCTGTGTCATCACCTCCCACTGCGGGCCGGGCACCTTCTCGCTCTTCTTCATGCTCAAATAATTGACAAGCAGATTTGATGTCAACCATTATCATTTTCTTGACTGCTTTTCTGAAAAATGACCGACAGCCTTTTTTTGACTGTCGGTTTTTGTCGTCTATGAAGCGATGTTGTGATTTATCGCTGTTATTCAAAATCTTACATATTCATCCGAAAATGCGAAAAGAATATTCATCAAAAAATCTGTCAACTTTGCTCAAAAACGGCTTGAAATACAGAAAAATCGGCATTTTTCGACAGTTAAAATCACTAAAAACCCAAAAGATTTATGTCACTTTTTGCCAAAGTTTTCATTTTGTTTTGTTTATTGTAGACAAAATCGTCGCAGTATGGTATAATCCTGTCAATATAATAGATGGGGTGTGATAACATGGCAAGCAATTTAAAAGTTATCATCAACAATCCTCAAACTACGATCAAGATTCCTTCGGGAACGCGTATGCTGGTTCGCCGCAGCTGTCATGCCACTTTGGAGTATGAACAGTTTGACAGCCGCACCGATATCTATGTTGATTTCGTGGATAACGAGATGCTGCGCGAGTACGACGCGAACCGCGTCAGTACGATTGAGGCGAACGAAGTGATTGCTGTTCCATCTGAGGAAGAGGATTGTTTGGGAAAAATCATCATTTCAGTAGAGCGTATTATTGAATTGACGAAGGTGTATAACCGCCCGTTCGAGATGGGTATCGTCTATGCTTCGGTTCACGGTGTGCTGAATTTGTTGGGTCAGAATTACACTGATCAAAGAACCAAAGAAGAACAAATGCTGAAAGAAGCGAGGATATTGACCCAGCTCGGATTTTCTCCGATCGTAGGTTTTTAAGCGTTTGATTGCAAACAGCCGTACAGAATGTAGAAGATCGCCCATATGAGGGCGATTTTTTACGTTATGGGCATTTTCCATGTATCGTAACCCCCGATCAATGTCACCTAAACGCGAAGCAGATGAAACGCTTACCGTAGGGCGGGGGCTTGCTCCCGCCG
>CAMJMQ010000011.1 GCA_946407065.1 uncultured Clostridia bacterium | reverse complement strand
GTCTCGGCTTCGACTACAAGTGGAACATGGGCTGGATGAACGACATGCTCTCCTATATGTCCCTCGATCCGCTGTGGAGACCTTATCATCACAACTCCATCACCTTCTCCTTCCTCTATGCGTTCTCCGAGAACTTCCTGCTGCCGATCTCTCATGATGAGGTCGTATACGGCAAGGGCTCGCTGATCAATAAAATGCCCGGCGACTATGATATGAAGTTCGCGGGCGTGCGCGTATTCATGTCCTACATGATGGCTCACCCCGGCAAGAAGCTCACCTTCATGGGCGCTGAGATCGGTCAGTTCGACGAGTGGAACAGCACCGAAGAGCTGCAGTGGGGTCTGCTCGGCTTTGAGAAGCACAAGAAGCTCAACGACTTCTTCCGCGCGCTCAACGAGTTCTACAAGGCGAACCCCTGCATGTATCAGGTCGACTTCACATGGGAGGGCTTCAACTGGATCCATCACGATGACTATCAGCAGAGCGTTATCGCGTTCCGCCGTATCGACAAGGAAGGCAACAACATCATCGTTGTCTGCAACTTCCAGCCCATGTATCGCGAGAACTACGGCATCGGCGTTCCGGATTACGGCGTATACGCGGAGGTATTCAACTCCGATGACGAGCAGTACGGCGGTACCGGTAAGACCAACGGCACCGAGATCCACACCGTCAATGAAGAGATGCACGGCTTTGACCAGTCCATCTACCTCAACCTGCCCCCGATGAGCGCGCTGTATCTCAAGTGTGTGAAGAAGGAAAAGAGCCCCAAGGAGATCGAGGCGGAGAAAAAGGCTGCAAAGCGCAAGGAAGCCGCCAAGAAGGCTGCCGCTACCCGCGCCGCGAAGAAAGCCGCAAAGGAAGCCGAAGCAAAGAAGGACGCGAAACCCGATGTGAAGAAGGCTGAAGCAAAAAAGCCCGCTGCTAAGAAAACAACCGCTAAGAAGCCTGTTGCAAAAAAAGCTCCCGCTAAGAAAAAAGCAGACAAATAATCCCTGATTATTCATCTGCCCTATGATATTATTCATTGAGCCCCGAGCTTATTCGGGGCTCAGCAATGAAGGCAATACCGCATGATATATGTTGTATTGACCGAACATTTGGAGGAAACACATGATACCTAAAAAAGAAGTAGTGGCTATGCTGTTGGCAGGCGGCCAAGGCTCTCGCCTCGGCGTTCTGACCAAGAAGATTGCTAAGCCCGCTGTTCCCTTCGGAGGAAAATACAGAATCATCGACTTCCCCCTGTCGAACTGTATCAACTCCGGCATCGAGGCGGTTGGCGTTCTGACCCAGTATCAGCCGCTTGAACTCAACGAATATGTCGGTAACGGTCAGCCGTGGGATCTGGATGGCATCCACTCCGGCGTCACCTGCCTACAGCCCTATGAGTCCAAGGAAGGCTCCGACTGGTATTCCGGTACCGCTAACGCGATTTACCAAAACATCGGTTTCGTAGACCGCTACGATCCCGACTATATCGTTGTCCTCTCCGGCGACCATATCTATAAAATGGATTACGCCGCCATGATCGAATTCCACAAGGAGCATAACGCCGCCTGCACCATCGCCGCGATGGATGTACCGATGGAAGAGGCGTCACGTTTCGGCATCCTCAACACCAACGAGGACAACTCGATCTATGAATTTGAAGAAAAGCCCGAGCATCCGAAGAGCACCAACGCCTCGATGGGCATCTATGTCTTTACATGGAAAACCGTCAGAGAATATCTGATCAAGGATGCGCAGAATCCCGATTCTCACAATGACTTCGGTAAGGATGTGCTCCCGCTGATGCTGAACTCCGGCGAGAAGATGGTCGCCTATCCGTTTGAAGGCTACTGGAAAGACGTCGGTACCATCGACAGCCTTTGGGAAGCGAACATGGATCTGCTCGATCCCAAGGTTCAGCTCGATCTCAAGAACATCTACTCCCGCAATCCGATGATGCCGCCGCATCATATCGGCGAGACCGGCGAGATTCAGAACTCCATGGTCTCCGACGGCTGCAACATCGACGGCAAGCTGGAATTCTCTATCATCTTCCCCGGCGTTATCATCGGCAAGGACGCCGTGATCAACTCCTCGATCCTCTTCCCCGGCGTTGTTATCGAGGACGGCGCTCACGTGGAATTCTCCATCATTGCCGAGAATACCACCATCGGCAGAAACGCCAAGATCGGCGCGGCTCCCACCGAGATGGAAAATCGCGACGACTGGGGCATCACCGTCATCGGCAACGGTCTGAAGATCGGCGAGGGCGTGACGGTTCCCTGCAAAGCAATGATCGATCAAGATATGGAGGTGTAAGCATGGCTAACAACAGAGTATTAGGTCTTATTTTTGCGAATACTAACGAAAAGAACCTGCCCGAGTTGACCGCTTACCGTACCACCGGCTCCGTTCCTTTCGGCGGCAAGTATCGTCTGATCGACTTCCCGCTTTCCAATATGAGCAACTCCGGCATCAACAATGTCGGTATCGTCGCGAAATCGAACTTCATGTCCCTGATGGATCATGTCGGTTCGGGCTCTGCATGGGATCTCGCCCGCCGCAGAAGCGGTCTGAGCATCCTGCCGCCTTACGGTGAGCACAGCTTCGCGTCTTTGGTTGAAACCATCTTCAACCTGCACGGCTACATCGAACACGGTGATGAGGATTACATCCTGATCTCCCCCTCCGACTGCGTGCACAACATGGATTACAGCAAGGTTCTCCGCTTTGCCGAGAAGAACCACGCCGATATCACCTTTGTCTACACCAGGCGCGTCGTCAAAGAGATCACTGACGACTTCCGCTGTCTGCTCGATGTGGATGAAAACGGCAAGGTCACCAAGATCATGGCGTCCCCCATCGACGAGAGCGTTTGCAATCTCGATATCGGTATCATGCTGATGAAGAAAACCGTACTCATGGCGCTGGTTCGCCAGGCGATGAGCGAATCCAAATACAGCTTTGTCCGCGATGTACTGCAAAAGTCCCTCGACCGCCACAGAGTGTACGCGTATGAGCTCGAGGGCTACTGCGAGATCATCGGCTCCGTTAAGGAGTATTATGATGCGAACATGAAGATCATGGATCGCGATACCCGCTACAAACTCTTTGACTACAAGCGCCCCATCTACACCAAGGTGCGCGACGACGCGCCCTCACGCTACGGCTTAAACTGCAACGTGAAGGATTCGCTGATCGCGCAGGGTTGCGTCATTAACGGTATCGTTGAGAACTCCATCATCTCCAAGGGCGTTTACATCGGTCATGACGCGGTCATCAAGAACTGCATCGTCATGCAGGACTGCATCATCGGCGACAAGGCGCAGCTGATCAATCTGGTCGTCGATAAGGACGTCAACGTCAGCCGCGGCTCCAAGCTGCAGGGCACTGTGAACTATCCGATGTATATCGCAAAGCGTTCCATCGTCTAAATAATCTGATCAGTGTCATTCCGAGTGGCTTCAGCCCCGTGGGAATCCCACAAAGAGGAGAAGAAATCCTCTGAAAACGGTATTAATGACAAGGGGATTGCCACAGCCCGAAACACACCTGTTTCGAGCTTCGCAATGACAAAAAAATAGTATCAAATCAGGAGGTATATAGATTATGAAAATCCTTTATTGCGCGAGCGAAGCGAATCCGTTTGCGGGCAGCGGCGGTCTTGCCGACGTAGCTGGTTCTCTGCCCCATACCGTGTGCCGCAAGGGTCATGACTGCCGTATCGTTATGCCGCTGTACGGCACCATCCCCTATGAGCTCAAATGCCAGATGAACTTTATCACCAACTTCACTGTTCCGGTCGCATGGAGACATCAGTACTGCGGTCTGTTCTGGGCACGCTGGAACGACTGCACCTACTACTTCATCGACAACGAATACTACTTCAAGAGAGATAAGCTGTACGGCTTCTATGATGACGCAGAGAGATTTGCGTTCTTCTCCCGCGCCATCCTCGAGATGCTCCCCTACATCGACTTCCATCCCGATCTCATCCACACCAACGACTGGCAGACAGCGCTGGTTCCCGTCTACTACTATCTCTTCTACAGCAAGAATCCGTGGTACTACAACATCAAGTCCCTCTTTACCATCCACAACATCCAGTATCAGGGTAAGTACGGCTGGGAGGTCAACACCGAGTGCGTCGGTATCCCGCCCACAGAGACCAAGATACTGGAGATGGACGGCAAGCTGAACATGATGAAGGGCGCGATCTTCTGCTCCACCCGCGTCAACACCGTCTCCCCCACCTACGCGATGGAGATCAAGGATCCATGGTACAGCTACGGTCTGCACCACGCGCTGAACGCGAATCACTACAAGCTCTGCGGTATCCTCAACGGTATCGATCAGGCGAGCTACGATCCCGCTACCGACTATCAGCTCTACTGCAACTATACTAAGGAAGATATGTCCGGTAAGGGCGAATGCAAGCGCCGTCTGCAGGAGCGTCTGGGTCTCGAACAGAACTGGTCGATCCCGATCGTCGCCATGGTCACCCGTATGGTCGCCCACAAGGGTCTGGATCTGGTGCGCGGCGGTCTGCCCGATCTGCTGAACAACAATAACATGCAGTTCGTCATCCTCGGCTCCGGCGATGAAGAGTACGAGAACTTCTTCCGCGATATGCAGTGGTTCTATCCCGGCAGAGTCGTCACCTGTCATGGATTTGTTCCGGAGCTTGCCCGCAAGATCTACTCCGGCGCGGACATCTTCCTGATGCCCTCTAAACAGGAGCCCTGCGGTCTGTCTCAGATGATCGCTCTGCGCTACGGTACCATTCCGGTCGTCCGCGAGGTCGGCGGCTTGAAGGACAGCGTATTCGACAGCGCCGATAACTACGGCAACGGCTTCACCTTCCGCAACTATGATATCGCCGATATGTGCAACGCGGTCAAGCGCGCGCTCGCCGGTATCTGTGACAACGAAGGCTGGCATCAGCTGATGTGGCGCGCGATGATGAGCGACAACAGCTGGGAGCGCTCCGCTCAGGACTACATCAATGTCTACGAAGACACCATGAACTGGCTCTGATCCGCGGGATCTTTTGTCCGCCTTTTGCAAAGCGTTATTTCACAATAACGTCATCAACGGCGTGACGCGTGCGTCTGAGTCCGCCTTTTGAAAAGCGTGTTTTAACAATGCTTTCATTTACGGCGTGTCAAATGTATGATGTTGACTAAATCAACTGAATAATCACTTACACTAAGAACGCCGCTTCGGGAAACCGAAGCGGCGTAGTTTTATATACGCATTGACAGAAGCGGTCGAACACTTCCGTAGGGACGAGCATTGCTCGTCCGCATGGCTAAAGCATTTCTCCCCTAACTAAGGTTTTCGATAACAAAAAAGCCCATCATTAGGCGGATGGTCAATGACCATCCCTACGCTGACGCTTTATCCTCCAAATACTCCTTCACTTCAAAGAGCGACGGCAAAACGACCTCGGCTTTCTCTCTGATCTCCTCGTCGGGCTGCAAAATATCCGGCACCATGATCGGGTGCATCCCTGCGGCATGTGCGGCGCGGATGCCGTTGTAGCTGTCCTCGATCACGTAGCAATCCTGTGGCTCCGCTCCCAATCGCTCGGCGGCGGTGAGGAAAATCTCGGGATGGGGCTTACTGTGGCTGACCATATCGCCGCAGACCAGTGTATCGAAATACGGGATCAGATCGACCTTCCCTAAGGATTTGCGCACGCTCACCTCACGAGTAGAGGAGGCGAGGGCGGTATGGATCCCCTGCTCCTTCAACCAATCGAACAGCTCGTACACACCCGGCTTGAGCACATAATCCGTCTTGTTCAACTCCTCCTGTACATCCTCGCGATAAGCATAATAGTCGAACTCATGTCCCACATATTCAAAGAAAATCTCCCTCGTCTTGACGCGGGTCGCGCCGATGCTGTCCATGCACGCCTTGTGCACCGCCTCCACATCGGTCAGCCCGTACTTAGGCGCGAGCTTTTTATACGCGTCGATATACACGCGCTCGGAGTCGAAAATGACCCCGTCCATATCAAAAATCACATACATTCCTATCACTTCCAAATTCAAGATGCTCCCATTATAACCGAAAAATCAAAATAATTCAACAAATCTATTGACATATCCTGTCAGGAGGAGTAATATAATAACAACATATGAATAATTGTTCATATGTTCAATCGTTTGATTCAGCTGAGATTGCCACGTCGCTTGCGCACGCGTGCTCCACGCGTTTCGAGCCCTCGCAATAACTATTGAATATCATACAATTTTCGGGAGGAGCAAGCTCCCTCCCCTACCTTTTCTATACGGAGGTATCTATATGGCACACGAAGATCATCAGGATATCGTCAAAGAGATCAAAAAGAATATGCCGGGTGCCGATACGCTGTTTGAGTTAGCGGACTTTTTCAAGGTATTCGGCGATTCCACCCGCATCCGCATCATGTGCGCCCTGTTTGAAAGAGAGCTCAGCGTATGCTGTATCGCGGATATCGTCGGCATGGAGCAGAGCACCGTCTCCCATCAGCTCCGCGTCCTCAGGCAGGAGAATCTGGTCAAGGTGCGCCGCGAGGGCAAACAGAGCTACTACTCTCTGGAAGACGAGCATATCCAAAAAATCTTTGAGATGGGTCTCGAACACATCATGGAGTGATCATATGAAACACGAATTTACACTGGAAGGGCTGCACTGCGCGAACTGCGCGGCGAAAATCGAATCAAAGCTCGAGAAGCGTTACGGCGATGTACGGTTTTCCTTTGCTACATTAGAGCTGGAGATCCGCACCGATGAGACCGATATCCGTGACGAGGTACAGCAGATCGTCGATTCGATCGAGGACGGCGTGATCGTTGTTCCAAAGGAGGAACATGTTCATCATGCTCACGATGAGCACGATCACCACCACGATCACGAATGTCACGATGGATGCTGCAATCACGGTCATGATCATCATCATCATCATCATCATGACCACGGTCATCACGAACATGAGCACAACCATGAGCATGGTCATGAGGGCGGCAAGGTCAAGGTCATCCTGCTGAGCATTGCGGCGGTGCTGTTCATCGCGGCATTTATCCTGCATATCCTCGGCAAATATGAGATGATCTGTAACATTCTCAGCATCCTGTCCGCCGTACTCGCGGGCTATGACGTTGTCATCGAAGGCATCAAATCCGGCTTCAAGCGCCGTATCGACGAGACCACCCTGATGACCGTTGCCGTTATCGCGGCGATGGTGCTGGGTGAATTTGTCGAAGGTGCGGCTGTCATGGTGCTGTTCGGCATCGGCGAGCTGCTCGAGGATAAGGCGGTCGAAAAATCCCGCCGTGATATCCGCAAGCTGGCGGATATCCGTCCCGATGTCGCCTATATCGTTGAGGACGGAAAAAGTAGGGAGGCACGCGCTGAGGACGTCGCGATCGGCACGATCCTCGAGATCCCACCGCACACCCGTGTGCCGTTAGACGGTTTCATCACTGAGGGCAGTACCACCGTTGACGCGTCATCCCTGACAGGCGAATCGGAGCCTGTCGACGCGACTGTAGGCACCGAGCTGCTCAGCGGCATGATGAATAACGACAACACCGTGTATCTCAAAACTACCAAAGCCTATGCCGACAGCGCGGCGACACGTATCGTCAAGCTCGTCGAGGACAGCTCCAAGAACAAGGGCAACCACGAGAAGCTGATCAGCAGATTCGCGGCGGTCTATACCCCTGTGATGATTGGACTGGCGCTCGTCATCGCGATCATTCCCTCGCTGATCACCGGCAACTGGGCGGAATGGATCCACAAAGCACTGGTATGCCTCGTCGCGTCCTGTCCGTGCTCGATCGTCATTTCCGTTCCTCTCTCCTACTACGCCGGTATCGGCGCGGCGAGCAAAGAAGGCGTACTGATCAAGGGCGGAAGATTTGTCGAATCGATCGCCAACACCAAGGCATTCGCCTTTGATAAAACCGGTACGATCACCGACAACCAAATTTCCGTAAAAGAAATAACGCCTGTTGGCTCCTATACGATAACCGAGATCGCGGCATTGGCTGCCGCGGCAGAAGCTCATTCCGCACACCCTGTAGCAAATGCTTTACGTTCCTATTGTGAAGAGCACAGTATTTCCGTAGAAGAATTAAAGGAACATCGGGAGATCAGCTCCCACGGCGTTACCGCTCAGCGCGGCGAAGACACGATCACTGTCTGCAAGCGCGACGGAAAGCCCGGTATCTCGGTGCAACTCAACGACAGCGAGATCGGCGTGATCACACTCAGCGAGCATATCCGCAGTGAAGCGCCAGAGGCGCTCAATGCGCTCAAAGAGCTTGGCATAAAAAAGACCGTCATGCTATCGGGCGACAAGCAGGAATCCTGTCAAAACGTCGCGCAGGGCTTGGCGCTTGACGAGGTACACGGCGAGCTTTTGCCCGAGGATAAGGTCAAGACCGTCGAGAAGCTGATCGACGAATGCGGCTCCTGCGCCTTTGTCGGCGACGGCATCAACGACGCGCCCGTCCTCAGCCGCGCCACCTGCGGTATCGCGATGGGTCTGGGCTCCGACGCGGCGATAGAATCCGCCGATATGGTGCTCAGCTCCGAGAACCTCAGCTCTCTCCCCCGCGCGGTACACATTGCCCGCAAAACGATTTCCACTGTCAAGGCGAACATCACCTTCTCGCTGATCGTCAAAGCGGTGATCATCATCCTCGCGATCATGAATATCGCGCCGCTGTGGCTGGCGGTATTCTCCGACACAGGCGTGTGCCTGATCTGTATCTTGAACGCGGTGCGCCTGATCCGCCGAAAAACCAAATGATTATTGACATTCCTACCCTTTTGCGTTACGATTAAGGGTAGGAATTATTCTATAACACCGCGATCCGCATCCCGAATAACACGGTATCGCCGCAAAGGATATCACATATGAAACAAACGCAAAACACAAAGCAAAACACCGCGCAGAAGCCACTGCCGAAATACGCTGTCAAGCATTCGCTGGTCAACTACTATCTGGCGCTCATGTTCAGTTTCTTCCCACTGTTTTTAACAGAACAGTACTCACACGCGCGACTGGATAAATACTTCTTTTATGTGATCGCAACGGTCATTTTCATTATCTCAACGGGTCTGTGCATGTATTTCAGCTACACCGAAGAGATCCGCGCCGACCACAAAGCGGCGCTTATCACACCGCTTTCGGTGACCGATATCGGCATGCTGTGTTTCCTCGGATTCGCGGTGATCTCCACCTTGATGACAGAACACCCGAACGAGGCGCTGCTCGGTCCGAACCCCTTTGTGTCCGCCGTGATCCACAGCCGCAACAACGGCTTGTTGCTGCTGTTTTTGTACACGATGATGTACTTCATCATCACTCGCAACTATGTCAAAAAGGATTATGTCTTTATCATCTTTTTGGTGACGTCCTCGATCATCGCCCTTTTGACGGTGCTCAACTTCTTCTACATCGACCCGCTCCACATGCTCGATGGCTATGATGAGGCGACCATCGCCGACTTCGGCTCCACCCTTGGCAACAAAAATATCATCGCGGCATTCATGTGCATCTTCCTGCCGACCGCCGTGATGTCCTTTGTGATTTCCGAGAATAAGATCGTCCGCATCGTCGCGGGTGTATCGATCCTGTTCGCCTATACCGGACTGCTGTGCGCGGACTCGACCTCCGATATTCTCGGTCTGTTGGTCATCCTGCCGGTGATGGCGATCTTCTGTGCGCGCAGCTTTACTTATCTCAAGCGCTACTTGCTGGCGCTGACGATCCTGTTCGCATCCGGCAAGGTGCTGTGGATCTTTGCACAGCTCATCGGCAACCACAACAAGGGCTTTGAGTTTATGCAGCACTTTTTGATCTATGACAAGCTGATGTTCCTGCCGATCGCGGGCTGTTGCCTGCTGTATCTCCTGATGATGTTCTTTGAAAAGAAGATCGAAGCACGTTATCCTGCCAAAGGCATGACGATCACGTTCACCGTATTATTCGTTATTGGAATGATTGCAGCTTTGACGGCATTCATTTATTTCAGCTTTATCGATCGTGAGACCGATATCGGCAACTTCAAAAAACTGATCCGTTTCGATGATTATTGGGGCACGCACCGCGGCTTTATGTGGCGCGTCAGCTTTGAGGAATTCGCCAAATTCAAACCGTTGCAGATCCTGTTCGGCACCGGCCCCGACACCGCCTATTATGTCCTGCAGCCGCATTTCGGCGAATTGTCATCCCGCTTCGGCGACGGCTCCACCGACTGCGCTCATAATGAGTTCATCAACTATCTGCTCACGCAGGGTGTGCTGGGTTTGACAGCATATCTCGTCGTGATGGGTTCGGTGATCGTCCGCGCGATCAAGACCGCAAAAAAAGATCCGACCGTTCTGATCTTCATCAGCCCGGTGATCTGCTACCTCGCACAGTCTGTCGTCAACCTGTACAATCCGATCGTCACCCCGTTTTTGTTCATTTTCCTCTCCCTGGCGGAAGCAACGAATCGAAACACCGCTTATCCGATCCCCGAAGAAGCATAACCATAAACATAACAACGCTCATGACTGCTAATAAAGAGTCGTGAGCGCTGTTGTTTTCTGCTGATAGCCACAGTCCCGACACGCGTGGACGCGCGTGTCGAGGGCTTCGCAATGGCATTTTCATAAAACGCGTCAGCGTTTCCCAAAATTCCTCATTCCTAATGAATCACTATTTCTTCTTCATGGCGTCCTTTAGGCTCTTGACCGTGCCGTCGGGATAGGTAACGTCCACGTTATCAAGGCGCTGTTTCATCTGCGCGCGAAAGCCCTTGAGATAGATCGCGTACAGCTCCTTTTGGCGCTTTTGTTCGGAATCGGTAAGCCCTTCTTCCTTTTTCTTCTTCGCGAGCGCGTTGATCTCGGCGATCAGTTCCTGCATTTCCATAGCTGTTTTCCTTTCTGTCTATATCCTTTGACTGTCTAAGTAATCCTGTAAAATGATAGAGGCCGCTACGGCGTCCACCTTCTGCTTACGTTTTTTGCCATATACATTTCCCGCGCTGAGGTAGCTGTGCGCGGTGATGGTGGTGCCGCGTTCATCCTGCATATAGTGGGGTATGCCGCTGACTTGTGTGAGCCTTGCGGCGATCTCTCTGGCGCGATGAGCGCTCTCTCCCTCACTGCCGTCCATATTGCGCGGCAGGCCGACGACAATGATCTCAGCCTTGGTTTCCTTCACCTTATCGGCGATCTTCTGTATCAGCTTTTCATCGTTATACTCGGTGATCACACACAGTGACGACGCCAAAAAGCCGCTCTTGTCCGACACGGCAAGCCCCGTCCTCGCGTGACCGAGATCGACAGATAGTGCTATCATATACCCTCCTGATAATATCTTTAATAATAATGCAGTTCCACGGCGATGATACGGCTTCTTTCATGCGTAAAGTAGCCGATATTGGATTCGTCGATGCTGTAATCGCTCAGCGAATTATTCACCGCATTGATATAAGTGAAAAAATACTGCGGATAATCCACAAACAGATCCGTGATAACGGTCTGAAAATCCATATCATCTTCCACATAGAACACGAAGTACTCCTCCTGCTGCTGGGCGGCGGAGAGCATACCGCTTTTTACATCCGCCGCGTCATAGTCCCGCAGATGCGGCGTTTTCTGCTTATAATAGCCCATTTCATCTGCAGTACAGTCGGGGAGATAGAGATTCATCACACTGGCGGAATATGTGCCTGTAATGCCGTTGATCTCATCATCCCCGAGCTCGGTAAACAGCGGAGAGATCGAATGATCCTCCAGCAGATATTCCCGATTGACATTACAGTACAAATGGCGCGCATAGGCCTGTTCCTGATCATCCCACGTCGGATCGACATAGTACCAGTCGTTGTCCAGCTTCACTGCGTTCCAGATATGCATCTGATTCTGGCTCTCACCGATCACGCCGACACATTCGACGCCCAGACCGTTGAGCAGCATCTGAAACGCCCTGACATAGCCTTCACACACCGATATCCGATTGACCAGCGCACCGTAGGCGGTATAGGTGTCGGGATTATTGTTATCCAAATTGATGGTATCGACATTTTTATCATACTCAACGTGATCGATCAAATAGTCATGCACCATCACCTCGCGCGCAAAGGCGGACAGGCCGTCGGGTACGGTCGCGTAAAACGCGTTCGCAACCGATCGCATCGCGCTGACGCGCGAGCTGACCTCCTCGGGTGAAAAGTTAGAATAGATCTGAATCACAGTCATACTCTCATCACTGTAAAAGCCCATCGTTCCGGTCATCCAAAAGATCTCGGGATGGTCGTCGGTCAGCGCTTTTGACGTTGTGCGCACCTCTGCCTCGCTCAGCGAGTATCCGTTCAGCTCGATCTTGGGCATGGGATATCGATCCTCCGTCGGATTCGGCGAGATATCGTAGCAGTTCTCAAGAATCTTGGTATAGAGCAGCTTCTCCCCTTCTTTCGGGAGCGCGTCATATGAATAGCGCGAGGTGACCGGCTCGTATCCTTCGCTGTAGGTCAGGTTATCGGGCTTGACCTCCCTGTACGGCACCACGGTCTCATCGGTTCTTTGGGGCAATTGAACCACCGGCAAAATGTCCGAAAGACTGCATGAGCACAGACATCCTGTCAAGAGGATCAAAAGCAATATCGTCAATCGTTTTTTCATCATCATTCCTGCGTTTTGTCATCGCACAGCGATGTAATATAGCTTATCGATACGGCATCTCAAATACGATCAAGCCTCTGTCATCATAACTGTAATACACTGCGTCGGCATTCGTATCCAAGGGAGCGTCAGCCAGAGCGGTATTTGCCTTATCTATCGCCTGATAATACGGCTGGTCGCCGTCAAAGAGCGCATCACACAGTGCTTGCACCGTGGTATCCGACCCTGTGTTGATCATCAGCGCCGAGGCTCTCTTTTGACCCGCTTGCACAAAGCCGTCACAGAGCACATCGACATCGGGCGCGGACAAAAGGATCCCCTCGCGCAGATAATAACAGTAATCGGTCGCGGTACAAGGCGCCGGCAGGAAGTTGTTGATATAACACTCCAGCCGATCATATTCCGCGTCGGTGATCTCATTATAGGTTTTATCCGTCGTATGATCTTGCGCCATCACCTGATCGGTGACATTCAGATAGACAAAGACATCCTTGATGTCCTCATCATCCAGATCATCCCAGGTCACATCCACCTGATACCATTCGCCGTCCAACTCGACCGCGTTCCACAGATGGAGGGTATCGGTCACATCGGCGCCGTCCTCTTCGATCACAGCGGTACCGCCGACACAGACCGTATCGATCCCGAGCTCCGAGCACAGATAATCAAAGGTGTAGGCATAGCCCTCGCACACCGCCTGATGATCAACCATCACGCCGTACAGATTGAACAGCGACGGATGGGAATTCTCATATTCGATGTTATCGATTACATTTTCATCATATACACAATGATCGATAATATACTTGTAAACATACACCTCGCGCTCGTATTCGGACAGCTCCTTGGGCATTTCCCGATAGAACGCCGTAAGCGCGTCATCGAATTCCCGCATCATCTTCACCACCTGATCGGCGGTGTACTCCGCGTGCAGGACAAGCTCGGTGATATCTGCGGCGGTATCATAACGCAGGTCAAAGAGATAATCCATCCAGAAGATCTCGGGATGATCATCGAACGCCGCGATGATCGCCGCCTCCACCTCTCTGCCGGAATGTTCCGTACCGCTGAGCGTGATGGGGCGCATCCGATAGGTGGTATCGCCCTCAACCATTTCATCTGAGAAGCAATAGCAGGCGTCGACGACCTTGTCATAGATCATCTTTTGTATGTCTGTTTTCAGCGTCTGATACGAATGAGCGACGTGCTTGGAGGAATAATCCCGCGGGTGGGTGAATGCGATACGGTTGACGATGTGAAAGCCGTATTCGTCATCGTGCGAGCCGATTTCGACATCCTCACCCGAGAGCGGCATATCCGAGTACCGCGTCAACAGCGCAGATGTATCTCTTGTCGATTGCGGTGTTTGGGTGCAGGCGCTGAGCGTCAGCAGCATAAAAAGAGTGATTGCTATCGATACCGCTTTGGTAAATCGCATCAAAATCCCCTCTTGTCGATCGGCAGGGTTGCCACGGCATTAAGGTCGCTTTTTGCGATGTTGCCGTCCAGATATTCATAGTAGCTCTGGGAGCCGACCATCGCGCCGTTATCACCGCAAAGGGATTTTTCGGGCATATAGAGGGAGTATTTACCCTTGCATAAGCGTTCGAGCTCCCGACGGAGCAAAGAATTCGCTGAAACGCCGCCTGCTGTGACAAGGGTCGTGTAACCCAAATCCTCGGCGGCTTTGAGGAAGTTGTCCGTTAGACATCCGACCACCGCCTTGCGATAAGACGCGCAGACGTCGGCGACGGGGATCTCCTCCCCCTTTTGCTGTTTGTTATGGATCAGGTTGATAACAGCGGTCTTGAGCCCCGAGAACGAGAAGTCATAAGGAGAGCCATCCACATGCGGATGCGGCATCGGGAACGCGGCATCGTCGCCGTTTTCTGCAATCTTATCGAGCTCCACGCCACCGGGATACGGGATGCCCATTGCGCGTGCCGCTTTATCGAACGCCTCGCCTGCCGCGTCATCACGGGTCCTGCCGATCACACGCATGTCGGTGTAGCTGAGCACCTCAACAATATGGCTGTGACCGCCCGATACGACCAAGCATAAAAAAGGCGGTTTTAATTCTTTATGAGAAATATAATTCGCCGCGATATGGGAGCGCAGGTGATGGGTCGGGATCAGCGGCTTGCCTGTCGCCAATGACAGACCCTTTGCGAAATTCACGCCCACCAACAGCGCGCCGATCAATCCGGGCGCGTAGGTAACGGCGATCGCGTCGATATCATCCAGCGTGCAATCCGCCGCTTTGATCGCTTCATCCACCACGCCGACGATTGCCTCGGCATGTCGCCGTGATGCGATCTCGGGCACAACGCCGCCGTAGAGCTTATGCTCCTCTACCTGAGAAGCGACGATATTGGAGAGGACAGTTCTGCCGTCCTCCACGACAGCCGCGGCGGTCTCGTCACAGCTGCTTTCTATGGCTAATATCTTCATATACATTCTACCTTTCAGGATTCAGAAAAGCCTTCCCCTCGGGGGGAAGGTGGGCTTTTCGGCTCATAGGAGCCGAAAAGGTCGGATGAGGGGACAACCGATCCGCTTCATCAAAGATTCGGCTCATTACATACGCTAAAAGAAAGATTCATGATCACCGCATCCTCTTTGGGACGGTCATAATATCCCTTGCGCACCGCGATCCGCTCAAAACCGAGGCTTTCATACAGCTTGATCGCGGGCGTATTACTCTCCCGCACCTCTAAAAAAACCGAATGCAGTCCATCGGCGCTGTTGATCGCGGATGTGATCAAACTGCTCGCGATCCCTCTCCTGCGACAGTCGGGATGCACGGCGACCTCGACGATACTGCCCTCATCCACCACCTGCTCAAAGGCGAGGAAACCGATGACAGTATCATCCTCTATCGCTACCGTACAGCGTGAATCCAGCTTTTCTAATTGCGAGCACAGCGCATCCATCGTCCATGCACTCTCGCCGAAACAAGTATCCAATAGCACCTTCACTTGCTTTACATGCGCTGGCAACATTTCTTTGATCATCATAAGGTGGTCATCAATACCTTGACCGCGCCGACGATATCATCACGGCATTGGCGATAGGCATTCAGATCACCGCCGTAGGGGTCGACGATGTCCATCCTCAGATCATAGATATCATCCACATTCGGCGCACGATGCAGCACGCGCACCATATTGGCGGGGATACCGATGGAACGCAGGATGTCCGCGTGCTCCTCGCCGAGTCCGACAAAGAGCGAATATTCGTTCAGATCGATCCCGGGCAAAAAGCGTGTGCGGTGCATATTCAGATCGAGCCCGATCTCCGCGACCGCCTGGATCGCGTTTTGGGACGCAGGGCGCTCCGCAACAGCGGCAACGCCGGCGCTTTCGGCACGCCAGTCCAAGCCTTTTTGTTCTGCAAGAGAATTAAAAATCACCTCTGCCATCGGACTGCGGCAGGTGTTGCCGGTACATACAAATAATAGTTTTTTCATAATATCACCACATTAACAAATCGGGTGCGGACAGGATACGCGTATCCGCCCGCCCTTCATTATTCATTCTTCAATTTTCAGTATTCAGTATTCATTTAGCGAAAGCGCTCAGCCTTTCGCCTCATACCATGTCTCGCCCATGGAGGCTTCGGCGGTGAGGGGAACGGTCAGGCTGACCGCGTTCTCCATCTCTTCCTGCAGGAGCATCGCGACCTGCATGCTCTCAAAAGCAGGCGCTTCCACAATCAATTCATCGTGCACCTGCAAAATCAGGCGCGCCTCTAAGCCCTCTCGCTTTAAGCGTTCATCCACCCTCACCATCGCGATCTTAATGATATCGGCGGCGGTACCTTGGATAGGTGCGTTACGCGCGACACGCTCGCCGAAGGAGCGGGTGTTGAAATTGGACGCCGCAAGCTCGGGCAAATAACGTCGTCTGCCCTCGAGGGTAGACACATAACCGTCCGCCTTTGCCTGCTCGATGGTTTTCTTCATATAGCTGTCGATCGCGGAAAACCGCGCCAGATAATTGTCGATATATTTCTGTGCCTCACGCACGGTAACGCCGATATCCTTTGACAGCGAGAACGCGCCGATACCGTAGACGATACCGAAGTTGACCGCCTTGGCACGTGAACGCATCAGCGGCGTGACCTGATCGATCGGCACGCCGAACACCTCGGACGCGGTGACGGTGTGGATGTCAATATTATCGGTGAACGCCTTGCGCATGGTAGCATCGCCCGCCATATGCGCGAGCACACGCAGTTCAATCTGCGAATAGTCCGCGTCAACCAGCACACAGCCGTCCTTCGCCTTGAAGAAGCGGCGGAACTCCCGACCGCGTTCGGTACGCACAGGGATGTTCTGCAAGTTCGGCTCGGTAGAGCTGATACGCCCTGTTCGGGTCTCGGTCTGGTTAAAGGACGAATGGATGCGTCCGTCGTCGGCGACCTTGTCGATCAGCGAATCGCAGTAGGTGGATTTGAGCTTGGCGACCGTGCGGTATTCCAATATTTTCGCGATTACCGGATGCAGGGGCAAGAGGCTCTCGAGCACCTCGGCATTCGTCGAATAGCCGCTCTTCGTCTTTTTCTTCGGCGGCAGGTTCAGATCCTCAAACAGCGCCTTGGCAAGCTGCTTTGGGGAATTGATGTTGAACTCGTAGCCCACATCCTCATAGATGGACGCCTGCAGCTCATCTACCTCAACGCTGAGCTGTTCCCCATAACGGCGGATCGCCTCAACGTCGACCATAAAGCCGAGATTCTCCATCCGCGCCAGCACGCGTGCAAGCGGAATCTCGATCTCATAGAGCAAATGATCGTTGGCGATCTCGTGGATATCATCGGCAAGGCGCTTGCACAATGCGGGGAGCGCGTGAATAAAGCCTAAGCCCTCTTCCCCGTTCTCAGCCGCCGCGACAGGGATACTGTACTCGGCGCAAAGGCGTTCGGGCTCATAGCTCGACGACGAGGGGCTGAGCAAATAGGCGGCAAGCGAGGTATCAAAGGCGATATTCACTTCGATCCCCTCACGGTCACAGTAAGCGAAAATCGGCTTGCTGGTGTCTGTATAGAGCTTATTCCCGCTGCTCAGGATTCTTTTTATTTCTTTTTTAGAATTAATTCGATATAATATTTCTTCTGTGGAAATATAAGCGCGTGTTGGTTGCAGTCCGCTGTCGTTCCGAGTGGATTTATCCCCGTGGGAATCCGACAAAGAGGGGCTATCTGTATTCGGTTGAGATTGCGACGGGCTTTCGCCCTCGCGATGACCATTTTTATTATTTTCCCCAAAAGAAATTTGAATATAGATTTCTTTATTCTCTGAAAGAATTTTATCGATCGTTTCGCTGTCTGCTTCAGCAAGCTTGAATGTCCGCTGTCCGTCCTGCTCGACGACCTTGTCCTCCGAAAGCTCCAAGTCATACTTTTTGATCAGAGAGAACAGCTCGAGCCGTGCCATCAAGCGTGCGGCGGCAGCCTTATCACCCTCGCCGACCAAATAGTGGTCAAGCTCGGTGTCAATCGGAGCGGTCAGGCATATCTCGCCCAGCATACGGCTCATAAAACAGTTATCCTTTGATTGCTCGAGCTTCGCCCTCATGCCGGGCTTGATATCCAGCTCGTCGAGGTGGTCATAGATATAGTCGATGTCACCGTACTTTTGGATCAGCTCGGTCGCGCCCTTCGGGCCGATACCCGCCACACCGGGGATATTATCGGAGCTGTCCCCTTGGATCGCCTTGATCTCGATCAGTTTCTTCGGCTCCACGCCGTATTCCTCTTTGACGACGTCGGGCGTATAGAGCATCGTTCCGTTGAGATTCTTGCTAAGGCGCACAGAAACGCTGTCGTTCACGAGCTGCAGGCTGTCGCGGTCACCCGTCGCGATCACACAAGTGTTACCGGTGTCGGCACATGTTTTGGAGAGTGTACCGAGGATATCATCCGCCTCATATCCCTCACAGGTGACGAGCTGATAGCCCAGATCGGTCAAGAGCTCCTTGAGCGGCGCCATCTGCATATGCAGCTCCTCAGGCATGCCCTTGCGGTTCGCCTTATACAGATCATACGCCTTGTGGCGGAAGGTCTTTGCCTTTAAATCAAAGGCGATCGCCACCGCGTCGGGCTTGACGTCCGATTTCATGCGCTCGAACATGGTCAAAAAGCCATAGATCGCGTTGGTAAACTGACCGTCCTTGGTGGTCAGCGGCTTGATGCCGTAGAACGCGCGGTTCAATATACTGTTTCCATCTACTACTAATAGTTTCATATATTCACCATCATTTTGTAGGGCGGGGGTTTACTCCCGCCGAAACGCTTTATTTATTATTATTTATGAAATGATCTATTATCCTTTACTTCGAAAATGTCACCGATGGTGACACGGGAGGAGCAAGCCCCTCCCCTACAATTTGTACACCACATTTCCCGTGATCCAGTTCGTTCTGTACAATCTGGGCACGCGTTTTGATACCGCGCAGAGTACCTCATAGCTTATGGTATTGCCCCAGCTCGCGATATCCTCCGCCGTCGGCTCGCCGTCCTTGCCGTTGCCGAACACGACGACCACGTTGCCGACCTCCGCCTCGGGGAAATCGGTGACATCCAGCATGGTCTGATCCATACAGATGCGCCCGATGATCGGGCAGTTTTTGCCGAACTTCTTGGTCTTGTCCCATACGAACATATACCCCTTCTCGGCATAAGCGCGTATGTAGCCGTCGGCATATCCGACCGGCACAGTAGCGATGCGCATATCATGCTCAGCGGTAAAGGTACGTCCGTAGCTGACGGTGGTACCCGCCTTGACGGTCTTGACATGCGAGATCAGGGTCTTGAGCCGCATCGCGGGCTTGAGATTGAGTTGATGACGCATACTGTCCGAGGGGGCATAGCCGTACAGTACAATTCCCGCCCTGACCATATCGAGGCGCATGGACGGATAATCCATGATCGCGCCGGAGTTGGAGCAGTGTCGGATGGCAAAACGGATCCCTTGCTTCTCGAGCTCGTCCACCGTGTGGATGAAGTTCTCATACTGCTTTGTCGTATACGCTTCACCGCGATCGCCGTCATCCGCAACCGCAAAATGCGTAAACACGCCCTCGGGGATGATATGCGGCAGGCTGCACGCTTCTTTTATTTCTTTTATAGAATCATTATCTCTCGGGAATTCCTGACACATAAAGCCGATACGGCTCATACCGGTATCGAGCTTGATGTGCGTTTTGACTTCTACACTGAACTCCTCACACCAATGCGACAGCTCCTTCGCGTAGTCGAGGCTGTACACCGCCTGCGAGATATTCTGTCGGCTCAGATCACGACAGCGGTTCGTGGGCGTATAGCCGAGGATGAGGATCGGTTCATTAATCTCAGCTCTGCGCAACTCCAGCGCCTCATCCAGATTGGACACCGCGAGGAAATCGACCCCCAGCTCATGGTAGAGCTTGCAGATCTCCACAGCGCCGTGACCGTAGCCATCCGCCTTGACGACACAGCAGAGCTTGACGCCCTCGCCGATTGCGCCGCGAATCGCCTCATAGTTTTCCCGGATCGCATTCATATTGATCTCCGCCCACAGTCGGCGGGTAAATATCAGATTGTCTTCCAAAAATGTCACTCCCTCAGAAGCATATATATCGTTATTATAATACAAATAATGATTATTTACAATATATAGGAGAAAAATAGTGCGATCCATCTGCTTGACAAGATATAGACCCGAGTATAGAATAGAGTGCAGAATCATATCACTGATTGGTTGAGATTGCCACGGATGAATACATGTTCATCCTCGCAATGACAATCCGAAAAAGGTCGTGACCCCATGAGAAAATCCAACAATCAAACCAAGAGCAAGATCGTCTCGGCGGCATGGCAGCTCTTCTACGAGCAGGGCTTTGACAATACCACCGTGGACGAGATCATACGCCTGTCGGGCACCTCAAAAGGCTCGTTCTACCACTACTTTGAGAGCAAGGACAGTCTGATCGGTTCCCTCGCCTATCTCTTTGACGAGAAATACGCGGAGCTTGAAAAACAACTTGATGACAGCAAAAACGCCGTCGACAATATGCTGTTCCTTACCCGCGAGCTGTGCATGATGATCGAGAACAACATCGATATTGAGCTGCTCTCGCGCCTGTACGCCCAACAGCTGAACAAGCGCGGACAGAAGGAGCTGCTCGACCGAAACCGCCTGTATTACCGCCTGCTCAAGAAGCTGACCGTACAAGGACAGGAGCGCGGCGAGATCACACAGCAAAAGTCCTCCGCTGAGATCGTGCGCCTGTACGCGATCGCCGAAAGAGCGCTGTTATACGACTGGTGTCTGCACGGAGGCGAGTACTCCTTAGCGGAATACGCGGGCAGCGTGATGCCGTTGATGCTCAGCGCAATTCGCGCCTAAAAACTTTTTTCGTCATTGATTTAGTCTGTTATTTAGTCTATTACATATTCAGCTAAATAACAGGCTTTTTCTATTAGTAGGCTAATTAAGTATTCTGTTTAGTCTATACATTATTCTATATTGATTTTCACATTTTAATGTGCTAAGATATATTGGTGTTGTAACATACAACTGATATTCGGGAGGAAACCATCATACTATTTATATTGATGGAATACGCACCTCCCCTACAAAACTGGAGGGAATAGAATGTCAACAAACACCATTATCATCCTCGTTGCGTTTGTTGTTTACATGGGCTTGATGATCCTCATCGGCGCCTTGAACAGCAAGCAGAGCAATAACGAGGACTACTTCCTCGGCGGCCGAGGACTCGGCTCATGGACGGCGGCGCTCTCAGCGCAGGCTTCCGATATGAGTGGCTGGCTGCTGATGGGTCTGCCGGGTGCGATTTATGTTGCCGGTACGGGCGAGGTCTGGATCGCGATCGGTCTTTTGATCGGTACCATCCTCAACTGGTTCCTCGTCGCCCGCAGACTGCGTAAGTACACCATCGTTGCGAACAACTCGCTGACCATCCCGAGCTTCTTTGAGAACCGCTTCCACGACAAGAAGGGCGTGCTCAAGATCGTCTCATCCATCATCGTCATCGTGTTCTTTGCGGTCTACACCGCTTCGGCGTTCGCTTCGGGCGCAAAGCTCTTCGCGAACGTATTCGGCTCAGGCGCCGACGACCACACCGCTTACATGATCGGTCTAATCATCGCGGCTGTCGTCATCCTCGTCTACACCCTGCTCGGCGGCTTTAAGGCGGTATGCTACACCGATTTTATCCAAGGGTTGCTGATGCTGGTCGCGATCCTCGCTGTTCCGATCATTGCGTATATCGGTATCAGCGGCGATCTCCCCGGCGCGCTCGCTAACAAAGGCGTTGCCGATCCTCAAGGCTTCTTGAGCCTGATGAAGGACGGCGAAGGCAAGCCGATCACCTTTATTTCCATCATCTCCAACCTCGGTTGGGCGCTGGGCTACTTCGGTATGCCGCATATCCTTGTTCGCTTCATGGCGATCAAGAGCGATAAGGAAGTCAAGAAGAGCCGCATCATTGCCATCGTTTGGGTCATCCTCTCACTGGGCGCGGCGTCGTTCCTCGGTCTGGTTGCCAGAGGCTTCCTCAATGAGGATCTTGTCGCTTCCGGCAAATCCGAGGTCGTCTTCATCAAGACGATCCAGCAGATCTTTGACGGCAACGTGATCCTCGTCTTTATCGGCGGCGTATTCCTGTGCGGTATCTTAGCCGCCATCATGTCCACCGCTGACAGCCAGCTGCTGGTCACCGCTTCCGCCGTATCCGAGGATATGTACAAGGGCGTTATCAAGAAGGACGCCTCCGAGAAGAGCGCGCTGAACGTCGGCAGAATCGCTGTCATCGTTGTCGCAGTCATCGCCTTCCTCATCGCGCTCGATCCCAACTCCTCAGTCATGGGTCTGGTATCCGACGCGTGGGCAGGCTTCGGCGCTGCCTTTGGTCCGATCATCCTGCTCTCCCTGTTCTGGAAGCGCTTTAACCTTCCGGGCGCTGTGGCAGGTATGGTCACGGGCTTTGCGACCGTTGTCATCTGGGACTACATCCCCTTCGGCGGCGCGCTGCTCAAGGACATCACCGGTCTGTATTCTCTGGTACTCGGCTTTGCGCTGGCGCTGGTCGTCGCGGTCATCGTGACCCTGATCACCAAGAAGCCTTCCGCAGAGATCGAGGAAGAATTCGATAAGGTCAATACTGTCGAGATCTGAATCGGTTAACGGTTAATAGTTAACGGTTAACGGTCGATGGCGGACTCCGTCTGCACCTGATTGATAAATGCCATCAAGTGACAATCTCAACCGAATACAAACACTAATCCGCTCCCGTTTTCGGGGGCGGATTTGTTTTACTGATATTGATAAAAGTCAAAGAACGTGATACAATATCATCAACAATATCGGAGGTGCCCTATGGAACAGAACAAATCCCATCCCCTCTCCCAAACACAGGAAGATATCTCCCATCTCAACCCCTATCAAAAGTCCTCTCAACAGGCTCATCATCATCCTGTTGATCCCCCTGTTCAGTCAACAGCTGTTCCACCCACACTATCACCTGTGAACGGCGTCACACAGCCTTACCCGACCACCCCTGCCAGCATGCCGCCGAACATTGATTTCAATCCCGCGGTACAAAGCGCTAAGAAAAAGGGACGGATATCATTCATCCTCGGTTTGATCTCACTGATCTGTATGCTTACTGCGCTCATTATTTCAGAAACAAAAATCTACACGTATTTAGATATGCTTGAAGGCTTGGCATATCTGGGGCTTATCATTGCAGTAGCGCTGAGTATCCCCGGCATCATCTTAGGGGTAAAATCCCTCAATCGACTCAAAGCAGGCAATTCGTTCGCAAGGGTCGGACTCATCCTCTCGATCATCACCGTAATCGTCATTGCGATCATGCAAGTAATTGCCTCTATATCGGTGATGACAGGATTCGCGTGGTTTCTGAATTAGCCGTTCTGACACCGGATAAAGGACAACTCTTTTTAAGCATCGACAGTTTTGATGCTCCGATCTTTTCCGCTCCCGCGCTTACACGGCGACATTTTGTATACTGCTATTGTTGTTTACGCTCAAAGGTTGTTATATAATATAATTATCGTTATCGGAGGTGGCATAATGAGTACCTACAGTCCAAATTCCAATCTTCCCAACAACGATTCTGAGATCACTACCCACAACAATACCCTTCCGTCAAGCATGCAGGAAAGCGCAAAAAAGAAAGGGCTCGCCTCCTTGATAATCGGAATCATCCTGCTGTTCTTTCTCACCTTCGGTCAGATTTTACTCTATTTACCTTTTTCGGGATTATTCGATTACATCTTCGGCACCGTACTCGAATTTATGCTTTTTATGTGTCTGGTACTTCCATTTGCTCTTGTGATAGGGATAATCGGCATTGTACTCGGCGCAAAATCCCGCAAAGCTATGCGCATGGGAAACGGTATCGGCAAAGCGGGATTGATCATCTCGATCGTTGCCACTGTGATCATCGCGGTATATTTTATTCTGCTCCTAACCATTTTAATCTACACGATATTAACATGGGGACAACATAACGGAATAACCCGCTGACTTATATGACAACAAATCAAGCGCATGATCCGCTCCCACTCGGGGGCGGATTATTCATGTTGTTCGCGGTATTATTTGCAGGGGAGCGGCTTTGAGGAGTTGTCCAAATCTTTGATTTGGTTTACAACTCCCATGCAACAGCGCTCCAAGAACAGGCAAAGCCTGTGATTGGCTAAGCGCCACTGTGCTGCTCCCGCAGCAGAGCGTTTGTTTAAAATGCAATGTTCGTTAAGGGAATGTATGCTTCCGTAGGGATGGTCATTGACCATCCGCTTGGTAGAAGCATAGATTTCCTATCTATGGCTTTCGATAACAGAAACGCCCGGCATTCTGCGGATGACCAATGTGATCTCCCCTAAGGGGAGGTGTCGCAAGCGACAGAGGGGTGCCGTCTCCGGCTGAGGAACATCCCTACGGAAAAATCGATTTGCTCCGCATATGAATATCATCTTCACAAACGTTTCGGGAGGAGCAAGCCCCTCCCCTACAAATATGCTGAAACTCTTCCACACAATAATCATTATTCACTCTTCAGTCTTCAATCTTCAGTTTTAAGTACACACGCCCCTCCCCTACACTGCGTTCATCTTCCACTTTTACATCGCTATTATCATTCGTCAACTGCATAACGTCCATTCCTTCTTCCATTTTTCTTAAATCAAATTAACCATGACACGAATTTTACCGATTGTTACAAGAATGAAACTGAACACAATATATTGTGGTGGGCGGTATACGGCTCACAAGAACTTGTTATAATTCTTTTTTGACAACATTTTACAAAAACTTATCAAATTGCCCAAAGTTTTATTTTTTTCTCGTATAAAATACCGATTGATTTCACGCCGTCTTTCTGCTATATTTAGTCAGGATTTCGCCCTGACCGCGAGATATGGCGGCAGGCTTACTTTTCGTAACAAAAGTGTTACAAGAAACCAAAATCGAGAATGTGAAGGAGAAATTATGATCAAGAAAATCGTAAAGCGCGACGGACGCGCGGTAGAATTTGACAAGGAAAAGATCACCCAGGCGATCTACAAGGCGGCTCACGCCATCGGCGGTAACGACTACGACAGCGCCGAACAGCTCGCCGGTAAGGTCATCGAATACTTAGAGGCGGAGGATAACGACAATCCCTCTGTCGAGCACGTACAGGATACCGTTGAGAAGATCCTGATCGAGAACGGTCACGCCAGAACCGCGAAGGAGTTCATCCTCTATCGCGCGGAGCGTACCAGAGTTCGCGAGATGAACACCAAGCTGATGAAGATCTATGAGGATCTGACCTTCAAATCCGCCAAGGATAACGACGTCAAGCGTGAGAACGCCAACATCGACGGCGATACCGCGATGGGTACCATGCTCAAGTACGGTTCCGAGGGCGCGAAGGAATTCTATCAGATGTATGTCCTCAACCCCAAGTTTGCCAAGGCGCACCGTGAAGGCGACATCCACATCCATGATCTCGACTTTTTGACCCTCACCACCACCTGCTGTCAGATCGACCTCTTAAAGCTCTTCAAGGACGGTTTCTCCACCGGTCACGGCTTTATCCGTGAGCCCAACGATATCTCCACCTACGGCGCTCTCGCCTGCATCGCGATCCAGTCCAACCAGAACGATCAGCACGGCGGTCAGTCTGTCCCGAACTTTGACTACAGCATGGCGCCCGGCGTCACCAAGACCTATAACAAGCGTTATCGCGCGAACCTCGCCCGCGGTGCGGAGCTGCTCGCGGACGACGAGAACGCGAAGGAAAATATCGAAGCGATCTGCGCCGCTGCGGAAGCGTCCACCGGCGAGATTGCCAAGCTCGAATCCACCGCGGAATATGACGCGAAGGAACTCGAACTGCTGACCGGTCAGTACGGCGAGAAGATCGCCGAAAAATTACAGCGTTTTGCGAAGAAGCACGCGCTGACAGAGACCGACCGCGCGACCTTCCAGGCGATGGAAGCGGTCGTCCACAACCTCAACACCATGCACTCCCGTGCAGGCGCGCAGGTTCCCTTCTCCTCCATCAACTACGGCACCGACACCACCCCCGAGGGCAGAATGGTCATCAAGAACATCCTGCTCGCGACCGAAAAGGGTCTGGGCAACGGCGAGACCCCGATCTTCCCCGTGCACATCTTCAAGGTCAAGGAGGGCATCAACTACAATCCCGAGGATCCTAACTATGATCTGTTCAAGCTGAGCTTCCGCGTATCGGCTAAGCGTCTCTTCCCCAACTACGCCTTCATCGACGCGCCCTACAACCTCGCTTACTACAAGCCCGGTCATCCCGAGACCGAGATCGCTTACATGGGCTGCCGTACCCGTGTCATCGGCAACCGTCACGATCCTTCCCGTGAGATCACCTACGGCAGAGGTAACCTGAGCTTCACCTCCATCAACCTGCCCCGTCTTGCGATCCTTTCCAACAAAAACATCGACTTCTTCTTTGATCAGCTCGACCGCATGCTCGACCTGTGCATTGAACAGATCCTCGAGCGCTTTGAGATCCAGTGCCAGAAGCACGTTCGCAACTATCCGTTCCTGATGGGTCAGGGCGTATGGATCGATTCCGACAAGCTCTCGATCGACGACGAGGTACGCGAAGTCTTAAAGCACGGTACCCTCTCCATCGGCTTCATCGGTCTTGCCGAGGCTCTCGTAGCGCTGATCGGCAAGCACCACGGCGAGAGCGAAGAGGCACAGCGTCTTGGACTGGAGATCGTTTCCTTCATGCGCAAGAAGCTCGATAAGCAGAGCGAAAAGACAGGTCTCAACTTCACCTGCCTCGCGACCCCCGCAGAGGGTCTGTCCGGCAGATTCGTCCGCATCGATAAGGAGCGCTTCGGCTCCATCAAGGGCGTGACCGACCGCGAATACTACACCAACTCCTTCCATGTTCCCGTATACTATCCGATCAACGCTTTCGATAAGATCAAGCTCGAGGCACCGTATCACGCGCTCACTAACGCGGGTCACATCTCCTACATCGAGCTCGACGGCGATCCCACCGAGAACCTCGAGGCATTCGAGCAGGTTGTCCGCTGCATGAAGGAAGAGGGCATCGGCTACGGCTCGATCAACCATCCAGTCGACCGCGATCCCGTCTGCGGCTACACCGGTATCATCGGCGACTATTGCCCGCAGTGCGGCAGAAAGATCATCAAGAACGGCGCACAGGTGGAGCGTATCCGCCGTATCACCGGCTACCTCGTCGGCACCCTCGACCGCTTCAACAATGCCAAAAAGGCAGAGGTCAAGGACAGAGTCAAGCACAGTGTGATCGCCGAAGATGACTGCGGCTGTGACCTAGAGGCGGTTTGATTGATTAACACATAATCTTTTACAGGGGAGCCGTTGCCGCTCCCCTGTTTTTCCGAGTTGACAGCGTTCATTGCGGAACAAATGCTGCTTTTCCGTAGGGTACGGCATTTATGACGTACCGCAGGATAACGGACGCTTCTTTGATCGGAAACACAGATATAAAACAATGTTGCTGCTATTCGGTACGTCGCAAGCGCCGTACCCTACATAGCACGCACCAAAGGAGTATACCATGTCCGAACAAAAAACACCCCTGCGTTTGGCGGGCGTTATCAGAGAAAGCATCGTAGACGGTCCCGGAATCCGCATGACGGTCTTTGTACAAGGCTGTCCGCACCACTGCAAGGGCTGTCATAATCAGCATACATGGGACTTTGAGGGCGGTTACCAAAGCTCAGTCGAGCGCGTGCTCGAAGAAGCCGCCAAGGATCCTCTGCTCAAGGGTGTGACCCTGTCGGGCGGCGAGCCCTTCTGTCAGGCTCAGGCGTTGACCGTGCTCGCGAAAAAAGCGCACGAAATGGGGCTGAACGTCTTTTGCTACAGCGGATTCACCTTTGAAAAGCTGATGGCGGATTTTGACACCCATCCCGAGTATAAGGCGCTGCTCGAACAGTGCGACTGGCTGGTGGACGGTCCCTTCGTCGAGGAAGAAATGAGCCTGATGCTCCACTTCCGCGGCAGCCGCAACCAGCGCATCTTAGACGTCCCAAAATCCCTCAAAGAGGGCAAGGCGGTACTTTCCGAGTATCACTGACGGCGTTACCGCCTAAGCAACAGAATACAAAACTATGAAAGAGCGTCGGGATACCGGCGCTTTTTTAATGAGGAATGAGGAATGAGAAATTGCGGGAAACACTTCGTGTTTTGAATTTATATAACGAAAGCACGAGCAGATAGTTCCAGTAATAAATACAAATGGGTGTGGGCAACGCCCACCATTCATTCCTAATTCCTCATTCCTAATTCCTCATTCTTTCGTTGTTTTTCACAACTTCTTGCGCTTCTTTTTGCTAACTTTGTCCTGTTGTCATACCGCAGATTTTATGGTAAAATGTATGTGTATGTAGAATTGATTTGTAAAATTCTTATACGGAATTATAACCAGAAATCGACACATCTTGAAAGGATGGAAAACCATGGTAGTAAAGGATATTATTGACATCTTAGAGGGCGAAGTCATCTGTGAGGGCAACCTCGACGCCGAAATCAAAACCGCTTGCGGCTCCGATATGATGAGCGACGTGCTGGCATTCGTCAAGGATCAGAGCGTCCTGCTGACCGGTCTGGTCAATCCGCAGGTCGTGCGCACCGCCGAGATGATGGATATGGCGTGTATCGTCTTTGTGCGCGGCAAGATGCCCGATCAGGGGATCATCGACCTCGCCGAGCAGCGCGACATCACCCTCATCAAGACCCGCTACAGAATGTTCACCGCCTGCGGCAAATTATACGAGGGCGGTCTTTCCGGAGGTACCGCGGTATGAGCAACATCCATCTTCATTACGAGGTCAGCGGAGAGGACTTCACCCGTGCGGGTGAGGCTTCCGGCTCCGTCAAAAAGCGCCTCAAAGCGCTTGGCTACAACACCGACGCCATCCGCAGGGTCGCGATCGCGATGTATGAGGCGGAGATTAACATGGTCATCCACGCCGAGGGCGGCTTTGTCGACGTCGATATCTTCCCTGATCATGTAGAAGTCCTGCTCTCCGATAAGGGACCCGGCATCCCTGACGTCGAGAAGGCGATGCAGGAGGGCTTCTCCACCGCGCCCGATAACGTCCGCAACCTCGGCTTCGGCGCCGGCATGGGACTGCCCAACATCAAGAAATACACCGACGACATGCGGATCGAGACCGAGATCGGAAAAGGCACGGATCTGTATTTGACTGTCAAGGTTAAAGAAGCGTAGATTATTTAGTGAGGAGTTAGGAGTGAGGAATTAGGAGTTATGGGAAACACTTCGTGTTTTGAATGTATATAACGTAAGCACGGGCAGAATGTTTCAGTGATTAATACAAATGGGTGTGGGCAACGCCCACCATTAACTCCTCACTCCTAACTCCTCACTCCTAACTATAAACAGGTAAGCAATATGAACAACAAATACTTCCACTCTGTCGTGCTGGACGCAGATCTGTGCTGCGGCTGTACCAACTGCCTCAAGCGCTGTCCTACCGAGGCGATCCGCATCCGCGACGGCAAGGCGCATATCCTCTCCGAGAGGTGCATCGACTGCGGCGAGTGCATCCGCATCTGTCCGCATCATGCCAAACGCGCCCGTTCCAATGCAATTGAAGAAATCAAACCATATAAGGTCAAGATCGCCATCCCCGCGCCCGCGCTGTTCGGTCAGTTCAACAACCTCAACGATATCGATATCGTGCTGACAGGTCTGCGCGCGATGGGCTTTGACGTCATTTTTGAGGTCAGCCGCGCGGCGGAGCTCGTGAGCGAAGCAACACGCCAGCTGATCCGCGATGACAAGCTCAAGAAGCCTATTATCAGCTCGGCATGTCCCGCGATCGTGCGCCTGATCAAGATCCGCTTTCCCGAGCTGTGCGGCAACGTCATGCCCCTGCTGGCGCCCATGGAGGTCGCCGCAAGGATGGCGCGCCGTGAGGTGATCGATATCACGGGGCTGAGCGACGATGATATCGGCGTGTTCTTTATCACTCCCTGCCCTGCCAAGGTCACCGAGATCAACAATCCGAACGGATGCGAGAAGAGCGCCGTCACCGGCGCGATCGCGATCTCGCAGATCTACCCCGAGCTGACATCCAAGATGGATAAGCTCCAGACCGTGGAGCCGATCGCGCAATCCGGCTTGATCGGCGTCGGCTGGGCGACCTCGGGCGGTGAAGCCGCCGCCATGCTGGGTGACAAATACTTAGCCGCTGACGGCATTGAGAACGTCATCCGCGTTCTCGAGGAGCTGGAGGATGAGCACATCCACGGCGTTGATTTCATCGAGCTGAACGCTTGCTCCGGCGGCTGTGTCGGCGGCGTGTTGGCTGTCGAGAATCCCTATGTCGCGCAAGCGCGTATCCAGAATCTGCGCAAGTACCTGCCCGTCTCCCTCAACCACCTTGATCAAAAGGATCTCGGTGGGATGCAGTGGGAGAACGAGCTGGAATTCAACGCCGAAAGCTTCCGTCTGTCGGACGACATCATCGAGGCAATGGATATGATGGAGAAGATGGAGGAGATCTGCAAGAACCTGCCCGGACTGGACTGCGGCTCCTGCGGCGCTCCCACCTGCCGCGCGCTGGCGGAGGATATCGTTAAGGGCAACGCCAAGGAGACCGATTGCATCCACAAGCTCAAGGCGAAGATCCAGTCCGTCTACGATCAGTTGGGTAACCTATGAGCGAGAACAAATTGACGCCGCGTGAGCAGGAGTATTTTGACTGCGAGGTGCCGCTGCTCTCCGGCGGCAAAGCGACAGGGCGCATCATCATGGGCGTTTTTACATCCTTCGCTCAGGCGATCATCGCTCCGTCCTCAAGCTACGGAAAGGCTGATCGCAAGATCATGCGCACCATTCGCGAGATCCGATACACCAAATACAAAAGAGCCGTGATCCGCAAGTACAGCCATACGCCCGAAAAGGGCGATGAAAAGCTCCTCAAAAAGCTCAACAAAAAACCGTTCATCCTCGAGAGCGAGACCTTCGACCCCGACGAATTCACCAAGAAGATCTATGAGGATTATATGAAGTCGCAAAAAAAATAACTGAAAACTGAAGACTTAAAACTGAAGAATGAATAATGACGGTTACTCGCTTTGCTCAAACAATTATATAACCCAATCGATATGATCGCTTTTTAGTTTTTTCTATCGATTGGGTGCGGGTATCCCGCCATTCATTTTTCAATTTTCAGTATTCATTAACCGGAGGTTTATCATGACCGTAAAAGAATTGATCGATAAACTCAATTTAAAGATCCTCGTGGAGGATGACCTCGACCGCGAGGTGGAGGACTGCTATATCGGCGACCTACTCAGCTGGGTCATGGGCAGAGCGCCCGGCGACAGCGCGTGGCTGACCGTCATGGGCAACATCAACAGCATCGCCGTAGCAACCTTGGCGGATGTGAGCTGTATCATCCTCGTGGAGAATGCCGCGCTCGACGATAACGCGCGTCAGAAAGCGGAGATGCACGGCGTGAATATCCTCACCACCGAGGAAAACGCCTACCGGCTCGCTGTCAAAATCAGCCAATTGATCGAAGGATAATTCTTATGCAGAAATATTATTACGACCTGCACCTGCATTCCTGCCTTTCTCCGTGCGGCGATATGGACATGACGCCCAACAACATCGTCAACATGGCAAAGCTGCTGGGACTGGATGTGATCGCGCTGACCGACCACAACACCTCGCTCAACTGCGAGGCGGCGATCAAGGTCGGCGAGGAGGTCGGCGTACTGGTCATCCCCGGGATGGAACTGACCACCAGCGAGGATATCCATGCGGTATGCCTCTTCCCCACGCTTGAGAAAGCGCTCGCCTTCTCACAGTATGTCGACGAGAACCGCATCCACATCAAGAACAAGGCGGAGATCTACGGACGACAGGTGCAGATGAATGAAAACGATGAAGAGATCGGAGAGATTGACGATTTGCTCCTGCCCGGCTCCTTCATCGGTATGTATGACGCGTACCGCAAAGCGAAGGAGTTCGGCGGCATCTGCTATCCCGCGCACATCGAACGCGACTCGCTGTCGATCCTCGCCGTACTGGGTGAGATCGACCCCGCGTGCGGGTTTTTCTCCGTTGAACTGGCAGACATCTCAAAACTGGACGAGCTGAGAAAACAGCATCCGATCCTCGACACGATGAACATCATCACCTGCTCCGACGCGCATTACCTCGAAAACATGCGCGACGCCGCCAATACCCTCGAGCTCCCCGAGCTGACCAGAGAAGCGGTAATTGAATATTTAGATACACAAAGATGACCGTCTTGCGATAGCAGGGCGGTTTTTTAGTGAGGAGTTGAGGTGCTGTCCAAATCTGCGATTTGGCTAACAGCACCCATGCAAGGCTCTCCCAAGAAGCGGAGCGGACGAACAAGTCCGCGAACGCTGATTGGCAGAGAGCTACTGCGGAGGAGTGAGGAGTTGATGTCGAACGCTATCCGCTCCTGATAATCGTAGGTGCGTTTGTGTAGGGTACGGCGCTTGCCGACGTACCGCAGTAGAGCGTTGGATTCTGAATCACTTCGGTTGAGGAAAGATACATTCCCGTAGGGACGAGCAATGCTCGTCCGCGAGGTAAAAGTATTATATTCCTCCCTCACGGTTCCAATAACAAAAAAAACGTCTGTCATTCGTCGGGAGCAAGACCCCGCCCTACAAATCTCTATGATTTCACCGCTTTTAAACTTGCAAAAGTTAAAGTATTTTGCAAGATATAATTCTGTTACAGAATATTGATTCGATTACCTTAAGCGAATCGAATGGCAGATGAAACCTGTCGTCGTCGGTTAGCGTTTGCTAACTTTTCAAATCAGTGAATTCCTGCATTTTTTGCCGATATTTGCACGAAAAATTTGCGTTAATTTATAGACAATCCATCTCAAATGTGTTATGATGATACCGTAAGTATGTGTAGGTTTTTGCTGATGATGAATCGTGATTTTGCAAGAACCTATTTGAATGATTCGCTACAATTCAACCCGACTTACAGAATATGATCAAGGAGGAATTAAGATGCTTAAAAAAATCAGCAGCCTGCCGTTTCAGGGCACTCCTGAACAGGAAGCGCAGCTAAAGGAAGTCATCGCAAAGCACAAGGATGATCCCGGCGCTGTGATGCCCGTATTGCAGGAGGCACAGGACATCTACGGCTATCTGCCGCTCGAGGTCCAGCAGATGATCGCGGAGGGTCTGAACGTACCCGTAGACGAGGTGTACGGCGTTGCGACCTTCTACAGCCAGTTCGCGCTCTCCCCCAAGGGTAAGTACAACATCAGCGTATGCCTGGGTACCGCTTGCTACGTCAAAGGCTCCGGCGACGTACTCAACCGGCTCTCTTCCGAGCTGGGCATCGAGGCTGAGGAATGCACCATGGACGGTAAGTTCTCGCTGACAGCCTGCCGCTGCATCGGCGCGTGCGGTCTGGCTCCCGTCATGACGGTCAACGACGATGTATACGGCCGTCTGGTCGCCGACGATGTACCCTCAATCCTCGCCAAATACAAGGAAGCATAATGAGGGAGCTATCCCTGAACGTCATGGATGTGGCGCAGAACTCGGTGCGAGCCGAGGCATCTGTCGTACGCATCACCGTAACCGAGAGCGATAAGGACGATCGGCTGACGATCGAGATCGCCGACAACGGCTGCGGCATGACGCAGGAACAGGTACAACAGGTCATCGATCCGTTCTTTACCACGCGTACCACACGCAAGGTCGGGCTGGGAGTTCCGCTGTTCAAGCTCAGCGCTGAACAGACCGGCGGCAGCTTTGACATACAGAGCGAAAAGGGCGTTGGCACCACTACCACCGCCTCGTATGTCAAGTCGCATGTGGACATGACTCCCTTGGGAGATATCAACTCCACCGTCAAGATCCTGATCCAATGCAATCCTGACATCGACTTTGTCTACACCAACACCACCGACAACGGCAGCTTTACCCTCGATACACGGGAGCTGCGCGAGGTGCTGGGCGACGTCAGTCTGGACACGCCCGACGTGCTGGAATGGATCGCGGATTATTTAGAAGAAAATACGAAAAGCATATATGGAGGTGCGTAAAAATGAAATCTTTAGCTGAGTTGAAGGCGATCAGAGATAAGGCACAGGCGGAGATGCAGATGCGTCAGGAGAACCCCAACGCCGCCCGCGTACTGGTCGGCATGGCTACCTGCGGTATCGCCGCCGGCGCCAGACCCGTTCTCAACGCCTTTGTAGAAGAGATCGCCAAGCGCGGTCTCAAGGACATCACCGTCACACAGACAGGCTGCATCGGCATCTGTCAGTATGAGCCGGTCGTCGAGATCGAGATCCCCGGTGAGGAGAAGGTCACCTACGTCAAGATGACGCCCGAAAAGGCTGTCAAAGTCGTCAACGATCATCTCGTCAACCACAATGTCGTTACCGAGTATACCATCGGCACTGCCACAAGATAAGGAGGACTAAATGTATCGTTCTAATGTACTTGTTTGCGGCGGTACCGGTTGTACCTCGTCAAACAGCTTACAAATCGCCGAGAAGCTCAAGGAAGAGCTGATCAAGAAAGGCCTTGAGAAGGAAGTCAACGTCATCACCACCGGCTGCTTCGGTCTGTGCGCGCTGGGTCCTATCATGGTCGTCTATCCCGAGGGCTCCTTCTACTCCATGGTCAAGATCGAGGATATCCCCGAGATCGTTGAGGAGCATCTCAACAAGGGTCGTATCGTTACCCGTCTCTTATATCAGGAGACCGTCGAGAACGACACCATCAAATCCCTGAACAAAACCGCTTTCTATGAGAAGCAGAAGCGTGTCGCGCTGCGTAACTGCGGCGTCATCGACCCCGAGAAGATCGACGACTACATCGCGCAGGACGGCTATGCCGCTCTGGGTAAGGTTCTCACCGAGATGACCCCCGAGGAGGTCATCCAGACCATGCTCGACTCCGGTCTGAGAGGTCGCGGCGGTGCGGGCTTCCCCACCGGCTTGAAGTGGAAATTCGCGCGCGGCAATGACGCTGATCAAAAGTACGTTTGCTGTAACGCCGACGAAGGCGACCCCGGCGCGTTCATGGATCGTTCCGTCCTCGAGGGCGACCCCCACGTTGTTCTCGAAGCAATGGCGATCGCAGGCTATGCCATCGGCGCTTCTCAGGGTTACATCTACGTTCGTGCGGAGTACCCGATCGCTGTTAAGCGCTTACAGATCGCGATCGATCAGGCGCATGAATACGGTCTGCTGGGTGAAGATATCTTCGGCACAGGCTTCAACTTTGACATCAAGATCCGTCTGGGCGCGGGCGCGTTCGTCTGCGGCGAAGAGACCGCTCTGATGACCTCCATCGAGGGCAAGCGCGGCGAGCCGAGACCCCGTCCTCCGTTCCCGGCAGTCAAGGGTCTGTATCAGAAGCCCACTACCCTCAACAACGTTGAGACCTACGCGAACATCCCGCAGATCATCCTCAAGGGCGCGGATTGGTTCGCTTCCATGGGTACCGAGAAATCCAAGGGTACCAAGGTATTCGCATTAGGCGGCAAGATCAACCACACCGGTCTGGTCGAGGTTCCGATGGGCACCACCCTCAGAACCATCATCGAAGAGATCGGCGGCGGCATCCCCGGCGGCAAGAAGTTCAAGGCAGCTCAGACGGGCGGCCCCTCCGGCGGCTGTATCCCCGCAGAGCACCTCGACATCGAGATCGACTATGACAACCTGCTCGCCATCGGCTCGATGATGGGCTCCGGCGGTCTGATCGTCATGGACGAGACCGACTGTATGGTCGATATTGCGAAGTTCTTCCTCGAATTCACCGTTGACGAGAGCTGCGGTAAGTGTACGCCCTGCCGTATCGGCACCAAGCGCCTGCTCGAAATGCTCGAGAAGATCACCAAGGGTCAGGGTACCCTCGAGATGCTCGACGAGATGGAAGCGCTGTGCAACTACATCAAGGCGAACTCCCTGTGCGGTCTGGGTCAGACGGCTCCCAACCCCGTTCTCTCTACCCTGCACTTCTTCCGTGATGAGTATGTCGCTCACGTAGTCGACAAGAAGTGCCCCGCAGGCGTATGTAAAGACCTGCTCGAATACACCATCATCAAGGACAACTGCATGGGCTGCTCGCTGTGCTCCCGTAAGTGCCCCGTCGGCGCGATCTCCGTTACCGACTACATCCCCGAGGGCAAGAAGAGACCCGCCTTTGAGATCGACCATGCTAAGTGTATCAAGTGCGGCGCTTGTATGGATTCTTGTAAGTTCAAGGCTATCATCAAGGGTTAAGGGAAAGGAGAACCAACATGGAAATGCTTAACATCAAAATCAACGGCAAGGATTATACCGTTGAAAAGAATACAACGATTCTGGAAGCGTGCCATCAGTTCGGTATCAAGATCCCGACCTTGTGCTACCTGAAGGATATCAATGAGATCGGCGCCTGCCGTATGTGTCTGTGTGAGGTCAAGGGTGCGCGTTCCTTAGTCGCCGCCTGCGTCTACCCCATCGACCGTGAGGGCACCGAGATCTTCACCAATACACCGCAGATTCGTGAGAATCGCAAAACCACCCTCGAGCTGCTGCTCAGTAACCACGACAAAAAGTGCCTGTCCTGCCCCCGCAGCGACAATTGCGAGCTCCAGCAGCTGTGCCTGGAATACGGCGTAGATGAGACCAAATTCGCCGGCGCAGAGACCCATTATGAAGAAGACCACTCCACCCTGCACCTTGTCCGCAACAACAACAAGTGCATCCTGTGCCGCCGCTGCGTAGCCGCTTGTAAAGAGCAGTTCGTCGGCGTTATCGGCGCGAACAACCGCGGCTTCGATACTGAGATCGGCTGTGCGTTCAACAAGAAGCTGGGCGACGTCAGCTGCGTCAGCTGCGGTCAGTGTACCGTCGTATGCCCGACCGGCGCTCTGGTCGAGAACGACAACACCGCAGAGGTATTCAAGGCGCTGGCTGATCCGACCAAGCATGTGGTCGTCCACACCGCTCCGTCCATCCGCGCTACCTTAGGTGAGTGCTTCGGCATGCCGATCGGCACTCTTGTCACCGGCAAGATGGTCACCGCGCTGAGAATGCTCGGCTTTGACAAGGTATTCGACACCAACTTCGGCGCTGACCTGACCATCATGGAAGAGGGCACCGAGTTCATCCAGAGAGTGAAGGAAGGCGGCACACTGCCGATGATCACCTCCTGCTCCCCCGGCTGGGTCAAGTTCTGTGAGCACTATTATCCCGACCTTCTCCCCCATCTGTCCACCTGTAAGTCCCCGCAGCAGATGCAGGGCGCGATGATCAAGAGCTACTATGCCGAGAAGGCAGGCATCGATCCGCACGACATCGTCGTCGTATCCGTCATGCCCTGTGTCGCGAAGAAGTTCGAGATCACCCGTGACGATCAGGGTCGCGACGGCATGCAGGATAACGATATCTCCATCACCACCAGAGAGCTGGCGAAGATGATCAAGACCGCGGGTATCCAGTTCACTGCCCTCGAGGACAGCGATTTTGATCCCGTTATGGCGATCGGCTCCGGCGCGGGCACCATCTTCGGCGCTACCGGCGGCGTTATGGAAGCGGCGCTGAGAACCGTTGCCGATGTTCTCACCGGTGAGGATCTCAAGCAGATCGACTACAACGAGGTTCGCGGTACCGACGGCATCAAGGAAGCTACCTATGAGGTTGCCGGCATGAACGTCAAGGTCGCTGTTGCCAGCGGCTTGAAGAACGCGGCTGTCATCCTCGACAAGATCAGAGCAGGTGAAGCCGACTACCAGTTTGTCGAGATCATGTGCTGCCCCGGCGGCTGTGTCAACGGCGGCGGTCAGCCCATCCAGCCCGGTCATGTACGCAACTTCGTCGACCTCAAGGCGCTCAGAGCAAAGGCGCTGTATCAGGACGACCTCGGTCTGCCGTACAGAAAGAGCCACGACAACCCCGAGATCAAGGCAATCTACGAGGAGTATCTCGGCGAGCCCGGCTCCCACAAGGCGCATGAGCTGCTGCACACCTCTTATGTTGCAAGAAAGAAGAATTTCGTCTAAAAGAATTGTAGCGATTCGATAGATAACAGACAACGCCCGAGAGTGATCTCGGGCGTTTTGTTATGCTGTTTTCCGTTTCGTGACACGCGTGTCATTTCTATCTCTCGACACGCGTGTCTATAACGTGGGTAGGGTGACAGGCACGGGCACTCCTATTCATCAATTACAAATCCATCCTGCGATTCTGCCGAATATGCGGGTACCCAAAAATTACCGTATTGATCGGGCGCGTGCGCCTTTTTCTGTTTTGCTTGGGGTAACCCCATCAATTTCCGTTTTTATCGGGCGCGTGCGCCTTTTTCTGTTTTGCTTGGGGTACCCCCATCAATTACCGTTTTTATCGTACAAGGTGCAGAAAACGGCTTATCCATGCGGTTTTTAGGTGTACGATACCGTGCATCTCCATCGTACATGACCGTACAAAACAGACGATCATCGTACACGCGGCAGAGCGTTACAGCGAAATTGTAGGGGAGCGCCTTTGAGGAGTTGTCCAAATCTGTGATTTGGCTAACAACTCCCATGCAACAGCGCTCCAAGAGCAGACACACGTGTCTGCGATTGGCTAAGCGCCACTGTGGTGCTCCCGCGGCAGGGCGTTGGCCAAAAGGTTTCGGTACGTCGCAAGCGCCGTACCCTACGGAGAAGTTGATGTGCTCCGCATGATAAAATGATATAATAGAAAACGTTTCGGGAGGAGCAAGCCCCTCCCCTACAAGAGACGTTGCAGTGAAATTGTAGGGGAGCGCCTTGGTGCTCCCGCGGCAGGGCGTTGGATAACGAACCACGTCGGTTAAGGAAAGGAAGCGTAACCGTAGGGACGATCATCGGACACGCGTGTCCGCCGTTGATGACGACAACCTCCAAAGGATAACGTTGCAAAAGGCGGAACAAAGGCACAAGTGCCCCCTCACATGATCAACAGGTTCTGATCCTCCTGCTCGTCGGTATAGGCGTAATCGGGCTTGATCTCAGGCTGTTCCGACCACGGATTGCGTATCACGGCGCCGTTGGGCGCGATATGGTCGATACTGCCCTTGCCCGGGATGGGCACATACTCTCCCCCGTCGCCCGGATCGGGCACAGGGATTCCCAAAGGATGTGCGGTGTCAGGCAGCTCATGGGGTCTTTCTATCGGCGTCGATGTTTGACCCTCAGTAGGCGGCAACGCCTTGGAATCGTTGCCGGATCCACGCTCGTCGCGCATATGCCTCGGCTGATATTTCATAGAATCATCTCCTTGATGATAGTATCTGCCGTGATTCGCGTAATACACTGACGGAGAGATGGAAGATTCTGTCATGTCAATGTACGATCATCGTCTGTTTTGTACGATCGTGAACGATAAGATTTGACGGTATCGTACACCAAAAAACCGCATGGATAAGCCGTTTTCGGCACCTTGTACGATAAAAACGGTAAATTATGGGGGTGCCCCCTCAGTGTTACAGAGAAACAGAAAAAGGCGCATGCGCCCCACTATTATTCATTCTTAAATTTTCAGTTTTCAGTCTTCAGTAAAACAAAAAGCCTTCCCCTCGGGGGGAAGGTGTCGACCAACGGGAGACGGATGAGGGGACAACCTCTCCTATTGATGCAGGTCTCTGTGAGGCTGTACGTCTACCGAGGATCGAGAAAAAGTCGTAAACTCTTTGTTAAGATGATCTCACGGACAAGTCATCCCCTCATCCGATTCTGTTCGCAGGTGTGCTCACAGAACCACCTTCCCCCCGAGGGGAAGGCTTTCTTAATCTGCAATTCTTATCATTCCTTATGGCAGTACGTTACAGAGAAACAGAAAAAGGCGCACGCGCCCCATTATTATTCATTCTTCAGTTTTCAGTTTTCAATACAAACAAAAAGGCAGGCATCCTTTCGGACACCTGCCATTTTTATCAGTGTTGAATTACTTGAGTTCAACCTCAGCACCGGCAGCCTCGAGCTTCTCCTTGAGAGCCTCAGCATCTTCCTTAGAGATGCCTTCCTTAACAGCCTTGGGAGCGCCGTCAACAACAGCCTTAGCTTCCTTCAGACCAAGACCGGTAGCCTCACGGACAGCCTTGATAACAGCGATCTTACCGGAGCCCGGGGACTTGAGGATAACGTCAAACTCAGTCTTCTCCTCAGCAGCAGCAGCGCCGTCGCCTGCACCGGGAGCAGCAACTGCAACAGCAGCGGCAGCGGATACGCCGAACTCATCCTCTACAGCGTGTACGAGATCAGCGAGCTCGAGAACTGTGAGGCCTTTTAATTCTTCAATAATAGCAGTAATCTTCTCAGATGCCATTTTAAATTCCTCCAATTTTAATTAGTAATAGTTTAAGTTAAGATACGGACGCGAGCGTCATTTTTTTGCACACATTAAAACGATGCGTCATTATTCAGCAGGACGCGTGCGTCTTTTTCCGATAAACGGAAAAGTAAGTGTTGTGCTGCTATATTATTCAGCAGCAGGTGCTTCCTCAGCAGGAGCAGCCTCTTCTGCGGGAGCAGCTTCTTCTGCGGGAGCGTCAGACGCGTCTGCATCCGCGGATGTCTTAGCAAGGCACTCTTCTACGCCGCCTTCGTCGACGATCGCCTGGATCGCGCGAGCAAAGGATGCGATGGGAGCCTGGAATGCACCCAGAACGTTTGCGAGCAGGACATCTCTGGTCGGGAGCTTCGCAAGGCTGTCGATGGTCGCTAAATCAACGACCTCGCCATCCAGGTAACCGCCCTTGATCTCAAAGGTCTTGCTCTTCTTAGCATAGTTCGCCAGAATACGGGCAGCAGCGGCGTAATCCTCGTCGCTGGTAGCCAGAGCGGTAGTGCCTGCCAGATCAGCCTGTAAACCGGTCAGCTCTGCGCCTTCACATGCACGGGACAGCAGTGTGTTCTTGACAACACTGTACTGAACGCCCGCCTCACGCAGCTCCTTACGGAGTGCGGTATCGTCGGCAACGTTGATACCCTTGTAGTTAACGAGGACGCCGGTAACAGAATTCTTCAGACGCTCAGTCAGCTCAGCTACGATAGCCTGCTTCTGTTCTAAAACCTTAGCGCTTGGCAAATTGTTTCACCTCCGTGATATTGATGCACCGAAACCGTTCATTTGCATGAGCGGTGATCGGTGTTTTGCGATCATCTAAGAGAATGAACGCGATCACGCTTTTCTAAAAAACAGCAACATGATGTTGCATCCCGTTCCGCCTATTGAAAATCATCATCTGAACGATGTGCCATCAACGGCGGAAACAAAACGAAGCTATTAAGAAACAGCCTCTCCCTTGCGAGGAGAGGCGTATATTACATAATATCGCAGTGGATCACTGCAAATGTAATGCTTCTTCCTCGACAGGCGACCGATGGTCATTATACCTTAAGGAACCTGTTGTCTTTAGAACAGCGATATTTATATCGACTCATAAAGAGTTGATACCATTTTGTAGGGGAGGGGCTTGACCCTCCCGCTCGTCTTGAACATATGTCAGGACGAATTGTCGAAGCAACGCCGAATCGGACTCATAACAAAGAAATCGTTAAAATATCCGTATATTTGACCGTCAACATTGACGGTCAATCGGGAGGGTCAAGACCCTCCCCTACAGGAAGCGTTGTCCCGAATCAAGAAAGCTGAAACGCGCGCGTTATACGCCGAACTTAGTGGGGTTGATGCGTACGGACGGACCCATGGTAGAGGTAACCGCACAGCTCTTGATATACTGACCCTTAGCGGCAGCGGGCTTCGCCTTGACGATAGCACCCATGAGCGTATCGAGGTTCTCCTGCAGCTTTTCGGCGCCGAAGGACGCCTTGCCGATCGGGCAGTGAATGATATTGGTCTTGTCGAGACGATACTCGATCTTACCTGCCTTAGCCTCCTTGATCGCGCGGGCGATATCGGGAGTGACGGTACCCGCCTTGGGGTTCGGCATCAAGCCGCGCGGACCGAGGATACGGCCCAGACGACCGACCAGACCCATGCAGTCGGGGGTGGTGATGAGAACGTCGAAGTCCATCCAGTTTTCCTGCTGGATCTTCTGTGTCATGTCCTCAGCGCCTACGTAATCAGCGCCTGCTTCCTGAGCGAGTTTCTCATTCTCGCCCTTGCAGATCGCGAGTACGCGGATCTTTTTACCGGTACCGTTGGGCAGTACAACCGCGCCGCGTACCTGCTGGTCAGCGTGACGGGAGTCAACGCCCAGCTTAACATGAAGCTCGATGGTCTCGTCAAACTTAGCGGTAGCTGTCTTGATGACGGTCTCGACTGCTTCAGTGGTGTCATATAATTTTGCTCTGTCGATCAGCTTTGCAGCGTCGACATATTTCTTACCGTGTTTCATATTGAATCCTCCATATTTAGGTGGTCAAGCGGAACTGTCCTCCCACCCGGATGTTGTTAGTTAATCTGTAATTCTGAGAAAATGATCAGGACACGAGTGTCAATCGGTTGAGATTGCCACGGCAATAAATGCCTCGCAATGACAACGATTATCAGTCGACGACCTCGATACCCATCGAACGAGCGGTACCCATGATCATGGAAGTCGCGGTGTCGATGTTAGCGGCGTTGAGGTCCTTCATCTTGGTCTCAGCGATCTTCGCGCACTGTTCCTTGGTGATCTTAGCGACCTTCTTCTTGTTGGGTTCGCCGGAAGCCTTGTCGATGTTACAAGCCTTCTTGATCAGGACAGGCGCAGGCGGAGTCTTCGTGATAAATGTGAAAGAACGGTCTGCGTATACGGTGATGACAACGGGAATGATCATTCCGATGTCGTTCTTGGTGCGCTCGTTGAATTCCTTGGTAAAGGAAACGATGTTAACGCCGTGCTGACCCAGCGCAGGGCCTACAGGCGGAGCCGGAGTCGCTTTTCCGGCAGGAATCTGTAACTTGATTAATCCTGTTACTTTCTGTGCCATTATGTTTTCCTCCTAAATTCGTGGTCAATGGCGGAGTCATGGATATTTGGCTCCTCCCACAAGGGATCGGGATCCCTCATATATAAAGCGCGAGCTTTATAACCGTTGTTTGTTTCCCGAAGAACTTCTTGTAGGGGCGGGTCTTGACCCGCCTGTTCGCGCAGCGAAAGATCGATGTGGAAAATCAAAGATTTTCCATCGGGAGGGTCAAGACCCTCCCCTACACGAATGTCTGCTTTCACAGAACAACCTATCGGGATTCGTTTAATCTTCTAACTTCTCGGCTTGATTGAGCTCGAGTTCTACCGGCGTTTCTCTGCCGAACATCGAGATGGTGACCTTGACGTAGTTCTTGTCGGTGTCAAGCTCGTCTACGATACCGACGAAGTCCTCCAGAGGACCGTCGATGATACGAACCTGATCGCCTACATCGTAGGAAACCTCGACGACGCGGCTCTCAACGCCCATCTTATAAACCTCAGACTCTGTCAGCGGGACAGGCTTTGACGACGGGCCGACAAATCCGGTACAGCCGCGGATATTACGCACGACATACCAGGTCTCATCGGTATAGACCATCTTGACAAAGACATAGCCCGGGAAGATCTTGCGCTCCACCTCTTTGGAGGAGCCGTCGTCCTTGATCTCGGTAACGATCTCGGTGGGAACCTTGACGTCGGGGATCATATCCTGCAGTCCGCGGTTCTCAACGGTCGTCTGTAAGGTCGAGGCGACTTTGTTCTCATAGCCTGAGTAGGTATGGATGACATACCACTTTGCATCTTCAGACATAGTATTCTCCTAACCGTTTAGTTAGTACCTGTAGCCATGACAAGGTTCAGCAGAGCATACAGACCTCTGTCGAGTGCGAAAATGAACAGACCGGCGATCAGGATCACCGTGACAACGATCAAAAAGTTCTTTGTCGTCGTCTTGGGTGTAGGCCATGTGATCTTCTTCATCTCACCGACACAGGAACGGAAGAATGAGCCGATTCTGGAGAATACATTACTCTTTTTCTTAGCTTCAGCCATAATAACCTCCGATTACTTTGTTTCCCTGTGAAGAGTGTGTTTCTTGCAGAATCTGCAATACTTATTCATCTCTAATCTGTCGGGACTGTTCTTCTTGTTCTTCATGGTGTTGTAGTTGCGCTGTTTACACTCAGTGCAAGCCATTGTGATTTTTACTCTCATTTCGGCACCTCCCGTTTGACTCGGAAATAGATTTACCGATCCTCACAACAAAATCGGTATAAGCCTCCCTCAAAATGCAGAAATCACGCAGATTTCAAAGGGGCGCAAAAAAACAAGCCCCTATTCGAGGTATCTAACAGTATATCACAACACTGTCAACTCGTCAAGGGCTTGTCATAAAATTTAAGGATAAATTTTTAATGAATACTGAAGACTTAAGAATGAATAGTGAATAATGATGGCAGCTCGTTTCACTCAGTCAATGATTCATTTTTCAGTTTTCTATCTTCAGTTTTCAGTTTTCTTATTGCTGCATGCCTTCCAGTCGCTGTACCATCGTCTTTTTCTTCTTCTTTTCCTTCTCGGGCTTGACGGTCTTGGTGCGGTATTTCTTTGCGAATTGAAATGCCTTTTTCAGATCGTCGCCGAGGTATTCCTCGATCTTCGTTTCATCCTCCTCGGGAATGCCGTTGAGGATCACGATGGTGATGATGGAGCGGGTGTCGACGTCACCGTTGGTGTATTGAGCGGTCAGGATGTTGCCGAGCTTCTTCAGCTCGCCCGCCTTGCCCTCTTTGACCAGCTTGTTGACGCGCGGCACGATGCTCGCTCTGGCGAAGGTCACACCGCGAAAGGGATAGTAGCAATCCTGCTCGTCGCGGATCTCGTCCTTCATGTCAGGGAACAGCGTAAGAAAACGCTTAGAGAGGAACACCGGATCGGCGTTGCCGTCGTCGCTCTTCTTGGTTTTCTTCGCCTGCTTGACCTTTTTCACGGCACTGGGAGCGGAGATCGCGTCGCAGAAGTCGTTCGCGATGGAGCTTGCTTCCTTCATGGTGTCATGATCGGGGTCAAACATCCATGTCGCGAGGGTCTTCCAGTTGTTGTCGGGACCGTCGTCGGTCATTGCGCATTCGCGCAACAGGGTATGCTGTTTATCCTTATAATAGATGACGGAGTACGCCATGGTCTCGGAGGTATAGAGCGAAACCAGCTCGTTGTCGTTCCCTGAGGTGATCTTCTGGCGTGTAAAGCCCTGGGGCTGTAACGCTTCTTCCACCTTATCCGAAATATGTCCGAATGCCTGATTCAGCATAGTGATCATTCCTTTTTATTAGTTATTGCTATAGCGCCGGTCTGCGACGATCTTACCATACAGATCGTCATTGCGAGGGATCGACACGTGTCAGCCCGTGGCAATCTCAACCTGTTTCCATAGTTATAGGTATTATACATGAAACAAATGAATAATGCAAGCGAAATTTTGTTATTGCATGGGATGACGGTTTGTGGTATTATATATAATGTATATTTATGTAATGAGGAGTTAGGAGTGAGGAGTTAGGAGTTGCTTGATACTTGTGTTGGATATGCTCCGCATCAAAAGCAACCATCCCATGATAAAACAGACTCGGACACGTGTGTCGAATACTCGTATCCCACTGTCCCCCTACCGCAAACATTACATCGAATGTCATTAACTCCTCACTCCTAACTCCTCACTCCTAACTAGATCGAGGTTTGATAAACATGAACACCAAGCAATCCCCTATCGGCATATTTGACTCGGGGCTCGGCGGTCTGACCGCTGTGCGCGAGATCCAGCAGATCATGCCGCAGGAAGATATTGTCTATTTCGGCGACACGGGACGCGTGCCCTACGGCAGCAAGAGCCGTGAAGCCATCAGTAAATACGCGCTGCAGGACGCCCGCTTTCTCAAAAAGATGGGCGTTAAGATCCTTGTCGCCGCGTGCGGTACCGTCAGCTCAGTCGCACCCGACCTCAGCGAGGAGCTCGGTCTCCCCTACACGGGCGTGGTGAATCCCACCTGCTTTACCGCAGCGCAGGTCACTAAGAACGGTAAGATCGGCGTCATCGGCACTGCCGCGACCATCAATTCCCACAGCTACAAGCGCAGGATCACCGAGAAGCACCCTGCGTTCGAGGTATATGAACAGCACTGTCAGCTCTTTGTCTCCTTTGTGGAGAATGGACTTGTCGATCCCGACGACGAGCTGGTACAGCTCATGGTGCGCCGCTACATGGCGCCCTTTAAGGAGAGCGGCGTCGACACCATGATCCTCGGCTGCACCCACTTCCCGCTGCTCGCCGACGCGATCCAGCGCGAGATGGGCGACGGCGTGACCCTGATCGACTCGGGCAAGGAGACCGCGATCTATACGAAGAAGATCCTGCGAGAAGCCGATCTGATGCGCGACGATGACCACAAGGGCGAATCGAACTACTATGTCAGCGATACCCCCGCGGACTTTGAGAAATACGCCGAGCTGTTCCTGAAAAACAGCCCCCACAACCACGTAGAACACATCAACATCGAGGAGTACTGATACTACTCCTTCATAAAAAACTTTAACATCTATTGTGATAGCTTCCACATAACTTTGTTGGTCTCCTTGACAGGCGCCTGCAGTGGCACTAAGCCAATCGCCGACACGCGTGTCCGCTCTTGGAGTGTTGTTGCATGGGTGTTGTTAGCCAAATCAAAGATTTGGACAACACCTCAAGCCTGTCTGCGTCAACCGCCTCGTTCTGCGAAATCTATCACAAATACCTGAAAAAACTTTTTCATAAAGGATTAGTATGATGGAAGAAAGATACATCATCACCGTCGTCGGTAAGCAGACCGTTGACGGAGAATCGGACAAGATCGAGGTATTCACCGCCGGCGATATGACCATCGAGGACGGCAAGATCACGATCACCTACCCCGAATACCCCGAGGATCGTCCCGATCGGAAAACCGAAACCACCGTCACGCTAAAGAACGGCGTGCTGTCGATCGACCGTCAGGGCGAAATGAGCAGTCATTTGATCCTCGAGAAGGGCAAGCGCCACGAATGTCTGTACGATACCCCGATGGGTCAAATGTTCATCGGCATTTTCACAGATGACATCAAGACCGATCTGAACGAACACGGCGGCGAGATCACCGCGGCGTATCAGCTCGATTTCAACCGTACCGTCGTCAGCTACAACGAGTTTTATATTTCTGTGAAGGAAAAATAATTGTAATTGTAGGGGATGGTCTTGACCCTCCCCTACAAAACGCTAAAGCAAAGGAACAATACATATGTCAAAAACAAACACCAACGTCACCGAAAACCTGAGAAAACAGATCGAAGCCGCCATTACCGCGGCGATGGAGCAGGGCGCTCTGCCCCAAGGCGAGATCCCGAACTTCGTCATCGAAGAACCCGCCGACCGCTCCCACGGCGATATCGCCACCAATGTCGCGATGGCAGGCGCACGTGTCTTCCGCATGGCTCCCGTCAAGGCGGCACAGATCATCCTTGATCATATCAATCTTGAAAATTCTTTTATCGAAAAATACGAGATTGCGGGTCCCGGCTTCATCAACTTCTTTTTGAGCAAGCGCTATTTCGCCGCCGTACTCAACGAAATTGAAAATGAGGGTGAGCATTACGGCGAGAGCAACTATGGTCAGAATAAAAAAGTCATGGTGGAGTTCGTATCCGCCAACCCGACAGGTCCCATGCACCTGGGCAACGCCAGAGGCGGCGCGCTGGGCGATTGCCTTGCCGCCGTACTGGACAAGGCGGGCTATCAGGCATACCGTGAGTTCTATGTCAACGACGCGGGCAACCAGATCGAGAAGTTCGCCGCTTCCCTCGAAGCACGTTATATGCAGCTGTTTGACGAAAGCTTCCCCTTCCCCGAGGACGGCTATCAGGGTGCGGATATCATCGAACGTGCCGAGCAGTTCAAGGAGGAATTCGGCGGCAGTCTGACCTCCGTCAGCAGCGAGGAACGCCGCAAGGCGTTGGTCGACTTTGCCCTGCCCCGCAACATCAAGCGCATGCAGGATGACATGGCGAAGTACAAGATCAACTTCGACAACTGGTTCATGGAAAGCACCCTGCACGACAGCGGCGCGGTCAAGGCGGTCGTCGACACCCTGACCGAAAAGGGCTTGACCTACGAAAAGGACGGCGCGATCTGGTACAAGAACAAGGAAATCTGCACCGAGATCTTGCTTAAGCAAGGCAAGAAACAGGATTATATTGACAAATTAGAATTAAAAGACGATGTGTTGATTCGTTCCAACGGCAACCCGACCTACTTTGCCGCCGACATCGCCTATCACAAAAATAAATTTGACCGCGGCTTTGAACAGCTGATCAACGTATGGGGCGCCGACCATCACGGTCATGTCATGCGCCTCAAGGGCGCGATGAACGCCATCGGCTATGACGGTGACAAGCTCGATATCCTCTTGATGCAGCTGGTCAAGCTCGTCCGCGACGGACAGATCGTCACCATGAGTAAGCGTACCGGCAAGGCGATCCAGCTGCGTGACCTGCTCGACGAGGTGCCCGTAGACAGCGCGCGCTTCATCTTCAACACCCGTGAAGCCACCACTCAGATGGATTTTGACCTCGACCTTGCCATCCAGCAGGACAGCCAGAATCCCGTCTACTACGTCCAATACGCTCACGCGCGTATCTGCTCGATCCTGCGCAATCTGGAGGCAGAAGGCATCGCGGCACGCTCCTGCACCGAGGAGGAATTGTGCCTGCTCGGCGCTCCCGAGGAGGTCGAGCTGATCCATCTGCTCTCGTCCTTTGACAGCGAGATCATCGCCGCCGCGCGCGACTATGACCCCACCAAGATCACCAAATACGTCACCAACGTCGCGACCTACTTCCACAAGTTCTACAACGCCTGCCGCGTCAAATGTGATGACGAAAAGCTGATGCAGGCGCGTCTGAGCCTGTGTATCGCGACCAAGACAGTCATCAAAAACGTGCTCGATATGTTCAGCATCACCTGTCCCGAAAGGATGTAACGCCGCGGCTTTTTGATGACTCTCCCCTACCCTGCACGATTTGTTGTTCCTGTCAACGATCGTCCGCTTTCAGAAAGAGATTCCGATATGAAACTAAGCTACATTTATTATAAGATCATCCGCGGCGTCGCGCGTGTGGTGTTCCTACCCCCTGCAAAAACGGTATATGAGGAACAGCCTGACGACCCCGCTATATTCGTCTGCAATCATTCCGCGATCCGCGGCCCCGTCATGATGACGCTCGACTTCAAGCCGAAGCACCAGTCATGGGCGATCGGCTGCGCAATGGACAGCAAAAAGGCGGTCAACTACGCCTACCACGATGTTTTCTTTGCTAACGCCCGCAAATGTAAATGGTTCTGGCGGTTTCTGTCGCACATCATCGCCAAGGGACTGCCGCCCCTTTTGCACTACTCGAACACCATCCCTGTCTATCACGACACAAGGATCATCCAGACCTTCAAGCAGAGTATCCGCGCGCTAACGGACGGCGACCATCTGGTGATCTTCGCCGAATCGCCCAAGCGCTTCTCCGAATTCATCAACGAGCTACAGCCCGGCTTTGTCGATATCGCGCGCCTGTACTACCGCAAGACCAAGAAGGCGCTCAAATTCTTCCCCGTGTATCTGGAGAAGAAGAACGCGGTCATCTCCGTCGGCAAGCCGATCGCCTACGATCCCGCGCAATCGCTCGATGAACAGCGCGAGAAGATCGTTAGCTATCTGCGCGACAACATCGACCGCCTCGGCAGAGCATTGCCCAAGCACAAGCCCGTCAACTTCATGCAGCCGCGCTGGTACACCGCCTACGGTCAGTATGAGGAGGACGTCGCCGGCTACTGGAAGATGATCGAGAATAATGAATGAAGACGATAACAGCCATAAGATAAGCAAGAGCAGTCAGGCACTCCGCCCGACTGCTCTTTTATTTGCTGTCATATTGAAATGATTATTCATCTATCAAAAGCCGATTCATCTATCATTTTTGTTGTGATAAATGATAAGTGGAGCGATTCGACAAGAAAGCCAAACCGGTATCATTAACCAAACATTTAACAGTTATTCATTTTGAAAAGCTGTCTATCGATACTGAAGATTGAAAACTGAATACTGAAAAAAGAATAATACAAAGCAAAAAGCCCGTCACGCTGTGACAGGCTTTCGCTTTGGCGGAGGACAAGGGATTCGCTCAGTTTGCGGTTCCCGAATCAGCTCTCGCGAGCCGTTGTTCGCTCGGCTTCTTCGACCGCTGCACCGTTTTTCCCTCGCTGTATCGTCCACCGGACGCGCTCGGTCAAAACGCTCACGCCGCGTAGAACGCGTCGCTCGGCTCGAATTTACATGTATTCCAAAGGCAACAGCCCATACGCAAGCGCGTATGGGCTGTTGCTGGCGGAGGACAAGAGATTCGAACTCTCGCGCCGCGTTAGCGACCTACTCCCTTAGCAGGGGAGCCTCTTCACCACTTGAGTAATCCTCCATGTATGTAAAGTCAAAACTTTGTATATTAAATTGTTGAGATTGCCGCGGCAAGATCTCGCCGCCTATCCGCAATAACAAGAATTGATGAATTGGCGGAGAGAAAGGGATTCGAACCCTTGGTCCCTTGCGGGATCACTAGTTTTCAAGACTAGCTCCTTAAACCACTCGGACATCTCTCCATAAAGCAAGTAAAATTCTATCACAACCGCGTAAAAATGTCAAGCGATTTTACAGAAATAAACGCAAGAGCCAATAGTGTCCGGGATCGAAGCTATCCGTTCGATCAAAAGTATCGTTGAGATCGCCACAGCTTTTTATCAGTTCAGAACGACTAAACGGGGATAACGGAATCATCCGCTATCCCCTTCTTATTTCACTTATCTGAATCTTACCTTGCTGTCACCCAGGAAGAACAGCGCCAGTGTGCCGGGCCCGACATGAGAACCGGTGACAGGCTCATAGACGACGTTAAGGATCTCCTTTGGCGGCTTCTTCTTGTTGAGCAGCTCGATCAGATACTCCGCGTCTTTCTCACAGTCTGCATGCGCGATGCCGACGATCTGCTCCTCGGGATCCTTGACGAGCATATTATAGCGCTGTGCGAGCGCATCGATGGCTTTTTTTCTGCCGATCACCTTGGCAAAATTGACGATCTCACCGTTCTCGTTACCCTTGAGGATCGGTTTGACCTGCAGCATGTTGCCGATCACGGCGGCGGAGCCTGTGAGACGACCGGTCTTTTTTAAGTACATCAGATCGTCCACGGTGAACACCTGATACATACACGCCTTCTCATCCTCGAGCTTTTGATACACTTCATCGATCGACACGCCCTCGTCGCGATAATCAGCCGCCTTCAATACAAAGATGCCTTCACCCAAGGACGCGCCGAGCGTATCGACGAGCAGGATCTTTCTGTCGGGGTACTTCTCCGCCAGCTCCTTCTTGGCGATCTCGGAGCAGTTGAACGAACTGCTGATGCCCGACGACATACTGATAAACAGGATATCCTGACCCTTCGCCAAGAACGTTTCAAAAAAGTCGACATAGCTCTGGAAGTTGATCGCGGAGGTTTTGATATCCGCGCCCAGTCGCATCGCCTTAAAAAACTTTTTGCCGTCAAAGCCCTCGGTATCCAGGCAGGAATACTGCTTGTCGCCGATGGTGTAATGATAAGGGATGACCGCGATATCACGCTCTCTGACAAGAGAGGAAGGGAGATTAGCGGATGTGTCCGTCAAAATTGCAAAACTCATATCTGTACCTCCGATATAACAGCATACCGCGTCACTGTGTACATCATGCGCCATACGCCGATTTACTCTATCTTTATCATACACATCTTTGTGTTACAATGCAATCTACAAAGCGTTTTTCATGCTCTCCCACGATTCAAAACGGGTATCTCGGAGGTAGAAAATGCTCTCTACCGTGAGTAGAATCCAGTGTTTATGCGAAAAAGCCTGCACACTCAGTCGGTAGGCTAATTCTCCCTGCGCTGCCAGTATTTGAGGGTTGCGGATCGTGATCCCAATTGATAAGATGAATACCATAGAACGTTCTATCTGCCTCAAAAGGCAGATCATCCAATAAGGGAGGTCAAAATGAAACGACCGTATAAAAGAATAGCAACCATCATTCTGGCGTGTGTGATGATCGCGGTCAGCTTGATCGGAGCCAAGGCAGCTCATACAGAAAGGAAAATCTATGTTGATACACTTAACGGTACTTGCCGTACTGCTTGTAACGGCAGTTGTATGCCGAGCACATCGAACGGCAATACCGCTCTTTATCAAATACTCCGACAACTCGGCTGCTCCGAGGAACTCTGTCAAAAGGTTCTGAATCCGCTCAGCTGTTATCAATGGTACGGTAACGCCGATTGCAACAATAACCAATTCTGCACCCCGCAGGCGGAACCGACTGTGACGACCGAGCAGGTGAACCCCACTGAGGCACCGACTCAGCCTCCGCAACCAACGCCGACGACAGCACCGTCCGAGCAAGCGACAGAATTGCCGACTGAACAGGCAACAGTTGCGCCGCCGAAGCCTACAGAAGCGCCGATCAGTCCTGCGACCGAGGCTCCTGTACCGACACAGGCTCCGACTGAAAAGTCCACTGAGTCTCAACAGAATCAATCCCTCAACGCCTATGAATTGGAGGTAGTACGTCTGATCAACGAGATCCGCGCACAATACGGACTGGGACAGTTGAGCATCAACACAGAACTCAGCCATGTCGCACGGATCAAGTCGCAGGATATGCATGACAAGGGCTATTTCAGCCATACATCCCCCACCTACGGGTCGCCGTTCGAGATGATGAAGCACTTCGGCATCCGATACCGCACCGCCGGTGAGAACATCGCCATGGGCTACCGCAGTCCTCAGAACGTGGTCGACGGCTGGATGAACTCGTCCGGTCACCGCGCCAATATCCTCAACAGTAGCTTCAAGGAGATCGGTATGGGTTATGTTGAGAGCGGCAACTATTGGACGCAAATGTTCATCGGTTAACGCATCCGCATGATAAACATATCTATTCATTACAGACCATCGAGCCAGCTCGGTGGTCTTTTTTTATCCAATCGATCAACTCATAAACCTTCGTGTGAATTCCGAAATCAATCCCTATTGCCCCACTATTCATAATTCATAAAAAGAATGTTAACAATCACGTAACAGTTATTTCCAATTTCGCATAAAAAGACGTTTATTATTCCTGTCAAGAATTGTCAAAACTTGTCTTGATGGTTCTTTTTTCTCTTTTGAAAATAAAAGTTACAAGCTGTAACCATCCCAATTGTAAATAGTTTTTGTACAACCTGTACACATTTATGAACAAAAATTAAATTCTGTTGTGATTTTAACAATATTTTGATTAAAAGACTTGATATCAGAATAATTCTTGTGTATAATAATGACAGTTTTGTTACCAAGTTATTCAAAAACTGATTCTCGACGCGTCCGAAAACACAGATTTCAAGCCGTTTTTTCCTTATTATAATAATAAACGCGCACGAAAGACGTTCTCGGATCCACTACTACGGAGGTTTTTATGAAGAAGAAGTTTAAGAAGATCATTTCAATTATTATGGTAGCCGCGGTCATCGCGAGTGTCGTTGTTGTCGGTACGGTCTCATCCTCGGCATCCGGCACGGGCGTTGGTCTGGCGGAATGGGCGCTGAACGCTTACTACTCCAACTGGAGCTATGTATACGGCGGTTCTACCCCGGGCGCGGTCGACTGTTCCGGTCTGATCTATTCCTACGCGGGCGGTTATCGTGTCGGCGACGCACAGACATTCAACTCCGACTATCGCGGTTCGATGTCCGGCGGCATTCCGAATATCCACGGCCTCGGCCTGTATCAGCCCGGTCACGTCGGTGTATATGTCGGTAACGGCATGGCGGTCGACGCGCGCGGCGATGATTACGGCGTATGCTATGAGAGCGTATGGAGCCACGGCTGGACCCAGTACTTTAAGGTTCCCGGCGTCTCCTACCCCGACACCGGTTGGGTGGAGTTTGACGGCGATTACTACTATTATGAAGACGGTGAGTATCTTGCGGACACCACCAGAACCATCGACGGCGAGACCTATGTCTTCGCTTCCTCCGGTAAGTCCACAAGCTCTCCCTCTTCCGCAAGCTCAAGCGAAAGCTCCTCTTCCTCGAGCTCCTCTTCCGACAACGAGACAAAGTCCTCTTCCCTGAAGAAGGGCTCCACCGGTTCCGAGGTCGAGAAGATGCAGCAAAGGCTCTATGACTTAGGCTATTACACCGGCGCTGTTGACGGCGAGTTCGGCGACAGCACGGAAGAAGCGTTCAAGCGTTTCCAGGAAGCCGCAGGTCTGTATGTTGACGGTGTAGCAGGCTCCGACTTAGAGGTCCTCTATGCTGATGACGCTCCCGCTTACAAGGCAGAGGAGAAAGAAGAAGAAATCACTTCCGAAAAGGAAGATCTCGCCGATACCGGCGCTCAGGCTGACATTCAGCCCGCTGATATCACCACAGAACAGGCTCTTGTCTCTCTGTTCTTCAGCAACGGCGACTACAGCGACGATGTCGCGAAGATCCAGAACCGTCTGATCACCTTGGGTTATCTTGACGGCGCGGCTGACGGCGAATACGGCACCTCTACCGAGACCGCTGTCATGGGCTTCCAGAGCAACAACGATCTGTCTGTGACCGGCGTAGTTGAGCAGACCACCTATGACAAGCTCTTCTCCGACAGTGCTGTCGCGGCTCCCAAGGCTGAGGTACAGGAGGTTGAAAAGCCCGCTGCCGACGCGGAGGTCCAGCCTCAGGCAAATCTGCCCAAGACCGCAAATGAGAACAAGGCTGCTACAGGCTCCATCAACACTCCCAAGACCAACAACGCTCCCGACACCAAGGTCGAGAAGGACACCACCGAGATCTCTTCCAAGGGTCTCGAGGCAGTAGCTGCCTCCTCCCCCTTCAAGCGCAGCACTAACGGAACAAACTTCGAGTTCCTGATCTGGCTGGCGATCATGATCGTCGTCATGCTGATCACCTTCACGATTGTATACGTGATCGAAAAGAAGAAGCAGAGAACCCACAGAGGCAGACGCTTCCAGTAATAAGATGATAAAAGCGGTACGAGAAATCGTACCGCTTTTTTTCTGTGATCTGTCGGATAGGATGACGGAAGGAGCAAGCCCCTCCCCTACATTAAAGACTCATCGCCTATCAAAACAACTGCTTGCCATAGGTCGGGACGTCGAGGCGCCGTTCCCTACCATTTGCGTATTCCTCACTACTCCTTATCTCGCTGTATTAGACTATTTACACAGTTTTTCCGCCGCAATTTCTATACACCGTATGATTGATTTTTATTGTTAATAATTATACAATAATACTAGGAAGACACTGATGAATCAAGTGGCTACTTAACAATTTATACGGAGGTAAATTATGGCAAACAGAATCATTCTTAACAACACTTCCTACCACGGCAAGGGCGCGATCAACGAGATCCCCGCGATTGCTAAGACAAAGGGCTTTACCAAAACCCTCATCGTCACCGATCCCGATCTGATCAAGTTCAACGTAGCACAGAAGGTCACCGCGCTTCTGGATGAATGCGGTCTCCCCTATGACGTTTTCTCCGAGGTCAAGGCGAATCCGACCATCGAGAACGTACAGGCAGGCGTGGACGCGTTCAAGTCGGCAAAGGCTGACTCCATCATTGCCATCGGAGGCGGCTCCGCGATGGATACCGCCAAGGCGATCGGCGTGATCATCACCAACCCCGAGTTCGCTGATGTTCGCTCTCTAGAGGGCGTTGCTCCCACCAAGAACCATGCGATCCCGACCATCGCCGTACCCACCACTGCCGGCACTGCCGCGGAGGTCACCATCAACTACGTCATCACCGATGTACAGAAAGAGCGCAAGTTCGTCTGCGTTGACGAGCACGATATCCCCGAGATCGCGGTTGTCGATCCCGATATGATGAGCAGCATGCCCAAGGGGCTGACCGCTTCCACCGGTATGGACGCGCTCACCCACGCAATCGAAGGCTACACCACTGCAGCGGCTTGGGAAATGACCGACATGTTCCACCTCGAGGCGATCCGTCTGATCGCAAAGCACCTGCGCGGCGCTGTCGAGAACAAGCCCGAGGACAGAGAAGGTATGGCGCTGGCACAGTATATCGCCGGCATGGGCTTCTCGAACGTCGGCTTAGGTATCGCGCACAGTATCGCTCACACCCTCGGCGCGCATTATGACACGCCTCACGGTGTTGCCTGTGCTATGATGCTGCCGATCGTCATGGAATACAACCAGGATTACACCGGTGAGAAGTTCCGTGAGATCGCGCGTGCGATGGGCGTAGAGGGCGTAGACAGCATGTCGCAGGCTGAGTATCGCAAGGCGGCAATCGACGCGGTCAAGCAGCTCTCCAAGGACGTCGGCATCCCCGAGAAGAACGAGAAGGTCAAGGCAGAGGATCTGGAAGTCCTCGCCGCGGACGCATACGCAGACGCCTGCCGACCCGGCAATCCGAGAGAGACCAATGTAGAGGATCTGAAAGAGCTGTATAAGAAGATCATGGCGTAATCTTTTGATGGATCATCATTTTTAAAATGTCAGTGCGAGGAGTCGGTAATCAACCTACGACGTGGCAATCTCCTCGTTAGCATATTGCTTAAGCATCAGAAAACGGCACGTTGCTTTGAGGGATTGCCACGGTCGCAAGCTCCCTCGCAATGACGATTGATAAACATGATAAAAGCTCCCGAATCGCGATGACTCGGGAGCTTTGTTATGTAATGATTCAATTGGGGAGCCGAAGCAACCCTCAGTCAGCGTCAACAAGTTGTCGCTGACAGCTCCCATAGGAAAGGGAGCCTATACACATCCTTATTCCTCTTCTGCGGGGATATCGCCGGTACAATGCGGGCACTTGGTCGCGTTGATGTTGACCTCTTCGCAGCAGTGCGGGCAGGTCTTGGTGGTCGCTTCTTCTTCCGCTTCTTCCTTCTTCTTGCCGATAGTCATCAGCTTGTTGATGCCCTTGACCATCAGGAAGATGATCAGCGCCATGATCAGGAAGTTGATGACAGCAGTCAGGAAAGCACCGTAACGGATCTCAACGTTGCCGACCTTAGCGACCAACTGAGAGAAATCGAGGTTGCCGAAGAGTCCGAGGATCGGAGAGATGATGTCCTCCGTCAACGAGGTCACGATCGCACCGAACGCGCCGCCGATGATAACGCCGACTGCCAAATCCATGACATTACCGCGCATGATGAATTCTTTGAATTCGCCAAATAATTTTTTCATGTTCTGCACTCCTTTTTTATTCTTTATCGGAATTTTCCGATCAAATACAATGGTTAATTGATTGTAGGGTACGGCGCTCTGCGACGTACCGTAAAACGACGAGCTTTTCTGAATACTTTTGCTAAAGATAGGAAAACAAGATCTCAATGAACGGTACGTCGGCAAGCGCCGTACCCTACGAGAATGTTTCTCTTTCCGGCAAAAGGGCAATGAATTTACAACGTCACCTTATGGAATACCTTCTTGCCCTTCTTGATGATCACATGACCCTTCTCAAAGGCGTCCTTCGTGACCATATGGAACATATCGGTGATCTTCTCGTCGTCCAGCGAGATACCGCCCTGCTTGATCAGACGCTTGCCCTCTCCCTTAGAGGGGATGAGGTTACATTTGATCAGCAGATCGAGGATCGAGATACCCTCGTCGGAGAAGTCATCCTCGGTGATCTCGGTAGTCGGCATGTTATCGGTGTTGGCGCCGCCGCCGAAGAGCGCTCGAGCACCCTCCTGCGCTTTGTTCGCCTCTTCCTCACCGTGGATCATCTTGGTCAGCTCAAAGGCTAAGATCTCCTTCGCCTTGTTCAGCTGTGAGCCTTCCCACTGAGCCATCTGATCGATCTCGTCGAGCGACAGGAAGGTCAGCATCTTGAGGCACTTGATAACGTCGGCGTCATCGACGTTGCGCCAGTACTGATAGAACTCGAACGGTGTGGTCTTATTCGCGTCGAGCCATACAGCACCCTTCTGGGTCTTGCCCATCTTCTTGCCCTCACTGTTGAGGAGCAGGTTGATGGTCATGGCGTAAGCATCCTTGCCGAGCTTTCTGCGGATCAGCTCCGTACCGCCGAGCATATTGCTCCACTGGTCGTCGCCGCCGAACTGCATATTACAGCCGTATTTCTGATACAAAGCGTAGAAATCGTAGCTCTGCATGATCATGTAGTTGAATTCGAGGAAGGACAAGCCCTTCTCCATACGCTGCTTGTAGCACTCGGCACGCAGCATGTTGTTGACCGAGAAGCACGCGCCGACCTCACGGAGCAGCTCGACATAGTTGAGGTCTAAGAGCCAATCGGCGTTATTGACCATCATCGCCTTGTCATCGGAAAAGTCGATGAACTTTGCCATCTGCTCCTTGAAGCAGTCGCAGTTATGTTGGATGGTCTCCTTGGTCATCATCTGGCGCATATCGGTTCTGCCGGACGGATCGCCGATCATCGCGGTACCGCCGCCGATCAGGGCGATCGGCTTATTACCCGCAAGCTGTAAGCGCTTCATCAGGCACAGCGCCATGAAGTGACCCACGTGCAGACTGTCGGCGGTCGGGTCGAAGCCGATGTAGAACACCGCTTTGCCACTGTTCACCAGTTCTCTGATTTCTTTTTCGTCGGTAACCTGCGCGATCAAGCCGCGGGCAACCAGTTCTTCATATACTCCCAAAAGATTTCCTCCTAAACTTATACGGTCGTTGCGCACCTCATACACGAGATGCGGCAACCGAATCGTAATTTGTCATAATCTGTAGTATAGTATAGCTTTAATTCATTAAAACGTCAAGATGTTCTCGAAAATAGCCTCCCTTTTCTAAGGGAGGTGGCAACGAGCAAAGCGAAGTTGACGGAGGGTTGCCATCTGTATATAAAACAATTCAACCCCCAGTCTGCTTTGCAGACAGCCCCCTTAGGAAAGGGGGCCTATCTTACCACGGGTCATCGTCGTCGGATGTTCCTCCTCCCTCACCGGCGGCGTCGTCCTCCGGTGAGCCGAGCATATTGTTGCGCTCGAGCCAATCGTTATAGGTGATCAGCACCTCACGGGGCTTTGAACCCTGGTGCGGGCCGACAATGCCCATCTGCTCCATGTCGTCGATCATTCGACCGGCTCTCGCGTAGCCGACCTTGAGGCGGCGTTGGAGCATGGAGGTGGACGCCTGTCCGCTTTCAATGACGAACTTGATCGCGTCCTCCATCATGGAGTCGACCTCGGGCGCGTTGCCGGGCGTGACGCCGCTGTCCTTACCCTTGTTGCCGTTGAGCTCCTCCGCGGCGATCTTGCGGATCTTGTCCTCGATCTCCTTGTTATACTCAGCGGTGTGAGATTTCTTGAGGAAAGCGGTGACGCGGTCGATCTCGTCGTCACGGGTAAAGCAGCACTGTACACGAATCGGCTTCGGCGCGCCGACAGGGGCGTACAGCAGGTCGCCTCGACCGATCAGCTTCTCGGCGCCGCCGGTATCGAGGATGGTACGCGAATCGATCTGGGAAGATACCTTCAGCGCGATACGCGAGGGGATGTTCGCCTTGATCAGACCGGTGATGACGTTGACGGTAGGACGCTGGGTCGCCAAAATCAGGTGCATACCCGCGGCACGCGCCATCTGCGCTAAGCGACAGATGCTTTCCTCCACCTCGGAGGGCGCCGCCATCATCAAGTCAGCCAACTCGTCGATCGCGATGACGATACGGCACATGTGCTCGGTGGGCACCTTCAAGCCCTCGATCTCCAGACAGGGCTGTTCCTCCGCCTCAGGATCGTAATCGGGCTTTTGCTTTTGTTCTTCTATGTAAGCAAGGTTTTTATCGACCAGCTCGTTGAAGCTGTCGATACCCTTGCAGTCATATTCTGAGAAAACGCGGTAACGCTGGAGCATCTCGGAGACTGCCCAGTTCAGCGCGCCCGCCGCCTTCTTCGCGTCGGATACAACGGGTACGAGCAGATGCGGGATCCCCTTGTATTTGCTGAATTCGACCATCTTCGGGTCGACCAGCAGGAGCTTGACCTCGTCGGGAGTCGCCTTGAAGAGGATCGACATCAACAGTGCGTTGACGCAGACAGACTTACCGGAACCGGTGGTACCCGCGATCAGCAGGTGGGGCATCTTCGCAAGATCGGTGGTGATGATCTCACCGGAAATATCTCTGCCCAATACGCAGTTAAGCTTGCTCTTATGATTGCGGAACTCGTCCGTCTCCACCAACTCACGGAGGGTGACCATCGAGGTGACCTTGTTCGGCACCTCGATACCGACCGCCGCCTTGCCGGGGATCGGCGCCTCGATACGCACGCCGTTGGCGGCAAGGTTCAGCGCGATATCATCGGACAGATTCGTGATCTTGCTGATCTTTACGCCGGGCGCGGGCTGCAGCTCGTAGCGCGTGACCGACGGACCGCGGCAGATATCGACGATATTCGCCTTGACGCCGAAGCTGTTGAGGGTCTCGACCAGCTTGGTGGCGTTGTTCTGCATCTCCATATAGGCGCTCTCGCTCTCACTGTCCACAGGGGGCTCGAGCAGCTTGGTGGACGGATAAACATACTGCGTCTGCTCCGCCTTTTGATTCTGCTTGACCTCAGCGCCCACGCGCCGGGTCTCGCCCTTCAGGTCAAAGGTGTCCTCGGTGTTATATTCGTCGAGAGCTTCATCCTCCGCGGTGCCCGGATCGGGCTGTTTCGCGCCCGCGGACATTTTGTGCGATCTCTTTTTATCGGAGATTCGGCGCGCCACATCGGAAGCGGAAAGCTCTTCATCGGGCACCACGCCGGAATTCGCGTTGCGGATGATGTTGATGATATCCTGATCCTGCTGCTCCTCGGCGATCTCGGTCGCGTCCTTGGTGCGCGGCTTCTTGCCGGGCTTGTCCAGAGGGATATCGATACGGTCGTTCGACCGTCTGCGAGAACGCGGTTCGGAAACAGTATAATCGGGGTAATCCTCTTGCGAGCGATTGCCCAGCCGCTCAAATTCCTCACGCTCTTCCCTCTCGCGGCGGCGTTCTTCACGGCGCTCGGTGCGATGCTCATGGATCTGACGCTGTCTTTCACGGGTTCTGGTATAGCCCTTCTTCGCGACGTTGGCGATATCGACCAGCGTCACGCCGAACAGCACCATGATCGCGGCGATCAGGATGATGAACGAGGTAATAACGGCGGGAGCGGTCGTGAGCAGGGCGCGCATCGGATAGCCGAGTACCGCGCCGAGCAAGCCGCACAGGCTCTCGAGCGCAAAGGATTTTTGATACGCGGCGCCGAGGGCGGCAAAATATGTATAGCCATCGTTGAAATCGGTTTTACCGAAGAGATAGACCAGCGTGCACACCATCACGAGGATGACGGCGGACAGGGCGATCTTGGCGCCCTTATGTGCCATCTGCTTTTCCTTGGCGGTCATGATGCCGAGGTAGATGAACACAAGCGGTACCAGGATCGAGCACACGCCGAATACGCTGAAGAGGAAGCATCGCATGGTCTTCCAGAACGCGCCGCCGGGGATGATCACCAGCGCGAGCAGCAGCGCGCCGACAGCGCACAGGATGATCGCCTTGACCTGGGGATTCAGTCCGCGTCTGACGGGTTCATTCTTAGCGCTGCGGGAAGTACGCTTTGTACCGCCTTTTGCAGTGCTTTTGGATGTTGATTTTTTGTTTTTGGAGCTTACTTTGCCTTTGGTATTCCTGGCAGCCAAATAATCACTCCTGACTTTCCTTGATTTTGGTTTCTGTTAAGCCTCCCCATTGAGGGGCAGGTGGGCTCGACATTCAGTCGAAAGCTCGGATGAAGCGGAAATAAATCCACTCCTCTGTCTTGGCGGAACGTCGGCATGCGCCGTTCCCTACAAAATGCTTATGTCAACGGTGTACCGGAGAAAATGTTGATACCCTGATTCAGTTCGATGATACTGATGGCGATCACCGCGATACCGACGACGGCGGTATAAACGATGAAGATGATCATCTTATCGGTCTTTAACAGCCATTTAAAGAGTGCGATTGCCAGATAGCCGACAACAGCGGAAACAACCATACCGATGAGGATGGGAACGAGATCCGCCTTGATCGCGCCAAAGCCGCCCTCCAGCGCGTCCTTGCCCTCGAGCAGCGCCGCCGCTACGATCGCGGGGGTACCGAGGATAAAGGTATAGTCGAAAGCGGTCTGCTTATCCAGTCCGCGCATCTGCCCTGCCGCGAGCGTAGAACCGGAGCGGGAAACGCCCGGCAGGGTCGCAAAGCACTGGGTCACGCCGACGACCAACGCATCCACCACGTTCAGCGAGGTACGACCGGTATCGCCGCCTTTTTTTTCGTGCTTGAGCGGGATCGTGCTGTGCGAAATACGGTTGCCGATGAACAGCAGTACAGAGGTAATCAACAGGCAGATACCGACGACGATGAAATTGTGTTCGCTGTCGGTGATGCCTTCGACAACATCCTTGAGCTTCATCCCCGTTCCGGGCACAGGCAGGAACAAGAGGAACAGCGGCAACAGTCCGATGATCACCATGATGACCATGCGTTTATCATCGCTGAGCTCTTTCCACTTGAACTTACCGGTGAAGATATCGCCGATGATCGCGAAAAACGCCTTGATCAGCCGCCAGATCAGCTTGTGATAAAAGGCGACGACGGCTACCAGCGTGCCGATATGTAACATGACATTGAAGAAGAGGTTGTTGCCCTCCAGATTGATCCCCAACACATGCTGGGTGATCGTCAGATGTCCGCTGCTGGACACGGGCAGAAACTCGGTGAGCCCCTGAACCGCACCTTGGATGATCGCTTCGATAATGGTCATAGGTAAAACTCCTTTTTTGGTTAACGGTTAATGGTGAATGGTTAACGGTGAAGGGAGGACTCTGTCCTCACCTGATGAAATAGAATACAAAACGCGGAGCGTTTCCAAAAATCGTTAACCATTAACCGTTCTCCGTTAACCGGCATTTATCATTTCAAATAACGCGTCGGTCGCGTTGTGCAGGGTTCCGACCGCGTCGATCAAGCCGCAGTCGACCGCTTCTTTGCCCTCGAGCACCGTACCGATATCGGTGACGAGCTCGCCTGTGTTGAGCACCAGTTCACGGTACTTTTCCTCGCTGATATGAGAATTTTCGACCGTAAAGCGCATGATGCGATCCTGCATCTTCTGAAAATACCGATAGGTCTGCGGCGCGCCGACCGTCAATCCCGTAGTACGCACAGGATGTACCGTCATGGACGCGGTGCTGACGATGAAGCTCTTGTCGCACGCGACTGCCAGCGGGATGCCGATGCTGTGACCGCCGCCGAGCACCAGTGAGACCGAAGGCTTCTTCATCCCCGCGATCATTTCGGCAATCGCAAGCCCCGCCTCCACATCGCCGCCCGAGGTGTTGAGCAGGACAAGCAGTCCGTCAATATCTTCATCCTCGTCGATGGCGAGCAGCGAGGGGATCACGTGCTCATACTTGGTCGTTTTGTTGGACGGCGGCAGGATATAATGCCCCTCGATCTGACCGATCACCGTCAGACAGTAGATGATATGCTCACCCCGATGGGTGATCACGCTGCCCATCGCGGTAACGCTGTCACGCGGCTTTTGATCGGCAGATTCACAGTTGTCATTCTCCTCGGGGAGCTCGTTATCGTTCCACATAATATCACCTTAGTGGTATTATGTGTACGACAGACTAAATCATGTATGATCCTATCGTATTTCACCAAGATACAGTATACCATTATTATGCAAATTCTTCAAGAGAAAAATGATTATATTTCTAAATTGTCATATTAATTATATGAGGATAGTGTATGCTTAATGTGTATAACAATTATTGGAATTGCCGCGGAAATGACATGCCGCGCATATTGACCGATAAATCTGGAGGAAAAATGAGCACTAACGCTGTATACGGCATTGTCATCGCTATACTGATCTTACTATCAGGCTTTTTCTCGTGTGTGGAAACGGCATTTTCCTTTGCCAACACCATCCGACTCAAATCGCTGATCGACAACGGCAACAAGCGTGCCAAGCATGGCCTGTGGGTCTGTGATAACTTTGACAAAGCACTGACCGCTATCCTCATCGGCAACAACGTCGTCAATCTGGGCTGTTCGTCACTGGCGACGATCCTGTGTCTGAACCTGTTCCAAAACTACGGCGCGGCAATCGCAACCGGCGGCACGACGCTGTTGGTGCTGACCTTCGGCGAGGTCATCCCGAAGTGTATCGGCAAGGAAAAAAGCGACGGCATCGTCCTTCACACGGGTCTGACCCTGAAGATATTCACCTATATCCTGACGCCGCTGGTTCTTCTCTTCACCGGCATCAAAAGCCTCGTGATGAAGATCGGACACATCAAAAAGGACTCCCCCTCCGTGACAGAGGACGAGCTCAAATACATCATTGAAAGCATCGAGGAGGAGGGCATCCTCGAGGAGCAGGAAAGTGAACTGGTGCAATCCGCGCTGGAATTCGATGAAAAGACCGCGCAGGAGATCCTGACGCCCCGCGTCGACGTCACCGCCATCGACATCGAGGATGATAAAAACGAGATCCACGACCTGATCATCCGCGAGCGCTATTCGCGCATCCCCGTGTATGAGGGCGATATCGACAACATCATCGGCATCCTGCATACGCGTGACTATCTGGAAAAGGTCATCGACGGTGAGGTCGATCTGCGCGAGCTGATCACCCCCGCCCACTTTATCTATAAAAACCTCAAGCTCTCCGATATCCTCAACGATTTTCGCGCCAACCGCCTGCATATCGCCATCGTCACCGACGAATACGGCGGATTCCTCGGCATCGTCACGATGGAGGATCTGCTCGAGGAGATCGTCGGCGACATCTGGGACGAGGACGAGGATGTGGAGCACACCTGCACCAAGCTGGGCGAGAACCGCTACCTGGTGTCGGGCGATATGGATCTGAATGAGCTCTTTGAGCTGTTGGAGATCAAGCCCGATGACGAGATCGAGAGCAACTCCGTCGGCGGCTTTATCGTCGAGCGACTGGGCGAACTCCCCATCCGCGGACAACGCGTCGAGTACCAAGATGTGATCTTCACCGTCAAGCGCGTGAAAAACAGGCGCATCATCTCGGCGCTGGCGACCAAGAAAAAGCCGGTTGAAGAATAATCGGATGAGATTGCCACACCCGAACACGCGTGTTCAACGGGGCTCGCAATGACAATTCTATCATTGATACAAAAAACTCCTTCAACGTACGAAGGAGCTTTTTTGTTACAGCAATTCTTTTAATTCTAATTCAGAAATATCAATTCGTTTTTCACCGAGCGGTTCAGCGGAGCAGACAGATAAGCAATAGTCACCCAAGCCACTTGAGTAGAGTTGAGCGCTGAGGGGCAAAGCAGTGGTATCAAAGGCGGCCAGATCGGTGCTGATCCCCTCTCCTGTCATCTTGAGCACCGCTTCTTTCCGCGTCCATATCTCGCAAAAGGCACGGCATCGATCCGCTGCTTCTCTCACGTATTCTCGCTCACGGGGATGGTAAAACCGATCGGCGATCTTGAGACGGCTTTCATCGGGGATCTCTTCAACATCCAAGCCTACCTCGATGTCATCCACCGCGATCGCCGCTACCCTGTCGCTGTGGGATACCGAAAAGTATACGCCGCTCTCGGCATAGGGCTTGTCATGCTCGCCGAAAGTGATGGGGCTCTCCCCTATCGCGCGGCGGATCAACAGCCCTGCAGCGAGTGACAGGAGCTTGTCCTTTTCAAAGCGGTATCGCGCGATCTTTGCCTGACGTTCGGGCGGCAGGAGCGCAACAGCTTCCTTGAGATCCTCGATTTTTAAGTTTTCATCCAAAACAACATACTCGATCTTCATAGGCTTATCATACTATAAACCGTCGCAACATGCAAATATATATTTACAAAAAGCGGCTCAAATGGTAAGATAATAATAGGTTGAGATTGCCACACCCGAACACGCGTGTTCAACGGGGTTCGCAATGATGATTTTTCGTTGAGATCGTTACACCCCCACCGGGGCTCACAATGGTTATTTTAGATAGAGATCGCAACTACTTCTTGCATATTCACATCAACAAAGGAGGTAAAAACATGAGTATTTTTGATAATCTGAACGCATCCCCTGCCCCCGCGGCAAATCCCGTAAAGCCCGAGGAAGGCAGCTTTACCTTTGTTTTCAACGCGCTTCCCGAGAGCGTGGAGGAGATGAAGCGTCTGCCCGAGGCAAGCCTTGACACACCGTACAAGACTGCCGCGCTGACGGTCTGCGCTCTGTGCGCCTATGCAGCCGCACCCGCAATCGGCAAAGAGATGCTCAACTTCCTCAAAGGCCCCGCGCCGCTCTCCCCGTTCGAGATCAGCTTTCTCAATGATCGTTTTCGCGAGGGCAAGCATATCCCCTTCTCCTACTTTGCCGGAGCGACTCCCGCAAATAACTATACGCCCTCTCAGCCCTTCACCGTGACGATCTTCTCCAATCCGTATTCCTTCCAAAACGAGGGTTGGGCAACGCTGCACCTGAACTCCGGCGGCGCTGATTCACCCCGCCAGATCAAGCTGCGCCTCAAACCCTCTGAGGGAAAATGGTATTTAAGCGAGCAGATGATCATGGTCGGCGTCCGCGCACCGCAAAAGGACGACCCATGGGCATGATCCATATTGATAGTAAAAGACTCCCTTCGCCTCAGCGAAAGGAGTCTTTTGTGTATCAATGGTATTTGTAGAAAGAGCATCTGTATTTTTTGCCGTCCATACCGAGAGTGGCGTCATAATAGTAACCCTGATCCTTCACCGCGCCGAGAGGCAGATCGATGGTCTGTTTATCAGAACCGTTATTGAAGATGACAAGGATATAGTTCGAGGTCGGAACGGTGTATTTATAGATCTTTTCGCCGTAGCTGTTGGTGGTGACATAGGTCATTTCGATGCCCGGCCATGAGGCGTTTTTCTCTTTATTGTGTCCAGCGGTGCAATAAGCGTATACATCTGTCCAGCCGACGTTATTAGAGAAGTAAATATCCACCGAATTACCGGGATAGAAATCGCTGACGACCGCATTGAAGTCGGTATAAGCGGCGTTGAGGCTACTATAATCAGCGTTTCTGCGATACGCTTTCTTTAACGCCTGATATTGGTCATAGGATGACAGCAACCAGTATTTGTCAAGCTCGGTTTTTGCCTGTGCGCGCAGGGTATTCAGATCCGCGGCTGCAGGTTTTAACTCCGCTTTTGCGCCAACGACCGCGATGTCGGTATCAACGCCGACGTCGGCAACATCAAACGTTTTCCCTTTTGCAGTAATTCCTTCGGCGGGGAATCGTTGGATCACACCCGCCAGACAACGCTGGATCAAAGTCGCGTCGATGATCGTGACTTCATCATCTGCGTCGACATCTGCGTTCTGCTCGATGAGCGGCGTCGGGAGGTCGACGCCCGCCACAAAGCGCATGATAAATGTGACGTCGAGTACAGACACCATACCGTCGTCATCCGCGTCGCCGTATAGGAGCTCGACAGGCGGTTCGGTGGACGCTTCTGTAGGAGCCTGAGTAGGAGCTTGAGTAGGAGCCTGTGTCGGTGCTTCTGTAGGCGCCGGAGTAGGTGCTTGCGTCGGCTTTGGCGGATCCGTCGGTTCTACAAGCGGAGAAGATCTCTGCGGTACGATATAGGTTGCGGACGGGATCACCTTGTTGGTATACAGGTTGGTGCCCTGGAAGATGGTCGCGTCCTTGTAGACCTCAACGATATAGCCCTCAGTTCCCTCGCGGGAAGTATCATTATAACGTTGACCGTTAACAACGTCACGGATTGCGCCGACGGAGGAATTGTGGATAATGGTCGCCGAGGTGCCGCCGTTGTTGCTCAGATTGTAATTCAAGCTGAACCGGAAATGGGTATGACCGCAGAGCAGAACAGCGTCTTTATGATTTTGCAGGATTGCTTTCAGCTTTGCGGTGGCAGCGCATTTGTCCTTGAGCGGGATATCATAAATCGGGTTCGGCAGTCTGTCGCCCGCGCCCCAGCTGTCAAAATTCGCGTGTTCCATAATGAACACATTTTTGCCGTCATTCTCGTATGCGTCCAGCTTATCCTCCAGCCAAGTGAGCTGTTCATCAGTAAACTGGTTCGCCGCGTCCGAGTAGAAACCGCCCTCCTGTGCCATAAACAGGAAGTGGTCGCCCGTATTCGGCTCGGTGATCTCATAATATGCCTTTTTCTCATTTACTGTCGCTACGGTGGAATCCAGCCCCGTCATGTTAACGAAATAATCGGAGTTTGTTTTCCAATCCTTTGCGAGCTTAGCGCTTTCATCCTCATAGTTCCACAGCTCGTGGTTACCGATTGCCTCATAGATCGGGTTGTCATAATCGCTCTGTGCCAGGATCCGCAGATAGGTGTTCCATTCCTCGGGATAATGCGGATTGCCCCTGCCCTTTTCATCATTACGATGATTGGTGACATGATCGCCGGTGGTGACGATGAAGTCGACGTCACGCGCGGCGGCAGTACGGAACGCGTCGGCAAGGTGCTGTTCATCATACGGGTACTTCTGACTCTGCGCGCCCGTCTCACCGGAGGTGATATGGATATCGGAGTAGGACGCGAAGCTGTACAGCAGATCGTCATCCGTTTTGTAGGTTGCCTTATCAATGGGCAGTCTGTAATTCAGCGCTGCGTTAGCTACACTGAGATTGGTCGGCTCACTGCTGCTCTTGAATGCCAGCACGCGTGTTGCCTTGGCGGGGATCGCGGTATTCTCAGGCATCGTAAAACTGCCGGAGCCGTTGTTGGCGATGCTGAGCTTGCAGATCGGCTCAAAGCCGCTGAGTGCCGCGGTATCATCCGCCCAGTACAGATAGTAGGTGCCGCCGGAAGAACCGTCAACACTGACCTTGATCGTGCCCTGTGCAAAGCCCGCGTCATAGGCGTGTGTCCCCTGCCAGGTGTAGGTGATGGAATTCGTCGCGGCAGTCGCGGTCAACGGCAGCGTGCCGCACACCATGATGATTGCTATCAAAACTGCCAAAACGGTCGTGATCTTTCTTTTCATGACCTCATCTCCTGTAATGATATCATTGATTTTATTCGGATTTATCTTTGCACCATTGTATCATACTGTTCGGATAAAATAAAGAGTAAAACAAAGATTTTCAAAGAAAAACAGCCGCCCTTGAGACGACTGTTCATCATAGTAATTATTGGATCACCTGCAGCATCTTCTTTGACTTTGACAAGAATGACAGATACATGATGTACTTGATAAAGGTCACCAGCAGCGACGCGAGGAGCAGTACGGTTGAAACGATCTCTGTCGTACCGCCGCGCAGGAAGGTGGAAATAAAGCTGAGAATAAAGGAGATCACTTCCGTCGTGATAATCAGCTTGAGCACCGTAGTACCTTTTTTGCTGATATCCTCCCTTCCGAGCTGCCGGGCGATCTGCATCACGCCCGCGATAACAAAGATCGTTGACAAGGTTTCAGAGAGCGTTGACAGCGAATACAGGATACTGCTCAAGCCGTTATTGATGACAAATACGGAGATGCCCGTAAAAACGATACCGACGATCAAAAATACGAGCGCCGTCTTGAAATTCTCGTTATCATTCCGCGCTTTGATGTAGCCGATCAGGTTCATAATGAACGCGGTGATCATCAATATGGCAAACGCCACGACCAACACAATGGCCCCGATAAATCCACCCAGGGACAAGGTCTCGGCAGCGCCGGACGCCTCATCACCGGGAGCCGCAAGCGCAACCACACCCACGATTGCCGCCAAGATCAGGCATATGTAACCGATCAGTTTCAGGATCTCCGCTGTATAGATCCGCTTGATTCCTTTTGCCGCATTGGGAAAACTCATATCATCCTTCTCCTTCTGTACCGTTTTTCCTGACGGTAAAGCCAAGTTCTTCTTATTAGGCGGGCGTCACCTCATCCGAAACCGTTCGGAATAGTAAGCCTCTTCCTTACTATTGTATCACAGGTTTTACAATTAATAAAGTAAAAATCGCAAAATTATCTAAGAAAAAAGCAGCCGCCCTTGCGGACGACTGCCAATCCATCAAAAACTGATCAAATAACTCTATCTTAGGATTCGAGCAGCATCTTCTTACCCTGAGAAAGAAGGGTAAGGAACATGATATACTGAACAAGGGACAGGATCATAGAAATCGCTAAGAGGATCATAGCGGTAACCAGGATCGCGGTGTTGGTCAGCATGAACGAAGAAATGATGCTGAGGATCAGCGAAATAGCAGCGATAACGATGATGATCTTCAGGATGTTGGAGCCCTTGGTGCTGACATCGCCTCTGTTGAGCTGGTCAGCCAGCTTGATGATACCACTGATGATAAAGATGGTAACAAACAGACCCATCAGGTTACCGAAGGAAATGCACAGGCTCGAAACAACGGGGCTGACGCGAACGAACAGACCGCCGACGATCGGAGCGATGATACCGATGATGGTGCAGATCAGAGCAGACTTGAAGCTGTCCTCATCCTTCTTTGCGTTGATGATACCGACCAGCTGCATAATGAACGCGATGATCGCCAGAATAGAATACGCTACCAGGAAAATAGAAGCGCCTGCCGCCTGGGTGAGTGCTGCGACCAGACCGGCATCACTGCCCTTTGACAGAACCGCTGTAGCGCCGCCGGAAATTAAAATGATACAACCGATGACCATACAAATGGTGCCGATCAGCTGTAAGATCTGTGCTGTGAAGATTCTCTTCACACCTGTTGCTGCATTAGGAAATCTCATGTAACAAATTCTCCTTTTTTGTATAATATTCACTGTTTCCTCAGTGAACTCATGGCCATTATATCACATATTTTTTTAATTGTCACTAGTTTTTTTAAATATTCTCTACGATTGATTTCCGAATTGATCCGTAATCACACCGATTATATCAAGATTCTTTATGATGCGGCTGATTCTGACGCGGGAAAAGCCATTCAATGACAAACCATGTCAGTCGATAGGAAGCTTGATATATTAATATGACCTGTCTATTGACGATATGCCCTAAAATGTGGTATATTTTTGGTAGAATCCACCATCATCGGTCAAGAAACAGCGACAGCTGCACGCTTTGATCGATCGATAAAAGGGAGAACGATATGGAAGAAAAACAACAAACCCTCCAAGGGCTCACTACCGCTCAGGTCGAGCAACGCGTCCGCGACGGTAAGATCAACACCGCATCGACCGTCAAGACAAAATCCATCAAACGGATCTTCATCGACAACATCTGCACCGTGTTCAACGGGATCAATGTCCTCTTGTTTATCCTGCTGCTGCTCGTCGGCTCCTACAAAAACCTGCTGTTCATCGGCGTTGTGTTATTCAACACCGTCATCGGTATCGTGCAGGAGATCCGTTCCAAGCAGAGCGTGGACAAGCTCACGATCCTCACCGAGAGCAAGCTGACAGTCCTGCGCGACGGCAAAGAGGTACAGCTGAGCAAGGATGAGCTCGTGCTCGATGATATCATCCTGCTCACCAGAGGCAATCAGGTGCCTGCCGACTGCATCCTCATCGAAGGTGAATGCAGTGCGAACGAAAGTCTGCTCACCGGTGAATCCGACCTGATCCCCAAAAAGGTCGGCGATGAGCTGCTCTCGGGCAGCTTTATCGCAGCGGGCAATGTTTACTGCCGCGTCAACCGCGTCGGCGCCGAAAGCTATGCTGCCAAGATCAATAACGAGGCAAAGTACCTTAAGAAAAACAATTCGCAGATCCTGAACTCCTTTAATACCATCATCAAGATTTGCTCCTTCATCATCTTCCCCGTCGGCATCCTGATGTTTGTGGTCAAATACTTCATCCAGCATCAGGAGCTCAACGACACAGTCGTTTCTACTGTCGGCGCATTAGTCGGCATGATCCCCGGCGGCATGATCCTGCTCACCTCGGGCGTGCTGGCGGTATCGGTCGTACGGCTCGCCAAGAAAAAGGTGTTGGTCAACGAGATGTACTGCATCGAAACGCTCGCTCGCGTCGACGTCATCTGTCTGGATAAGACCGGTACCCTGACCGCCGAGATCATGAATGTACACGACATTGTTCCGATCAACTGTGACCGCGACGAGATCATGACGGCGCTGTCGTCCATCGCCTCGGTCGACGAGGTCAACGCCACCGCGGAGGCAGTACACAAATACACCGAGAAGGTGGAGCCGCTCTCATGCAGGGGCTTTACCCCCTTCTCCTCCGAGACCAAGTGGTCGGGCGGTAATTTCGAAAACGGCAGAACCTATATCATGGGTGCGGCAGAATTTGTATTTTCTGATAAAGAAAAATACGCCGATGTTTATCAAGCGATCGCGGATGTGCATGACACCGTCCGCATCCTCGTCTTAGCCAAGTCCTCCACCCCCATCGAGGATAAAAAGCTCCCCGAAGAGCGTCAGCCGATGGCGCTGGTGCTCATCAAGGATCAGCTCCGCGACAACGTACAGGATACGGTCAACTACTTTAAGGAACAGGGCGTCACCCTCAAGGTCATCTCCGGCGACAGCGTTAAGACCGTACAGAACATCGCCAAGGACTGCGGCATCGCAGGGGCGGAAAATGCTGTCGATATGTCGACCGTCACTACCGACGAAGAACTGGCAGAGGTAGCCGAGCGCTGTAACGTATTCGGCAGAGTGACACCCGCCCAGAAGAAAAAGTTGTTGATCGCCCTCAAGAACAACGGTCACAAGGTCGCGATGACGGGCGACGGCGTCAACGACGTACTGGCTCTCAAAGAAGCTGACTGCTCTATCGCGATGGCGGCAGGCAGTGAGGCGGCGCGTAACGTATCACAGCTCGTACTGGTCAATAACGATTTTGCCGCGATGCCCAACGTCGTGGCGGAGGGCAGAAAAACCATCAACAACATCGAGCGCAGCTCCTCGCTGTATCTGGTCAAGACCATGTATTCGATCCTGCTCTCCATCTTCTTCCTGTTCTCGAGCTTTATCTACCCCTTCGAGCCGATCCAGCTCTCGCTGATCGGCGCGCTGACCGTCGGATTCCCGTCCTTTGTACTGGCGCTGCAACCGAACAAGAACATCGTCCGCGGTAACTTTACCTTTAATATCATCACGCGCGCGGCACCCGCGTCGATCTGTATCGCGCTGAATATCATTTTGATCACACTGCTCAGCACCGCGCTCGGTATCTCGCAATCCGAGATCTCGACCATGTCGCTGTACACTACCTCGCTGATCGGTTTGATGCTGATTTTCAGATTGTGCATCCCGTTCAACGCGCTGCGCGGCACGATGCTCGCGCTCAGCACAGCGGGTCTCATCCTCGCAATGAGCTTCTTCAGCGACTTCTTCAAGCTCGTACCGCTCGGTCATAACGCATTGATCCTTGAGATCGCCACCGTCGTCGGTATGGTCATCCTGTTCAACGTGCTGTACAGTATCGCGGATCGACAGATCGAGAAGCGCAAGCTCCAACCCCACAAAGCAAAAGCATAACAGCATCCCCTGTCACATGAACCGCACCATTTTGTGTAGACAGCACAGAAACAGCGTACTAAGGCAGAAATG
>CAMJMQ010000010.1 GCA_946407065.1 uncultured Clostridia bacterium | reverse complement strand
CTCAGGCTGCCACCGAGGGCGGCGATATCGCGCTGAACGCGATCCCCTCCGAGGACGCGGCAGTCGATAACGCAGATGAAAAGCCCGATCTCTCTGATTTTGAGGAAAACGAGATCGTTCGTGGCATCAAGAAGGATTTTGCCGAAACAGCAGCAGCTGCTGATTTTGCTCCTACCGGCTGGAACAGCAGTACTGACAGACTGCATCTTCGTGTCGGCAGCACATGGACAGATTATTATTTCAATTCTTCCGGTGTTACTACGTTCACCATTGCAAATGACAATACCACTATTGAATTCGAATTGAATTTTAACGGAACAGTATATAAGCTTCATTCTTCTCAGCTAGGTTTTTCGGCTGCCGGCATTCATTCTGAAGACGGTGAGGAACGTCTTGCTAAATCAGACGGCAGCAGCACTTATTCCGTTTCCGGTGTATATGCCGACACCTATACTGTCACATTGACCACTACCGTCAATAACGGTGAAGTAAAGTTCAAAATCAACGGTACTGATTCATCCGGCGGAGATACTTCCGATGAAAACTATTATGTTTATGGCAAATACTTTGGAGGTTGGGAAAACTGGACGACTGATTCCATTACAAGTATGTCTAAAGACGCTACAACTGGTCAATATTATGCAAGACATACAGTAGAAGCTTCTGAAGATAGATTTAGATTATATGCGGAAACAGCAGATAAACATTATAGTCCTAGTTCGAGTACAGAATTAACACTCGGTACTCCTGTAGCTGCACGAGATAATTCTGATTCTTGGCATAATGAATACTTTGGCTTAAATAGTAATATTACAACTGGTACGGATATCCTAATTTGGTGGAATCCTACTTCCAAAAATGTTTGGGTCACATTATACAAAGACGACGTCGTCGGCTCCGTAGCGCTTACTGCGGATAAGTATACCCTGTCCGCGACCGATGAGACCGTTACCTTCACCGCAACACCCGACGGTACGATCAAGGATAATAATCTTACCTATAAACTCTATAGGAAGGGTAATGCTACCGCTGTTGCCACCAAGACGACTACCACCGGCGGTCCGGTAACATTTGATCCGGTCACTTCTCAATTCCAGAGTCAGGATTATTATGTAACGGTTCAAAAGACGGGCGATACAACCACCTATAACGAAGTTACTTCCAACGAAGTCAACATCAGAAACACCAACGATGCGTATAAGCCTGATTATACCGTTACGATCAAAGTAGGTGATTCAGACAAGACTTTAGGTGTTGTGTCCGCAAAGTCGACATATAACAGTGGTTCCGCCGCAACCACCCCGTCTACCGCGACCGCGACGTTGACTGTCAAAGAAGGCTATTCGGTTACCATTACCGCGACCCCGGGCTCAGGCAATCAGTTCAAGGGTTGGACCGGAACCACCGAGACCGCTTCTTCCTTTACCGTTTCGGTTTATGAGGATATCACTGTCACCGCCGATTTTGCCTTGACCGGTTATCAGGTTATTTCTGATGGTCACACTCCCAAAGACAATAGTATGCTGAAAATGAGAGAGCTGCCGAACGGCACCTATATCTCTAATGATGTCTTTAATTCCGGATATTGGTTTAAGATCTACCGCAATGAAGACGGATTGATCGGCAAAACATCTCATGAAAGCGGATATAACCTGACCGATTACGGCAGCTTTTATACCGCGAGGGGTGCAGGTAAAGAAGCAGAAGTATCTTGGAATAATGATAGTAACAAGGATTGGTATTCTGACTATTCCTTCCACTGGACTAAATCCGGGTCAAGCGGTTATATTGTATACGATCCCAAGACTAATAGTGTCTGGGTCACCGGTACTGACGCGGATAACCCCGGCGTTGAAGTGACCGCTAAAAACGGTACGATCCGTTCTCAAGACGGACTAATACATACCAGCGACTTTGGTGTGACAACAGTTACCGCTGTTACCACTGACGGTACAACTATCAGTGCAACCGAAGCCGGAGCGTATAACAACAAAGCAGTCAGATATGCTTTAACTGCCGCACAGGTCAACAAGGGCGTAAAGATGACTGTCAAGACAGTTGTCAACTCCGATTATGCTGATGATGGATACTACGTCAAGGGCTTCGTTGTATCCGGTCACGAAGAAACCTATTCCGTACTGTGGCAGGAATTCAATGAAGACGGTACTGAAAAATCGACCTATACAGACCGCGCTAAGATCCATGGCGCGACCGGTGTAGAAGAAGGAAGACCGTGGAACGAATTCACCCTTGAGATCAGCGGATACCCCACTGAGCCCATCGAGATCACTCCGATCTATTTTATCAAAGAGAATAAATCCGGCGATAACGTTCGTTTCTATGTTGATAGCTTTGCGGGTGATGTAAAGGAAAACTGGGGCGGTACACTGGCGGTTGACGTTTACGGCACCTACAGACCCTTCGGTGAATATCCCGGTCAGCCGATGATCAACTACAACGGTCGTTATCTGATGGATATTCCGCGAGGCGTTCAGGGTATCACGATGAACAACTATGTTTGGGATCATGTCCACTCCAACCTGTTCTATGGTACCGATGGCGTATCGGACTCAGGCCTCGGTGATAAGATTAAGGATCATAACTATCAGACATACGATTTTAATGACTTTGAATACATCAACAAGAAGTTGTCATCCTTAAATAAGGATGAAGATATTATATTCTCCTTCCGCTACAAGCATGATGCAAATCATAATACGCAGGCTAACAGTAACTTAGCGGATTGTATCTATTATAACGATTCAACCTCTCAGCACTCCGGGCAAGCGTCAAACTACGGTACGAACTATGGTACCATGACTGCAACGCATGAAGCAATGTATCAGTTTGAGAATCTGACGGACTTCTATGATAACCGAGTTGATTTGTTCGGAAATCTTGTTGATCTTGAAAGCAATGCTACAAAAGCTGCCTATAACCCTGTTCGCGTTGTATCCAATGGTTACGATCTGAACAAGGCCGGTGACTTCGGTACCGCATGGGCGATTTATACTCCCGCCAGCTATACCGGTTCTGCAGGAACATACACTCTGAAAGATGTTGTCGGTGGTTTGGGTAATACATACCAAGATACAACTGCAAATAAAAGAAAGTCAAATTACCAGTCAGAGTCATTCTTTATCGACCCTTATTCTGAGGCTCGTGTAAGATTCAAATACGATAACTCCATCAGAGATAACACTACCTTAGCGAGCACAAAGTATAATGATGCTCAGGGTAATGAAACCATCTTAGGCTACTGGCAAAGAAAGTTCAGAGAGCAGAATAATAACAGTGCTTCTTATCCTGCGTTAATTGCAGATCTTGCCGGTGTACCTGTAGAAATCACCTATGAGTATGAGGTTAAGGATGGACGCTCTAACGGTGATATCGATGATCTTACCGGAGAGGGTCAGATCGGATATCGTTCCGACGGTCGCTGGTACTATTCCAGCTCCGATCAGCTTGTTACTGCTCATACTATCGTAGAATATGCTGACAAGGAAGGCGGCACGTATGTGCGCGATTACTTCCAGGGTAACAGTATCGATTACAAGCAGAGCGGATATCTTCCCGCTGAGCATACCGGTCTGTCTACCGGAATCCAGGCGTATTTTACCAACGACGGTGAAAAAACGATCGAAGGCAAGACCTTCTCCAATACCTCCGGTTATACAGAAGCAAACGGTATCACCGACGGTGAATATACCTTTGATTTGAAGACGATCGCCGATCCCGACGGTAACTATACCTTTGCCGGCTGGTATCTGTATACAAACGGAACCTACTCCTTTATCACTAAGGATATGAGCTTCAAATCCGAGGCTACCGCAAACGACGTCTATGTTGCACGTTATTACAAAACTCCCAGCGGCACGCTGACCATCAGTCATGACCTTGATCCGGATTCTACCGGCACAGGTACATGTAAGGTTAAGGTTGATGTTGTTGACGGAAACGATACAACTGTATATTCTGAAGGCTTCAACGAAGGCAAGCCCATTAAACTCGGCAACAGCATTGTTCGCGTTGATAAGAATTATACAATCAAGATCACTCTTGAAACTGATATGGGTGCTTTCAGTAAGTTTAATAAGTTCTGGCTGAATTATATCGGTGTACATACAAATCTTGTTTATGGTTCTGTTCCTGATGACGCGACATTTAACCAAACTGCGAGCAACGGACAAAAGACTTATACCTTTACGTATGAATTTAATGTACAGAAGATTTTTGATACTAATGGTGCTCAGAGATATAAAGCTTTGCCGTTTTATTCTTTGATTGATAAACCTGAGTTTAATTATAAACTGAAGTTTACCTATCCTGCCTATAATAATAGTTCTTATGGAAAGCAGTCATTTACTGTGAAGGATTATTTCACTGATGATGAGTTGAATGAATATATGGTTTATGATAATGGTGAATTATCATTCAACACAGCTGCTTCGGCAAGCGATGAAATCAAGAGAACTTTCATTAACAATCACGCTCCGTATGAGAATAACTTCCAGAAGACCATTAAGTATGATACATATGTTGTACCTTCACGAAGCTGGGATTCTTCAACCTCAACTTTCTCGATGGATATTACACTGGAACAGGAGCAAGAGACATTAGATGTAACATTCCATTTACCTTATCAACCCAAGGATCGTGCGGCTTTTGAACCAAACGAAACTGATAATAAAGTATATTATCAGGAACCAGTTGACTATAAACCTACAACGAAAATATATGGACGAAATTGGTATACAACTACGGGTAGAGTAGATAATCCTAAGCCGGATCAAAATATGGATGGAGTCAAATTTGTAAAGGCTCCGTTGATCCTTGCAGACAGTAACGGCGATGATAAGTATTACTTCCTCTATTGGAGCGTTTACACTGCAGCAAAGTACAATCAGGCATCTGTAGAGTATACGCGTTGTTATGATCCTGAATTCAACCTGGCTCTCTTCCAGGATTGTATCATTCAGCCCATCTACGGTAATGCATTCGCCAGTAATATGCCGAATGCGCCGAGCAAATGGAATGATTACGGCAGATTTGATCCGGATGTTCAGAGAGGTCTAGATTCCTCCAACGGTATCACCATCACCTTCCTCGAGAACTCTCGTAACCAGTACAACCTGGGTAACTATGGCGACGGCGCAAATGCTGCAACAAAGATGGCTAACTCTCGTAAAGGCGGCGGCGACCGTATTTACTCTGACTTCCTGATCTCTTACAACAACATTGCCGGTAATGTCACACTTCGTGATTTACCTGCCGGCAGCAAAAAGGCCGGATTAATCATTCAGGCGGTTGATTACATGGATAAGGATGCAGATGGTAAATACATCACCAGTGCTGAGCACTATAGAAAAGACAAGGGTACTAATATTGACAGCGATACTCAAACAAAGCTTAATAGCTTAATTACGGGCAATGCTGAGAGTGGTTTTGCAAAGTCTGAGTTTGATGTAAGAGAGCTTGATAACAAGAATCGTATCCAATACTATTACAGTTTAGCGAACAAGAGTCATACAACTGACACGTCAAAGTATGTTCTCGATGATACCCTGCAGAATAAGTATAAGTATTTCAGAGCCTATGCGTACATTGCTGATTACAATAGTGGTTCCTACAGCCATATTCAGATCAGCCCGACTCCTGTATACTTCACGATCTACGATATGGCAACGATCGAGAACGGTACATTCTTCAATAATAACTAAGGAGGAAAGTATAAATGAATAAAAGAAAATATGCTTCTCCTGAGATTGAGATCGTCTCACTTTTGACAGGCGATATACTAGCAGCATCCACCTATACTCCTACACCTGAGTATCCGACTCGTGCCGGTGACGAAGGTATTGACGGCGATCTTTAATTAAATCTATGATTACAGGCAGTGCCTTTCGTACTGCCTGTAGTTATATTTACGGTGATTAATATGAAAAAAGTAACAAAGCATATTATTGTACTGTTTATGGTGTTAATGATTGTAGTACTATCTATTTCAATCGCATACGCCGAAAGTATCTATTACGCAGATGGATATCAGTATACTTATATCAACAACGAAAAGATTTCTCTATACGGCGCGGATGATGGGATAATGAATCCGCTGACGATCCCGAGTACCATTAATAATCGAGCCGTTGTCGATATACGAAACATGGCGTTCTTCGAGAACACAGTTTTGTCATCGGTTGATTTTTCTAACGCGACAAATATAGAACGCATCGGCTCCTTCGCCTTTGCGAATTGTACCAATCTGGACGGAGAAGTAGCGATCCCCGATACGGTCACTAAGATTGAATCCGCGGCTTTTCAGAATTGTACATCGCTGGACTCGGTCGTATTCAACGCATCATCGAACCTTGTACCGAACCAGTGCTTCAATGGATGTACAACATTGAGCAGTGTGACTCTGAATGACACTGTCACCGAGATCGGTTATTATGCTTTCTCGAATTGTCCGAACTTGAGCTACATCGAAATTCCCGCAAGTGTGACAAGTATCGCTCAATCATCCTTCCAGAATGATACGGCTATCACCCTCGGCGTATATCGGAACTCTTTCGCGTTGGAATACGCGGAGAGCAATAATATCAACTATGTCATCCTCGATCCCGAGCCGACTGAGCCTCCTACAGAACCCTCGACAGAGGCTCCGACTGACGCGCCTACTGAGGAACCCACCGTTGAGCCGACGCAGCAGCCCACTCAGCCTGTGACTGAGGCGCCGACGGAAGCTGCTGTCTTTATCTTAGGCGACGCCAACGGCGATAACTCTGTGGATGTTACCGACGCGACGGTCATGCAGCGCTATCTCGCTAATATGCACTACATTGATGAAAAAGTGATCATGCATGGCGATGTTGACGGTGACGGAGAGATCTCCATACAGGATGTTACATTTACTCTGAGATATTTGGCCAGCATAGAGGTTCCATACCCGATTGATCAGCCGATAAAAAAATAATATCATTAAGGATGCCGCAAGCTCCTCACAATGAACCACCCGTTGATTCATATAACGGGTGGTTTTCAATTCATTATCAATTATCGAGACCGGTGTAATGTGTGTATACAATAGCTCTTGTATTCCATACCAAATAGAGTAATATATATGCTCAGAAAAAAGAGGAGAAGCTATGTATACTGACGGATATGCCATTTTCCGAGAGAATCATTACGCTTTTTTACAGGTTTACGCAAATCAGGAAGTTAGTTAGTCGGTGAATGGTTAACTGATTAATATAGTATGATAAACGAAAAGAGCGCTTCTGCAGTGAAGCGCTCTTTGTTATTATTGCGTATTTTGTGTCGGTTGATCGATCGGATACGGGATCTCTATGCTGGCCAAATATCTCAGAGTAAATGTAACATCCTGTATGGAGATCTCCCCGTCGCCGTCAATATCGCCATGCATGATCACTTTTTCATCAATGTAGTGCATATTAGCGAGATAGCGCTGCATGACCGTCGCGTCGGTAACATCCACAGAGTTATCGCCGTTGGCGTCGCCTAAGATAAAGACAGCAGCTTCCGTCGGCGCCTCAGTCACAGGCTGAGTGGGCTGCTGCGTCGGCTCAACGGTGGGTTCCTCAGTAGGCGCGTCAGTCGGAGCCTCTGTCGAGGGTTCTGTAGGAGGCTCAGTCGGCTCGGGATCGAGGATCACATACTTGATCCCATTATTCTCCGCATACTCCAGTGCGTAAGAATTCCTGTATACGCCGAGGGTGATATCGGTATCATTCTGGAATGCTTTACTTGAAATCTGAGTAACAGATTTAGGGATTTCAATATATTTCAAGTTGATACAATTTGCAAAAGCATTATATCCGATCTCAGTAACAGTATCATTTAATATCACGTTACTCAATAAAGTACATCCACTGAAGCACTGGTTCGGAACAAAGCCGCTCTGTGCGTCAAAAACAACGGATGCCAAAGATGTGCACTCTTGAAAAGCTGCGGTATCAATCGATATAACAGAACCCGGGATCACCACCTCACCACTGAGGTTTGTTGAATTGCAAAACGCAAAAGATCCAATTCTCTTCAAATTAGAAGCGGTTGAAAAATCAATCGATGTAATTGTCCCGTTATCCATGAACGCACGGTTACCGATTTCGACAACAGCTCTGCCATTGATAAGATCCGGAACGATGATATCCGTCTTGTTTTCGTCAGCACCATATAACGATACTTGTTCATTATTGAGATAAGTATAAAGCAAGCCGTTATAGTAGAAAATGGTTTCAGCAAAAACAATACATGCTGAAGAAAATGTCAACAGGATAGCGAGTCCTATTGAAACAATAGTTTTTGCATATTTTTTCAAGTTAATCACCTCAAATGCGTTTACAGGCAGCACTCAAAAGCACTGCCTGTAACCACGCTATGTTATTTGAGAATCAGAGGTCGCCGTCGAGACCCTCATCACCGCTGACAACAGGGTTTTCGGGATCGGGCACATATTTTGAAGCGGTCAAAACGTCATTCATCATAAGTGAGACGACTTCAAGTTCAGGAGAAGAGTATTTTTTCTTATTCAATTATCTATCCCTCCTTAGTTAGTGGGTGTTTCGCCAAGCTTTAAGGAACCGATTTGATTGATCGTGAAGTACGCGGGGGTTTCACTGATCTTGATATTTTCCTTAGCGCCGCCCTCACCGACGGTGTAAATATAAGCATAGGCTCTGAACACCTTGTGGTTATTAGCCGCATATTCATCAGACATAACCAGAGTATCATCGCCCGTATTGCCGTTGCCCTTTACATGAGCTCTGTTAGCGAGGCTGTAATAGTACTGGATACGGTTCTTGTTATCAAGCTGTTTAACGTCAAATTCCGTCTTGTCACAACCGCTGGGTCTTGTGCCGGATGTGATATAGTTCGTGAATTTAGTGATGTTCGCTTCGCTGATCGTTTCGCCGTATTTGGTTTGATAATTCTTTTCTGTATCGACTACATACTTGTCGCCGTTCTTATCCAGATCAGCTACAGTCTCGATGATGATACCTGCCTTCATGGTGTTCTCAGGAAGATCCATCAACTTTTGACCATCGGCTACATTGTTGTAGGAGAGCAGGAAGTCGGAGTAGATACGGTCGCCCGCGCCCTGACGGTTAACATTAGTGATCGAACCGGAGTTACCATAGTTGTACTGGTTACGAGAATTCTCGATAAAGGTGATGGTAATACCGTTCGCTGTATCAAGATTCTTCTGTACATCCGGGTCAAATTTTTTGTATTCCGTATATGCATTTTCGGGCTGGTTGGCAGTAGTAGAATAGATAGGAGTGATCGTGCAATCCTGGAAGATGGAGAGGTTGAACTCGGGATCATAGCACCTGGTGTACTCTCTATCCTCGGAGCCGTACTTACCGTCGGTAGTTACCGTCCAGTACATGAAGTAATAATTAGTCGTACCCTCAGTGATCTTCAGGGGTGCCTTGACGAATACAGGAGTGTTTTCGGGGTTTGCATCAAAAGCAGTTTGATTATTAGATCCAGATAATACATACCAGTTCAGATATGCAGCAGTTCTTGCTAAGGTATTATAATTATCCTTACCGTCTTCTGTACCGATCTTTTCAGCAGTGACGCCGTCAACTGTCAGGTTTTTATCCTCATTAGTTGTATGATACGGAAGTAGGAAGTTGATATTACAGATCTTGTTTTCCTGCTCCTGAGGATCGACGGTCAGCTTGATCGTATAATCATCCTTAGACCATCCTCTGCCTGAAATGCTGGCATTCTGATAGGAGATCGTCTTCATGAAGTCATCTTCATAAGGCGCCTTGTTGCTGACAAATTGCGTTTTCAGTTCATTTGTCTCAAACGCGAGGTCAGCATTCAACTTGCGAGCCATATATGTATTAAGCTCATCCTGAGTGAATTTACCTTTAACAGTATAAGACTGCTGACCGAAGTTGTTTCTGTAAGAAGTATAATTATAGGTGATTTCATATTTGTACTCCGGTAACGTCAATACAGAGAAGAACGGAAGTACATTTGTTTTCAGTGAACCGTCGCTGTTAAACAGATCCAGAAGCTTGATCGTTACTACATAGGTGTAGGTGCCGTAAGTACCTTCATTTGCGTTAGTAGTTACTGTAACAGATGCGCCTTCTCTTGTCATGCTGTTAGTAATCTCATTACCATCAGAATCAGCGTTTGCGCGTACCTCTTGCAGTTCACAGAACTTTTCGGGAGCTGTCTTGAGTGTGATTCTCAGCAGGTTTTCTGTTTGTTGAATATATCCGTCACCTGCATGAATAGTACCAGTTGTTTCTGCGTAGGTATGTTCAACATCAGTACCGGCAGGATTAAGAACCTCCGCCTTGACAGTGCAGTTAGCGCCGGCGCCCTGAGCAGTATCCTTAGAAAGAACATGAGAGATATCCAGCTTATACTGCTTGGTGTTGGATATAGTAGCGATCAGGTTTTCATCGCCCATATTGAAGGTGATACCCTTTGTGATATCTGTCTTATCATATGATGTACCGCTCTCTCTCTTCAAGGTAGTCGAATCATAGCGATACTCGGATGTAGCATCATCGAGAACCTCAACGATCTTGATCTGCGCGTTCTCGGGGATCTTGGGGATGGAAACGATCTGTCCGGGCTTGACGGTGATCTTACCGTCCGCGCTCAGCGAGGTGTTACTGCTACCGACCGTACAGTTCAAGGGATACGCCATGTAATCATATTCTCCGAACTTGAACAGAACCTGGAAGGTGAAGTCGGTAGTGGTATCGGTCAGGTCGCTGACCGCCTTAGAGATCGTCAGGTTATGCGACTTCATCTGGTTCGTGAAACGAGCACGGATGTTGTAGGTCGCGTAGTCGCCGGTTGTGCTATCGGTATTCTTATACTGGAAGGAATAGGTGCCGTCGTTGTTTTTGGTGACAGCAACGGGATGCTCGTTGTTACCGTCATCGTATACGCTCAGTGACTGATCGTATCGATAATGGTTGGTAGAAGCATCTGTTTCCTTTAGCGTAAACGTCTTGTCTTTATCATCCGCAAACTGACCTACAAAGTAGGCGATCTGGTCGTTTTTGAGCTGATAAGTCCCGCTTGAGGTCGCTTCTGTACCGTTGATCGAGTAAGTTTTTCCGTTGATCAGTGTACCGTCAACCTTATGCTCGATATCGAACTTTTCATCCTGATAGGTTTCTTCAAATTTGGTGATCGCTCTGCCGTCGTCTATGGTCATAGAAGATCTGGTCGTATCGTTGACGACATAGAAGCCGGAGTTGATGTTGGCGGTTCTGACCTTTTTCTCGGTCTTGTACTGCTCGGGGATCGCGTGGAAGGAGAAGCCGAACTTCAGGTTGGAGTCGAACATACCGCGCTCCATGTAGTAGATGGTCATCTTATGCGGAATGTTCGGGTTCGTGTTATTGAACCAAGAGGAGAAGCTGCCGTTTCTGTCAACGTTCGCGAGTACCTTCTGTTTGTGATCCGCGGTAGCCGTCATGGTATTAAAGTCGATGTTACCGGTGGTCATCGCGTGCGAGCCGCCGAGGTCGAGCACGAGCTTATCATCAACAAATACCCACAGATCGTCGTCACCGGAGAAATCGAACTTCTGATGAGTTCCATCAGCGTTCAAACCGTTCGCTTCCAGACGGAAGGGGATCTCGAGCTTGACGCCGAAGCCCTGGTCATGCGCGAAATGATTGGTCGTATCGGCATAGCCGCTCTCAGAGATCGTGGACTTTTTACCGGAAATGTTGTTGTAATCGAACGGGAAGAAGCCCATTTTATCGAATACAGACTTTACCTGGTTTTGATTCTCATAATAATCGATCTTAGCGGTTTTACCGGATTTATCGATATTGGTGATAAAGGCGTTATCCTTACCGCCGGTGCTGTCGTATTCATATTTGGTATGACCGCCGGAAGTGGTACCGTAGTCGGATGAAATATCAGTTTGTGTGCACGGAGATTTATCGCTACCCCAACCTGTAATGGTATATAAACGGTTTGCACTGCCAGTGTCAGTCGTATAGGTTAAATCTTCAGTCTGATTCCATTTAGAATCCCAGCTTAAGTCAGTTTTGTCTTTGTTCATACGAACAAAGATCACATGAGTATACCCTGACGGAATTTCACAGGAAAAATAATTACCATCGGCTTCTAACTTTCTCCAAGTATCACCATTACCGTAGAAATACGCTGCATACCATGCACTATTAGTATTCCACACACCGGGATCCAGATATAATTTATTCTCGTAAGTCGTTGTCGCGCCTTCAGTCGATTTTCTGACCGGGAAGGTAGAGGAGCGGAGGATGGTTGCGAGGGGCTTTCCTGCATTGTTCTCGCCGGAGAGGAAGTCCTCGTCAAACATCGCCATGATAGCGCCGTTCTGGGTCGCGCCGCCGGTACCCGAATAATAATGGATGTTGGAGTTCGCCAGTGTTGTACCGCTCAGACCAGTAACAGCGTTATTCATTGCATCCAAACCATTCGCGTTATTGGCGGGATAATTAAAATTATGATAATTGCTACCTGCGCCAGATACATTTTTACGGTTAAAGTCACCAAAGTAGAGCGGATAAGTGACGCTATTATCTATTGCGTACTGAGACAGTGCGCCGTTCAGTGTAGTATAAGGATCGTATTTAAAATTACTTCCGCCACCGTATTCGTTAGGATCAGTGGTTTTGATACCGCTGATCCAGTTGCCCGCTGCTGCCTCACCGTCTACAAAGTAGTCGTAGAAGGTAGCGGTAACACCCGTGAAGAGGTTAGGATCGTTCATGGTGGTACCGTCGGTGACAGTATACACATTATCACGTTCCGTATACTTGACCCATTGCTTGGTGTTGGGATTATACTGGTCATTCGTATCGGTCGGGAAAGTAAGAGGACCGGTGTTGACGTTATTGTCACCGATGAAGGTGATATTGGTGACATACTCGGGAACGTCGATATACCATGTGCTGGTGTTCGGGATCTTGGTCATCGTAGAACCTGCCCACGGACCCAGAGGCTCCGCGGTGACGGTACCGTCCGCGTCAGCTAACCATGCGTAGGCGGATACCATCGCGTATTTGGTGGTATAGTTATTATAATAGATCCTCTTTGTTCCTGTAGTTGTAATACTAACATTAAAACTCGCGTCATTAGCCGGCATCGTAAGAGTGTAGCTGTTACCGGAGCCGGTGACGGTAGCGCTATTAGTGCCGGTTACTCCGCTACACTTGTAATGCTGTGTATCGGTCGATGTGGGAGTAACAGAAATATCGACCAGAGCGCCGGAAGGAACATTCGTGATCGTCTGTCCTTCCTGTGCGATCGTACCATTGTAAGAAGCAGTAACAACCGCATTTGCTACAGTCGGGACAGTGAGCGTCGATTTCGTTGTGACAAGCGCGCGGATCTTTTTGTTAGCGCTGTCGATCTGCAGGGTATAAGAACCCTTTGTGACCTCCAGCGCGACATTTCCGCTGCTGTATTCAGACATTGTCTGGAAATTGGCGGTTAACGCAGTGTTAGCAGAACCGATCATATACTGCTTTGTACCGTCATGTACGCGGAAGTATGTGTCACCGGTAACGGTGATCTTCTTCTCGAAGTATCCGGTAGAAGAATTCAGGGTGAAGGGATTGTCTTTGTTAGTGGTCTCCCATTTGCCCCAGTTATCGCCGCCAATGAGGTACCATTCCTGTGCCGCGGTACTTTCCTCAACATTGGTAACAGTCAGCTTAGCAGAGCCGCCTTCGTTGACCCATTCAAGTTTAGCGGTGATCTTACAAGGCTTTACTACATGGAATTTGTTGTTAGAGGTGCTGCCGGTATTCCATGTGTAATCCTTGCCATTCTGCGTATAGATATTTGCTCCGGAGTTAAAATAGTAATCGGTACCGTTCTCGTTGACATTCAGAGAGAATTCAACATCGGAACCGGCTTTTTGCTTCGTAAGATCAATCGTGATCGTAGTACCGGGTTCTACCCAGTGATCCTTCCAATCATCCCATGCGCCTTTGATCTTAAACCATAAGTTGGTACCAAATCCTGTGGACGCAAGGTCGGCATTAGCGCCGGTAACGGCGATCGAGCCTTTATCACGAGTGATAGTAGCAGGATCAGAAGCAAAGGATACGCCGTTAGCAATCAGATTCTGCTTTAAACCGCGAACAATACCGCTCTCCTTAAAGCCGGAAAGATCGGGCTGATCCTCGGAGGGGATCGCGTTCAGCGCGATATCGCCGCCCTCGGTGGCAGCCTGAGAGAGCGCGTCGCTCTTGGCGGCGGCGTCCTTCATATACGCGGCAAAGGTGTTCAGCATGGAACCGGTAGCGATTGAGCCGATGAGCATGACGATGCTCAGCACCATCGCGACAGTACGTGTGCTGAAATGTAAACGGTTGGTCTTTTGTGTCATATAAAGATTCCTCCCTTTTGTTACTGAGGTGTTGCCGATATAATACAGCCAAAAGCGCTCCGATCACGGACACAGAGGTTTTTCTCCCGAAAGAGGGAAATGAACCTCATTTTGCTGTCAAATGAAAGACAAAAACTGACCTTTGCTCCGAAAAAGTGATTTTTGTATGATTTGCACAAAAATCAGCGATTTCGGTTTTTTGCCTGACATCGTTCTTCGCGCCTGTACACTGTACCGTACGGACAACCATAACAGATAAAAATATTACCAATTGATTCCGCAAAACACATAGAAAAACCCATTTGTTTTGCTGTTTTAGCAAACTTTTATGCAGCATATATGCTGCATATATGCATTAAGAGCAGTTTACCAAAAATCCCTGTTGTAATAGTCAAATCAGCGTTTTCTGTTTTGTGCAACATGCACAAAATGACGATTTTGTGTAACTCTTTTGTAATAATATTTCTTTAGAATAATACAAATTTGTAATATTCTGATTTGGAATTAAAAATATTTCAATAATTATTGACAGGTGTAATAATTTGTGCGTTATTATTCGTGTTTCTGCGATATTTTATTACGGTGTTATTATCTCCGGATTTGATCATGCTTTGAGGTTGCTTTTCGGTGTTGTTGTCGACCTTTTGATGATCGGCTCGAATTCGTGGATGAAATAGGAATTGCTACTTGCAAAAACTGTCGTGATAGGCTATAATTTTGGTGGTGATCCTATGAAGATTAAAAACAACTTTGTATTGAAGAAAATCGCCGGATCCTATGTGGTAGTTCCGGTTCGCACCAGAGCGGTAGATTTTTCCGGAATCATCAAGCTGACCGAGAGCGGCGCTTTCCTCTGGAGGATTCTGGAAAACGGCGCCGATAGGGAAGAGCTGATCGCGAAGATGCTGGAGGAATACGCGGTGGATGAGGCGACCGCCGCCGCTGATATCGATCGCTTTGTCGCAAAGCTCCGCGAGGCTGATCTCATTGAGTGAGTTCATTGCTCCCGCCGATTTTGTCGCGGTGATGCAAGAGAGCTTTGACAGGGGACAGGAGTTCATCTTCACACCGTCCGGCTCCAGTATGCTCCCGATGCTTGACGGCAAGCATGATAAGGTGACCTTTTGTCAGAAGCCCGATAAGCTGAAAAAGTATGACGTCGCGTTTTATGTGCGCCGCAGAACCAATCAGCTTGTCCTGCATCGGATGATCGGTTTCACCAAGAGCGGCGAATATATCTTTTGCGGCGATAATCAGCTCGATTACGAGTATGGGGTAGGGGATGATGACGTCCTCGCGCTGATGACCTCCTTCACCCATAACGGAAAAGAGATTTCGGTGACCGACTTTTCGTATCGCTTCTATATCCGCCGCATGATGCTCAAAAAGCGGCTCCGACGATTCTGCGGAAGAATCTATCATAAAATATTTGATCGTAAATAATAGCTTATCTAATTACGAGAACGGAGAATCATTATGGCTTTGTATCGTATTTCCGATTTGAATGTAGAAATCAAGACCAATTCACCGTCCTTTGCCGAGAACATTCGTCGGTATGAGGTGGACTATCAGGCGGATCCGAACATCACGCTCGAGATGAGCGATGACCGCTTGATTGAAATGATGGAGGAATATGAGGGCATGACCGCCGATAAGGTGGAGGCGCTGTATATGGCGACCCTGTATTCATGGGCAATCTTTGACTTCAATGGGTTCCCGATCCGTGCGGTGGGTGTGGAGAACGACGGCGAGTGTACGCTTTTTGCCGCGCCGGATGACAAATCGACCGATCTCTCACTGATGATCCCGCGTGACAAGGCGTTTGTCTATCACTATCCCGGCGTCCGCATGCAGGATGACGATTACTATGTGTTCGACACGCCGTTCGGCGAGCTGGGCGGTGCTTCGGTGACGGGCAAAAAGCTCAAGTTGAAATCGATCGTGTTTGTTGACAGCAAGCGTTTTGATTCGCTCAGAGCGATCGAAGCAAAGGATTTTGTACCGCTGTTCATGCATGCCGTGTCACAGAATGTCCGTCAGGAACGCACCAAGCATACGCTGTTCATCCTTGAGCGCGTGATGCATCGCGTGAAGTTCTTCGGCGTCGGTGACGTCAACGATATGGACTTTATTTTGGAAAGAGTGTAATAAAGTCATTGCAAGGTTCCGATGATGATTCGGAGCCGCGGCAATCTTGACTGACTACATTAAGTTCTTTCGGAGGAACAAGTGTTCAAAAAGCAAAAAAGCGCCTTGAGCTGGATCATTCGCAGCTCAAGGCCTCAGTTTATCAACATTATTATATTGGCGATCGTCTACGGAGTGAACGCGTTCATCGGCGTGTATAATACCGAATACGCGCGTGAGCTGGTCGACGCGGCCGTCAACGGCGCAAAGGGCGGTTCGTTCAATGAGGTGATCCGCTACGGATTGCTCTATTTCGGTGTGACGGTGATCCAGATCATCACGCTGGTTTTGGCACGCGATTTCGGCTTCAAGGTCAGCGCGCGTCTGGATATGAGCATGAAATCCGACCTCTTTTATACGATGATGACAAAGGAGTACGGCGATATCTCAAAGTATCATTCCGGTGAATTGATGAACCTCTTGACCAATGATATCAACGTCGTTACGTCGGCGATCGTTTCCATCATCCCGAGTCTGGTGTTCTTTATCGTCAAGATCATCGGTATCTTTGTGGTACTGATCCGGATCGATCCTCTCTTCGCCTTGGTATTTGTTGTCGGCGGCGCGCTGGTGTTCTTGATATCGACGCTGTTCAAGCCGGTGACAAAGAGGATACACAAGAATGTGCAGGAAAAAGAAGGCAAGGTGCGCTCTTTCATGCAGGAGGGTCTGAGCTCTCTTTTGATGATCAAGACCTTTGACGCGCAGGATAAGATGAAAACCTCCGCCTATGAACTGCAGGAGGATTCCTATCGCGCTCAGCGAAAGCGCAATATCTTTTCCATCATCACCGGTACCGGTATGAGCGCGGTGTTCTCATTCGCGTTTGTATGGGGACTTGGTTGGGGCGCGTATAATCTGTTCTACGGGCTGATCTCCTACGGTGTTCTGATGCAGATCACCTCGCTGATCGGTCAGATCCGTACCCCGATCCAGGGCATGGCGAATATCTTTCCGACCTACTTCACCGCCTTGGCATCCGCTGAGAGGATCATGGAGATCGAGAACATGCCGGATGAGCAGATCCTGCACAGCGATGTGGATACGGCACAGGTCTATCGCGATATGCAGTCGATCTGCTTTGATGATATCAGCTTCTCCTTTGACCGCGATATCGTTTTAGACAGCACCTCGCTGACCATCAATAAGTATGAGTTTGTCGCGATCGAGGGTATCTCCGGCATCGGTAAAAGTACCTTGATGAAGCTGCTGCTCAGCGTGTATCAACCGAAATCGGGTGAGATCTATCTCAAAACCGATCATGAAAAACTCATTATGGATAAAAGCCTGAGAAAGCTCTTTTCCTATGTGCCGCAGGGCAACTTCCTTTTGTCCGGAACCCTGCGCGAAAATATCGCGTTTGTCGCGCCTGACGCGACGGACGCCGATATCATGGAGGCGGCGCGGATCGCCTGCGCGGAGGAGTTCATCGCGGAGCTGCCGCAGGGGCTTGATACTGTGATCGCCGAACACGGCGGGGGATTGAGTGAGGGACAGGTGCAGCGTGTCGCGATCGCGCGCGCCATTCTGACAGGTGCGCCGATCATCCTGCTGGATGAAGCGACGTCGGCACTTGATGAAGCCACCGAAAAACAACTGCTGCATAACCTGCGCGAGCTGAATGACAAGACCTGCGTTATTATTACGCACAAAAAGGCAGCCCTCGCGATCTGTGACAAGACCGTCACGATCGAGGATAAGAAGATCCATGTTCAATAATCTGATGATAAAACAAAAGCCGACTCCCGCAGGAGTCGGCTTTTTTGCTTTATTGTTGTTTACAACAGGATAGAAAGCGACATTTCGCAGATGTCATTGATCCTGATTCATCATATAGCACAGGGTCATCAGGCTGTCGCTGAGATGTACATTTTCTACGGTAGCGTCCAGATACTTTTTAGAGATATCATAGTGACTGAAATTCCAGTAGCTGCGAATACCGCAGGCATAGAGCTTGTCGATGATCTTCTCCACAGCATCCTTCGGCATCGTCAAAACGGCTGTATCGATGTGATGCTCTTTGACGTAGTCTTCGATTTGATCGTCCGGCATGATCTCGATACCGCGCAGAGTGGTGCCGATGAGTAACTCATCCTTCTCAAAGATCGCGGTCAGCTTAAAGCCGAGCTTTTCAAAATCCAGATGTGTCGCAATCGCTTTACCCAGATTACCCGCGCCGATCAGGATCATGTTGTGTTGCTGATCCAGGCCGAGGATCTTTCCAATCTCCGCGCGTAATCCCGCGACGGAATAGCCGTAGCCCTGTTGTCCGAATCCGCCGAAGCAGTTCAGATCTTGACGGATCTGGGACGCGGTGGAATTCATCATGGCGGCGAGCTTGGTGGATGATATCTTCTCTATGCCCTCTGAATCCAGCTCGGAAAGATAGCGGTAATAACGGGGAAGTCGTCTGATGACTTGAATGGAAACGCCTTCTTTTGGCATTGTGATTACTCCTTACGCAATAGTAGCAAGTCTGTCGTGGATCGCGTCGAGGAATTCCTCGGTGTTGACCTTCTTCTTGTTCTCGAGTGTGCTCAGCAGATACAGGTCGCCGGTCATGATGCCGCTCTCGATGGTGTCGATAGTCGCCTTCTCGAGCTTATCGGCAAAGTCGACCAGCTCGGGGATCTCATCCAGCTCACCGCGCTTTCTCAGTGCGCCCGACCACGCGAAGATGGTGGCAACGGAGTTGGTAGAGGTCTCCTCACCCTTGAGGTGCTTATAATAGTGGCGCTGTACGGTACCGTGAGCTGCCTCATATTCATAGACGCCGGTGGGGGATACCAGCACGCTGGTCATCATCGCCAGAGAACCGAACGCGGTCGCGATCATGTCGCTCATGACGTCGCCGTCGTAGTTCTTGCAAGCCCAGATATAACCGCCGTCGGAGCGTACCACACGCGCCACAGCGTCATCGATCAGGGTGTAGAAGTATTCGATACCTGCTTCATCGAATTTCGCCTTATACTCGTTCTCGAATATTTCCGCGAAAATATCCTTGAAGGTGTGGTCGTATTTCTTGGAGATGGTGTCCTTGGTTGCGAACCATACATCCTTCTTCTGATCGAGCGCATAGTTGAAGCACGCTCTCGCGAAGGATGCGATGGAGTTGTCAAGGTTGTGCATACCCTGGATGATACCGTCTGAGTTGTCAAAATTGTGGATCAGCTGACGGCTCTCGTTGCCGTCCTTATCGGTCACACAAAGCTCCGCCTTGGAGCCCTCTTTGACGATCATTTCGGTGTTCTTGTAGACATCGCCGTATGCGTGACGGGCGATGCAGATGGGCTTTGTCCAGGTGGGGATGTAGGGGGTGATGCCCTTGACAAGGATCGGCTGACGGAATACCGTACCGTCGAGGATCGCACGGATGGTGCCGTTGGGGCTCTTCCACATCTCCTTGAGGTTGTATTCATCCATACGCGCGGCGTTCGGGGTGATGGTAGCGCATTTGACAGCTACGCCGTATTTCTTTGTCGCCTCGGCGGAGTCGATGGTGATCTGGTCGTTGGTCGCATTACGCTTCTCAAGACCCAGATCATAATACTCGCTCTTTAAGTCAACAAAGGGGAGAATGAGTTTATCCTTTAACATTTGCCAGATGACTCTGGTCATCTCGTCGCCGTCCATCTCGACGAGCGGCGTTTTCATTTGAATTTTAGCCATGTGTGCCTCCTGATATGGTTAACGTGAATGTATTCGGGATTCGATGTGATTGATCAAACAAATGATAAGACGCGCGCGTCTTATTTCGACATCGTGTAGTTGAGCAGACCGCCCGCGAGGATGATATCCTTCTGGCGCTCGGTCAATGCGCAGTTTGTCTTGATCTCCACATTCTTCGTCTTGTTGATGATGGTGATGCCGTTGCCTGCCGCGATCTGATCACGGATGTTCTCAATCGCGAGGTTATCGCCGAGGTCGATGTTATTGTAATCGTTCTCATCAGCGAATTCAAGCGGAAGGATACCCGCGTTGATCAGGTTCGCTCTGTGGATACGCGCGAAGCTCTTGACCAGCACCGCCTTCACGCCGAGATACAGCGGCGCGAGAGCCGCGTGCTCTCGGGAGGAACCCTGTCCGTAGTTGGAGCCGCCGACAATGATCGAGGAGCCCAGCGCCTTGGCACGGCTCGGGAACTCGGTATCGCAAACGGTGAAGCAGTGCTCGGAGATCGCGGGGATATTGGAACGCAGGGGCAGGATCTTTGCGCCTGCGGGCATGATGTGGTCGGTGGTGATGTTGTCCTCCACCTTTAAGGAGCAGGTGGCGCTGATATTCTCAGCCATCGCGGAGGTCTTGGGGAATTCCTTGATGTTCGGACCGCGCAGTACCTCAACCTTGTCCATCTCCTCAACAGAGGCGGGTTCGATAACCATGTTGTCGTTGATCAAAAAGTGCTCGGGCATGTCGACCTTGTAGCCGTCCGCGTACTTTCTCGGGTCGGTCATCACACCGGTCAAAGCGGATACCGCCGCTACCTCGGGGGATACGAGATAAATCTCAGCGTCCTTGGTTCCGCTTCTGCCGAGGAAGTTACGGTTGAAGGTTCTCAGAGAAACGCCCTTGGAGTTCGGGGACTGACCCATGCCGATGCAGGGGCCGCACGCGCTCTCAAGGATCCTCGCGCCCGCGTCGATCAGATCGGACAGTGCGCCGTTCTGCGCGAGCATGTTGAGCACCTGCTTGGAGCCGGGAGCGATCGCCAGCGATACGCCGTCTGCGACCGTCTTGCCCTTTAAGATATGCGCGACCTTCATCAGATCGGCGTAGCTCGAGTTGGTGCAGGAGCCGATGCATACCTGATCGACCTTCATGCCTGCCAATTCCTCAACGCTCTTGACCGCGTCGGGGGAGTGGGGGCAAGCCGCTAAAGGCGCCAGCTCGGAGAGGTTGATCACGATGTGCTCGTCATAGACAGCGTCGTCATCCGCTTTAAGCTCGGTATATGCGTCCGCTCTGTCCTGTGCTTTCAGGAATGCGAGCGTGTTCTCGTCGGAGGGGAAGATCGAGGTGGTCGCGCCCAGCTCAGCGCCCATGTTGGTAATGGTCGCTCTCTGCGGGACACTCAGTGTCTTGATGCCTTCGCCGGTATACTCGATGATCTTGCCTACGCCGCCCTTGACGGACATGATGCGCAGTACTTCGAGGATGATATCTTTTGCGGAGACGTTCTCCTGTAATTCGCCTTGTAACTCAACGTTGACGATCTTGGGCATGGTGATGTAGTATTCACCGCCGCCCATCGCGACCGCTACGTCCAGACCGCCCGCGCCGATCGCCAGCATACCGATGCCGCCGCCGGTGGGGGTGTGGGAGTCAGAGCCGATCAGGGTCTTGCCCGGGATGCCGAAGCGCTCCAGATGAACCTGGTGGCAGATACCGTTGCCGGGACGGGAGAACCAGATGCCATGCTTTTTGCAGACCGTCTGGATAAAGCGATGGTCGTCGGCATTCTCAAAGCCTGTCTGTAAGGTGTTGTGGTCGATGTACGCGACACTGCGCTCGGTGCGAACGCGGTCGATCCCCATCGCCTCAAATTCAAGGTAAGCCATCGTACCGGTGGCATCCTGCGTCAAAGTCTGATCGATGCGGATACCGATATCGGTGCCCTTGACCATTTCGCCGGTAACCAGATGATTTTTAATGATTTTTTCTGCTAGCGTTAATCCCATGTTTTTCCTCCTGTATCATAAAGAAATAGTATATGTGGTAAGGCGGTCGGAGAGTAGCGACCCTCAGCCCGCCGATGTTTTCTGAATTTATTGTCTTTGTGATATTTAAAAATAGTTGTGCGAGCTGATCGTAGTGCCTAAATAAAGCAAAACCGGCTCAGTGAAAATACTGATCCGGCTTGTCAATCTTTTCACACACACGGTTATTATACTACTATTTCTCGACAAAGTAAAGGCAGCACACCGCTTTTTTATCATAAAAAGCGCAAATATAGAGGTATAAGCAAAGGAACACACATAATCTGCGGTGATGTGATTCCTTTTTCGGTGATTTTGAACATAGCTTTTGTTAACCGGGAATGATATAATATAAATTGTAAAATAAGGAAGTTTGCGCTCATCACATTGATGTTGTGAGCACTGATGAAAAAACAAGGTGATAATAATGGATAAAAGAGAAAATCTGCGTAATATCGCAATCATCGCGCACGTTGATCACGGCAAGACCACATTGGTCGATCAGCTCCTCAGACAGTCGGGTATCTTCCGTACTAATGAGGTCGTCAACGAGCGTGTCATGGACAGCAACGATCTGGAGCGTGAGCGCGGCATCACGATCCTGTCAAAGAATACCTCCGTCGTGTACGGAGATACCAAGATCAATATTGTCGATACCCCCGGACATGCCGATTTCGGCGGCGAGGTAGAGCGTATCCTGATGATGGTCGACGGCGTATTACTGCTGGTCGACGCGTTCGAGGGCTGTATGCCCCAGACGCGTTTCGTGCTGAAAAAGGCGCTCGGACTGGGCAAAAAGCCGCTGGTCGTCGTCAATAAGATCGACCGTGACGGCGCGCGTCCCGAGGAAGTCATCGATGAGGTGCTCGATCTGTTCATCGAGCTCGGTGCGGATGATGATCAGCTCGAATTCCCCGTCGTTTACGCCTCTGCCCGTGAAGGCGTATCCTCGCTCGATCCTTATGAGATGACCCCTGATATGAAGCCGCTGTTTGAGGCGATCATCCGTGAGATCCCCGCCCCTGAGGGTGAGATCGACGCGCCCCTTCAACTGCTCGTATCCAACATCGAATATGATGAATATGTCGGTCGTATCGGCATCGGTCGTGTGGAGCGCGGTCAGGTCAAGTCCGGTCAGCAGGCGGTGCTGTGCCATCAGGACGGCACCACCACGAACGTCAAGGTCAGCAAGCTCTATGAGTTTGAGGGCTTGAAGCGTGTGGAATGTGATGAGGCGCAGATGGGCGATCTCGTCTGCGTGTCGGGTATCGCGGACATCAATATCGGTGAGACGCTCTGCGCACCCGATCATATCGATCCGCTGCCGTTCGTCAAGATCGACGAGCCCACCGTATCGATGAATTTTATCGTCAATAATTCGCCGTTCGCGGGCAGAGAGGGTAAATATGTCACCTCCCGCAACATCCGCGACAGGCTCTTTAAAGAAGTGGAGACCAATGTGGCGCTCCGTGTTGAAGAGACCGACTCCGCCGATACCTTCAAGGTGAGTGGCAGAGGTGAGCTCCATCTCTCGATCCTGATCGAGACCATGCGCCGCGAGGGCTACGAGTTCCAGGTCAGCCGTCCGCAGGTCATCACCAAGATGATCGACGGCGTCCTGCATGAGCCGATCGAGTACCTCATGATCGAAGTGCCCGAGAACTATGTCGGCGCTGTCATGGAAAAGCTCGGTTCCCGCAAGGCGGAGCTGATCAATATGGGTACGCGCGACGGCGGCTCGACGCACATTGAGTTCCGCATCCCGTCCCGCGGTCTGATGGGTTACCGTCCCGAGTTCCTGACCGATACCAACGGTAACGGTATCATGAATCACGTGTTCGATTCCTACGAGCCGTACAAGGGCGATATCGTCACCCGCCATCAGGGTTCATTGATCGCATTCGAGACCGGTGAGACCGTCACCTACGGTCTGTATGCCGCTCAGGAACGCGGCAGGCTCTTTGTCGGCCCCGGCGTGGACGTTTACGAGGGCATGATCGTCGGCGCCTGCCCCAAGGCAGAGGATATCACTGTTAACGTCTGCAAAAAGAAGCATATCACCAACACCCGTGCTTCCGGCTCGGATGACGCGCTCAAGCTCACGCCGCCCTCCATCCTCTCGCTCGAGCAATGCCTTGAGTTCATCGCGGATGACGAGCTGGTCGAGGTCACTCCCGAGAGCATTCGTATGCGCAAAGAGATCCTCAGCAAGGAACAGCGCATGAAGCACCAGTTCAGGAACAAGTAATTAGTGATCAGTGGTCAGTGGTCAGTGATCAGTGGTCAGTACGGACGCGCAGTGTTCGTCTGAATAGATGGTAAATGATATGGAATACATCATACTTGATTTGGAGTTTAACGGCACGTACTCGAAGCATCGCCACAAATTCGTGAACGAAATCATCGAGTTCGGCGCGGTTAAATGTGACGAACAACTGAATATCATCGAGACCTTTTCGGAGCTGGTAAAGCCCCAAATCTCCAAGAAGCTCAATTCTCATGTCAGCGCGCTGACCCATATCACCATCGACGAGCTGAAGAAGAGCAATAATTCTTTCTCTCACGTGATGTCGAAGTTCCGCAAGTTTCTCGGCGACGGCGTGCTGATGACCTGGAGCAACAGCGACATACTGGTACTGATCGAGAATTACAAGTATTTCTACGGCAATGACAAGCTGCCGTTCATGCAATATTATGTCAACGCGCAAAAGTACTGTGAGAGGGCGATCGGCTACAGCGACAAAGCCCGCCAACTCGGACTGTCTACCTGCGCCGAGATGCTCGGTATCACCTTTGAGGATGACAGCCTGCACCGCGCGTATAACGACGCGGAGCTGACGGCGGCATGCTTCAAGGCGCTTTATGACGGGGAGCTGTTACAGCAGTTCCTCTATACCTGTGATGATGACTTTTATCGTCGCCTTAATTTCAAGAATTACAACATCTGCGATTTAAAGGATCCGAATGTTGATCGCAAAGAAATGTTTTTCAACTGTGAGAATTGCGGAAGACGCGCTCTGCGCCGCTCCAAATGGCGGCTCAAAAACCGCTCCTTTCGCGCGAACTTCCGTTGTCTGAGATGCCGCAGGGATTTTGAGGGACGAATCTCCTTCAAGCAGTGCTATGACCATGTGGACGTTACAAAGAAAACCGCGGAGGTCGAGCATAAGGATAAGAAAAGACGGAAAAAAGTCGAGCAAAAACCGACAGAATAAAAAGACGGCAGATCATCCTGCCGTTTATCTTTATAGAAAAATTAGAACAAATATTCGAAATTCGCTTGATTTACTGCAATAAATCTGCTATAATAATAGTAGGGAACAAATGATCGATCATAACGAATCCCTTCAAAAGCGGTGATGCTACGCTTTTGATCCTGCCGAAAGGCACGAGTAGCCCCATACTCAGTGAATACGTGAAGGTGACTGTAGTCACCCTAAACATGGTTTTGAAACGCAGTCTATCGAAAGGATAATAAAATGAATTATGGTGAATGGGCGACGGCGTACCGTGAGGACGCTTGTCGTGTACTGAGCGTAATCGAGAAGAAAAAGGCATTATTGAATGACAAAAATCTGAATGCTGATATGCGTAAATCCATCGGCGATATGATCATCGAATACCGACGGATCTATCGCGAGTTGCTCAAAACAGCTGAGCACCTGCGTTTGCGCGGAGGAAAAGCACATGCGGCGTGAGAGGATGTTCCTCGATGATAACAACAGCGATCTCATCGCGTATACGCTGTATCAGCAGGGTTCCTCCAATCGCATGGAACGTGAGCGGATGAAGCAAATCCTTTCCCGCGCGATCCGCCGCGAGCTGACCGACCGCCAGCGTGACTGTATCACATTGTATTATTTGGAAGGTATGAAGATGAAGGATATCGCACAGGCGATGCATCTTTCACGATCCACTGTCACTCGACATATCCAGTCCGCCACGCGTAAGCTGCAAAGGATCGCCTCGTATTATCAGCGCTGAAAACTGAATAGCAAAATGAAAGCGCCGCTGTGAAGCCAATATCTTTCAATAAAAAAGGCTCCTTTTGGGAAAAGGAGCTGTCACCCGACATGCGTGTCGGGTGACTGAGGAATTGTATCAATCGACCGAGCGTCAGCGAGATACATTTTCTTAATTGAATGATATTGCGCTGTGAAGCGGCGCTTTTGTTCTATGATTTATTGTCATTGTGAGGCTTCTTATGAAGTCGTGCAATCTCAACTTCTTATTCAAACAGTACCTTGCTCTTCTTGTGGAGCGCCCGTATACTTTCGACAAATCCATACGCGGCGAAGGGGATCAGCAGGATGAAGTAGGGGAGGATATACTGGCTTTTTCCTTCAAATATCAGATGATACAGCGCGCCGCCGAGGATCGCGACCGGTAGGATCAAGCTCTCTGTCGTGAGCTTTTTGCGGAAGATCAGCCACACCATTCCCGCGGTGAAAGCAATGTAAGTCATCATAACATAGTAGTTGAACCAGTTATCGAACACCTTTGACAGACCGCCGGAATAGACGGAGTTCACGATCTCGGGCAATTGTTCACCCTCGGGATAATCGTGCTTACGCACCTGACTGATCCAGATGGATTCAAAGCTCGGCTCATTATACTGGCTGAGCAGTTTTTGCTTGTAGAACTCAAAGAACTGATTGCTTTTTGTCAACGTATCCAACCGCTGCTTGATACCCTGTGACGCGACCTCATTTGCTTTGTCAACGTCCATATTGGCGTCACGCAGGGTCTCCATCGCCTTGCCGTTGTACCAGCCCGGCGCCATACCGCTCTCGCTCATGCCCATGTAGGCGTACATCTTCTGTGAGACCTGTGTGTTCAGTTCTACACCGCTGCGCGCGGAGTAGCTGAAGATCACGAGCTTTTGCAGTCCGACGGAGCAGATGATCATCGCCGCGATGACCGCCAACGCCAATAATCGCTTTTTGCCGATCACATGCAGCAGCAGCGCGATACATACCGCCGCCATGACGATCATGTTGTTATATTTGAGCAGTACCGATACCGCCATCAGCAGTACGGCGAATACGGCGAATTTGATCTTGTTCTCCTGCATATAGCGGATCACAAAGTACACGCTCCATACCGAGAACGAAAGCCCCAACAGCAGACCATAGGTGAAGGTGGTCATGAGCATCGGTTGGAAGCAGAGTGTCAGCGCGATCGCCGTGATATTGGTGACCGATCGGCGGTCAAAAAGCTTTTTGGTGATCATCACCAGTCCGACATAGATGCAGTCGAGCGCGATCACATTCGGGATCTGGAAGAGGATATCCGAGCTGCCCGTGCCGAATACGCGGTATAATATCTCGGCAAAGAACACATAACCCAGCTGGAAGGGATAGAACAGGTAATAGCTGTGGTTGCCGTAGTAATCCCATGAGGTGTGGAAGCTCTGGTAATTGTCCTTCGCTGCGTCACGCGCTGTATTGAGCAGGATCATCGCGTCGCCGCTCGCGATAGAGCGCACCAGTGTGATCCATATCAGCGACAAGAGCGTCGTCACCAGCAGCATCACGCCGACAATGAATTTGGTGCTGAGCTTGCTGATGGAAAAGTTCTTTCGCAGCGCCACGAGCGCGCCCAGTATCGTCAAGCCGATCAGTGCGATATTCGTCACTACCAGATCCTTATCGAAGTTGATGATCTCCGAGTAGGGATTCGCTTGATCGATGTGGCAGGTCTGCAGGATGGATGCGACCGATAGTATCGCAAACAGTACCGCGATCAGATAGATTGCGATACAGGAGCAGATCTGTACGATTTTGGTTCTCGCATTGAGTGTATTATCCACGTCATTCTCCTTGTTAATCAGTCTTTGTAACATTCCTTGCGATGCTGCAAGGGGCGTAATCAAGCATGATTGCGTTTTTCAGATCACAGCGTGAAGTCTTCTTTATCAAAGCTCTTCAGCGGCGCCATGCCTTTCGGTTCACGCATGATCGGATTATATTTGAACTTTTTGCATTTTCCGTTTTTTAACTGCTTGTTAACGGTACAGAATTGTGATTCGCCCTCTGTTTTGGAGTGTTCACAATAGACGCAGGAGGGAACGATGTTTTTCCCGAAGATTTGTTTTTTCATATCATCACCATGTATTTGGTTGTTATTGCGAGGGATCAGAGCCATATTCTGGTCAATTTATCCCGCGGCAATCTGTTCTGGATTCACATACGAATTTAGTATATCATTATATTTTAACTATTGCAAGTCATAGATGAACGTAGTATAATATTTTCGCCTCCCTTCCCTAAGGGAGGTGGCGCAAAGCGCCGGAGGGTTGACTTGTTTCCTCTGATAATCCTTCTTTGTGGTGATATAATGAAACTAAAATCGAATGTTTTTACCTTACATACCGTAGACGGTGTGTCATTTTTGACCTATGACCGTTTATCCGAGATCCCCTTCATCCGCCATGCTTTTTCGACAAAGCTCGGTGAGGGCACCCGCACTATCCATCCGATGGATATGAGCTTTGACCACGATGATCGTGAGGCGGTCACCGAGAATTATCAGCGATTCTGCAAGGCGGCGGGCTTTGACTACCGCTCCCTGGTCGCGTCCTCGCAGGATCACCATACCTTTGTGCGCGTCGTGACCTCCGCCGAGAAGGGTATCGGCATCTATCGTGAGAAGGACATCATGAGTGTGGACGGACTGGTGACCATCGAACCGGGTGTGACCTTGTGTACCTACTATGCCGACTGTACGCCGCTGTTCTTTGTTGACAGCAAGACCCATGCCATCGGTCTGGCGCATGCCGGATGGCGCGGTACGGTGGGCAGGATCGCCGAGCGGGTGATCGACACCATGAAGGCATCCTTCGGTACCGATCCCGCCGATCTGATCTGTGCTGTCGGACCGAATATCTCCGTTTGCTGTTATGAGGTCGATCAAGCGTGCGCCGATGAATTTTATGCGTTGGAACTTGACAGTGAAAGGTTCATTTTCCCCAAAATGGGCGGCAGCAAATTTATGGTGGATATGCTTGAGTGTAATCGTCAGATTCTGGTATCCTGCGGCGTGAAGCCCGAGAACATCACAATAAGTGACGTCTGTACCAAGCACAACAGCGATCTGTTGTGGAGCCACCGCGCCACCGCGGGTGATCGCGGCACCATGTGCGCGATGCTGCGTATTAATGCGGAATCCTAATTGTAGGGGAGGGGCTTGCTCCTCCCGCGTGCTTTTCGTTTTGATTCAATCGATTATACGTTATTCTTGTGATGAATGAGTAAAGGCGTTCCCTTTATTATGGGGGAACGCCTTATATTTTATCGAGAAATTTGACTTTTTTGACCTCGAATGTTTGCCCGTTGAGGTTCTCTAAGCAGCCTGGCGGAGAGGTAAAGCAGAACTGCAATTTATACGAATACAGCGCCTGTCGTTTCATATGATAGCGGGCGTTGAATTTTTTATCACCGTACTTTTCATCGCCCAACAGCGGATGCCCGATATGCGCCATATGCGCGCGGATCTGGTGGGTGCGTCCTGTATGCAGCAGCACTTCACAGATCGAAAGGGCGGGGGACGGCTCCTGTACGGTATACTCCGTGATGATCTTCTTGTACCCCTCGCGCTCTTTGTCGATGATCCGAACGGTATTGGTGCGTTCATCCTTGTGATGATATGCCGTGAGTATCGCGTGTAGCGGCTTCGGACAGCCCTTGACCGCGCACAGATAATACTTTTTGAGCTCGTTGTCGCGGATCTTCTGATTCATCACGCGCAGTGCCTCGGCGTTCTTTGCCGCGATCACAATGCCGCCCGTATTGCGGTCGATCCGATTGCATAAGGCAGGGGTAAAGCTCCTGTCCTTTTCGGGATCATACTCGCCCTTTTCATAAAGATAGCGCAGTACACGCAGATTCAGCGCGTCCGCGTCGTAGCGGTTATCCTGATGACAGATCACGCCGACCTTCTTGTCGAGTAAAAGGATGTTCTCGTCCTCATAGACGATATCGAGCTCCTTTCCCGCTTTGAGAAAGTCATAATGCTTCTGCTCTTCAAAGAACTCGTCCTTGATATAGAAGGTCAGCACATCACCCTCGTTGAGAAAGACCTCGGGAGCCGCCTTCTTGCCGTTGAGCTTGATGTATTTGGTGCGCAGGTATTTGTACATCAGGCTTTTGGGCATGGTTTTAAAACGCTTGGATAGGTATTTATCCAAGCGCTGACCCGCGTCATTCCTGTTGATAGTCAATTGTCGCATGCTCTCACCGTTGCAAGGGAGGTTTCCTCCCGATTTCCAACATATGTAGGGGAGGGGCTTGCTCCTCCCGATCCATACCAATTATTATACCAAAACTCTATAGACAATTCAACTGTAACATTTGATCGTCACCTGCGTAATATGTAAAGAGGTGATGATCATGCAAAGATGTAAGAATTGCAGTGTGCCGATCGCGTTTTCAGCAGGACTGCTGGTCGCGTCGCTGTTGCCCGCCAAGGCGGTGTGTATCATTGCAGCGATCGTATTGATCATTACCTGTATTGCGCGCCGTCGATAAAGCGCGGCGTGATCGATTAGGAGGCAGTGATGAAGGTAGTCGTACTCGATCATCCAAAGATACTGGGCTTCTTTCTCAGGAAGATCTACGGTATCAAAAAGATAAAGGAAACAAAAGAATAGGAAGTACATAGAGCGGCAGACCCCTGCCGCTTTTTTTATCAATCAAAAATCCTCCCTTTTCTAAAAGGGAGGATTGTATCAAATAATTGATAAAGATGATGATGCCGCCGCCTTTTGCAGGCAGCGGCAGAGTTCACTTTGTCAATCGGAGTATCTGACCCGGATAAATGATGTTGGGATCCTCCAGATTGTTCAACGCCAATATGTTTTCGATCTCCAGTCCGTAGCGGTCGGCGATGCTGACGATCGTATCACCCGGTCGTACCACATAGTAACGCGGTGATTTGATCTGATCGATCGGCAGCACCAGCTCCTGACCCGGATAGATCGTATAAGGACAGCTCAGGCCGTTCGCTTCGGCGATCTTCTTCACCGTCGTACCGAAGAATTGCGCGATCGCGTAAAGCGTGTTCCCGGGGCGCACTGTATAGGTTACCATTTCCATACTTTACCTCTTTTCCGTATTCGATATTACATCATATGAAATTGACAAAATTTTGTGACGGCTCTCAGGATAAAAATATCGAATATTATCAGTATATTTCTGATGGAGAATTAAATACAACATCTTTTTTGATATGATATCCATGTACAATAATGCCAAATTTGAGGTTATTAAATTGATCTTAAAACGTGTGATTTCACTGATTTTAGCCTTGCTGTTGCTTCTGTCTGTTACGGCGACTTGTTTTTACGCCGATGAAGAAGGGCAGCCGGCGGAGCAAGAGGCGGAAGAAGTCGTTGAGGAGGAGCCTGCCGAAGCGCCTCTCACGGAGCCTCCGACTGAGGCTCCCACAGAGGAAGAAACCGAAGAACCTACTGAAGAACCCACAAAGCCGCCACCCACCGAACCGCCCAAGCCCGATCCAAAAAAGCTGGGCTATGCCAAGTACGCGGCAAAGCTGGATGAAACGGTCTATCGCGATTCCGACTTAGGCGCGACCTATACCGAGGATTACACCACCTTCAAGCTCTGGTCACCGACGGCGGACGATGTGAAGGTGTGTATCTATAAGACAGGTTCCGATAAGGAAGAAGGCTTCAACACCATCGCCGTCAAGCCGATGACCCTTTCCAAGTCAGTCGGCACATGGTATGTGACGCTTGAGGGCGACTTCAAGAACATGTACTACACCTACAAGGTCACGATAGGGGACAATACCTATGAGGTGGTCGATCCCTACGCAAAGGCTGTCGGTGTGAACGGCGACCGCGGCATGATCGTCGATCTCAGCGATACCGACCCCGAGGGTTGGTCGAATGATAGCTTCAAGCGTGTGAGCGAAGCCTCTGACGCGATCGTGTGGGAGGTCAGCGTGCGTGATTTCTCCGTGGCGGAAAACTCCGGCGTGAGTGAGAAGAACCGCGGCAAGTTCCTCGCGTTCACCGAGAAAGATACCACTTTCGACGGTGAAGAGGGCAGCGCCTCGACCTGTGTGAGCTACCTCAAGGAACTGGGCGTCAATTATGTACAGATCAATCCCTTCTATGATTTCGCGTCCATCGATGAGGCACAAAGCATCGACGATCAGTACAACTGGGGCTATGATCCCAAGAACTACAACGCGCCCGAGGGCTCCTATTCCTCCGATCCCTATGACGGCAGAACACGTATCACCGAGTGTAAGCAAATGATACAGGCGCTCCATGAAGCAGGCATCGGCGTCATCATGGACGTTGTCTATAACCATACCTACGAATCCGAGAATTCGTTTTTTAATCAGATCGCGCCGTACTATTATTATCGTTTCAATGAGGACGGCACATGGTCGAACGGCTCCGGGTGCGGCAATGACGTCGCCACCGAACGTTATATGGCGCGCAAATTTATCCGTGAATCCGTCGCCTACTGGGCGGATGAATATCACATTGATGGATTCCGCTTTGATCTGATGGGCTTGATGGACGTCGATACCATGAACGGCATCCGCAAGGATCTGGACGCTTTGTCCGACGGTGAGCACATCATCATGTACGGTGAGGCGTGGAACATGAAAACCACCGTCCCGTCCAATGTCACTCTGGCAAATCAGGACAACATGGATAAGCTCAGTAAACGGATCGGCGCGTTCAACGACAACGGTCGTGACGCGATCAAAGGCTCGAATTTTGACGCGTCCGGCAAGGGTTTTGTTCAGGAGGGTTCCTCCAAAGGCGGTGTTCGCAACGCGATCGACGGCACCGGCAACGGCTGGGCGTCCATCCCCGCGCAGTGCGTCAACTACGCTTCGTGTCACGATAATCTGACCCTTTATGATAAATTGACCGCTTCTGTCAAGGATGACGGAAAATATACCCTGCGGCGTGAGGATCTTTTAAAGATGAATCAGTTGTCCGCCGCCACAGTCTTGATGTCCCGCGGTATGCCCTTTATGCTCGCGGGTGAGGAACTCGGCAGAACCAAACAGGGTGACGAAAACTCGTATCAATCGTCGGTTGAGATCAATCAGATCGACTGGCTGTCACGGTATCGGTTCACCATTATGACCGATTACTATAAAGGCCTGATCAGCATCCGCAAGGCGATCCCCACCCTGCGTGACGGCACCGGAGAACGCACTGAGCTTCAGTTCCTCGAAAGTTCTTCCAAAAATACGATTGCGTATTCCGTCACGGGATCCGATATGCCGTCTGTTGTCATTGCCCTCAACGGCGATCCCTCCAAGCCGTCCACCGTATCACTGCCCGACGGTGATTGGGTGATCGTGGCGGACGATCAGCGTGCCGGCTTATCCAAGCTCGGTGAAGCGAGCGGCACCGTCAGCGTGCCCGCTACCTCCGCGTGCGTCTTGGTGGACGCCAGGAGCTTTGCCGATATCGAGCAGGAAGCACCCGAATGTCTGCTCTATATCCGTTACAAGGACAAGGCGAATGAGGGTTCTGTCGTCTGTGAAGAACGACTGACCGGTGCAAAAAACGAATCGTATGTAGCGGCGACGCCGTCAGAGATTTTGTTTAACTATAATATTCTTTCCGATTCCGGACTGAACGGCACCTTTTCCAAAGCGTTCGATATCGTCGATGTCAGCTGTGTCGCGTATAAGGGCGAATACTCCACGGTGACGGTCAAATTCGTCAATACCGATAATAAGGTGATCGCCAATACGGTCGTGATGACGAACCGTGTCGGGCAGCAGTACTACACTCCCTCGATCCCCGGCATCAAGGGATATTCGCTGGATCTGGATCAGTTGCCCGAAAACGGCGCGGGATTGTATACGAAGGATCCCATCGAAGTCGTCTATACCTTTAAAGAGGCAAAAGATACGCAAGGCGGTGATTCCGAATTCACCTGTCCCGCCAACGTGATCTATCTGGCGGATGACGGCACCATCCTCTCACTGAAATCCTACAGAGGCGTCGAGGGCGATCGGCTCGAGGTCGAGGAGATGGAGTTTGATGGTTACAAATACTACGATATCTCCAACGATAACGCCGTATTCTCCGAGAACGAGGTAAATGTGCTCGTTTATTATCAGAATCCGCAGCGGGCGTTCTGGCTCTCTGTCAAGAACAACCTTTTGGCGATCATTCTGGTGTTTGTCGGCACCGTAGCGGTCATTGTCGCCGCGGTGATCATTCTTCGACGCGTATCGAAGAAGAAAAAGATGATGTCGATCCAAATTGATGATTGATGATCGGATGTGACAAATGCGGTAAAACGTGTTTGTGATATATATCTTTTGAAAGCTTTTTTTCATTAAACATTTCAAAAAGGAGGAAAATGCATGAAAAAAACAAGAAGAATCATATCTCTGCTTCTTTGCGTGATGCTCGTTGTATCGATGGTATCCGTAGCGATGGTCTCCACCTCCGCTGCCGTTGCCAACCCCTACAGCGAAGCGGCTATGGCGCTGGACGCGGAATATGCCTATGACGGCGAGCTGGGTGCGATCTACAGCCCCGATGCCACCACCTTCAAGGTGTGGGCGCCGCTGGCCACTGAGGTCAAGCTCAACCGCTATGCGACCGGCTCCGATGACGAAGAAGGCGCACAGGATCTCGGCACTGTCGAGATGGAAAAGCTGATGGACGGTGAAAAATGGACAGGCGTATGGACTGTCACCGTTGACGGTGATATCGTCAACACCTACTACACCTACTCCATCACCAACCCCAACCACATTTACAAATCAACTGCCACCAAAACAGTCGAGACACAGGACGTTTATTCCTACGCAGTCGGCGTCAACGGCGACCGTTCCATGGTCGTCGATCTGAAGAACACCGACCCCGCGGGCTGGGACAGCGACAACCACGTTTTCACTGACGAGCAGACCGACGCGATCATCTGGGAGGTTCATGTCAAGGACTTCTCTTATGCTCCGAATTCCGGCGTCAGTGACGCGAACCGCGGTAAATTCCTCGGCTTCACCGAGACCGGTACCACCCTCGACAACGAGGGCGTGATCTCCACCGGTATCGATTACTTAAAGAGCCTGGGTGTGACCCATGTTCAGATCAACCCGATGTATGACTTTGCGACCATCGACGAGTCCGGCGATCCCACTCAGTTCAACTGGGGCTATGATCCCAAGAACTACGGCGTTCCCGAGGGCTCTTATTCCTCGAACCCCTATGATGGTAATGTTCGTATCAACGAGTGTAAGCAGATGATCAAGGCGCTCCATGAAGCCGGCATCGGCGTCATCATGGACGTTGTTTACAACCACACCTATTCCGTAGATTCCTGCTTCACCGCGGCAGTCCCCGAGTACTATTATCGCATGACGGCTGACGGCGGCTACAGCCAGCAGTCCGGCTGCGGTAACGACACCGCTTCCGAGCGCGCCATGTATCGTAAGTATATGCGCGAAATGCTCAAATACTGGACAGAAGAATACCACATCGACGGCTATCGTTTTGACCTGATGGGCGTGCATGACGGCGAGACCATGAACATGATCCGTGACGACATGGACGAGATCGACTCCCGTATCGTGATGTACGGCGAAGGCTGGGCAGGCGACACCGTTTACGATCCCACCACCTGCGCCGGGACCGAGACCTTCATGACCACGCAGGGCAACTCTGATAAGCTCTCTACCCGTATCGGCTTCTTCAACGACCAGATCCGTGACGCGATCAAGGGTAATGTCTTCCATAAGGAAGAGGGCGGTTTTGTACAGAACGTCAAGACCTCCGCGCCCGGCGTCAACTTCGGTATCCGCGCCAATACCGTCGGTAAGGCAAGATGGCACGCGGTCACTCCCGAACAGTGCTTGACCTACGCTTCCTGCCACGATAACTACACCCTCTATGATAAGCTCGCCTATGTAAATCAGGGAGGCACGATCGCAAACTACCGCCAGCGTTTTGCTGACGTAGTCAAGCAGAACAAGCTCGCCGGCGCGATCATCAGCTCTTCTCAGGGCATGGACTTCCTGCTCGCGGGTGAAGAGATGGGTCGATCTAAGGACGGCGATGAGAACTCCTATAAGAGCGCGGCAACTCTGAACATGATCGACTGGTCGCTCTTAAAGACCAACGCCGATATCGTATCCTACTACAGAGGTATGTTCGAGCTGAGAAAGGCGTTCTCTCCCTTTACCGCCAGCGTCACTGAGGCTGCCGGCGGCAACTACAAGTATAATTTCGATACCTCCGCTACCGGAGCCGTGAACCCGATCGCCTACACCATCGATAACAGGACCGAGGGCGAATGGAGCAAGATCGCTGTTATCTACAACGGCACCAATATTGAGAAGAACTACAGATTCACCAAGGCGACCTCCGGCGTTACCGATAACTCCGAGTGGGTCATCGTCGCGAACGACCAGGTCGCGGGCGTACAGAGCCTCGGCGAAGTTAAGGGCAGAACCTTTACCGTTCCCGCATACTCTGCTTTGATCGCGGTTGAAAAGAACACCTTTGAAGAATGCGCGATCAGTTCCGATTTCTCTACTCTGACGATCAACAGCGTTCACAAAGATACAGGTAAGGTCCTCTCCACCAATACCCTGATCGGCAAGCCCGGCGAGGGTTACTCCGTTGAGGCTGACGGTTCCATCCCGATGGAATATGAGCTCGACTCCGTTGACGGCAAAACTACCGGTACCTTCACCGCTGAGCCTCAGACCGTTACCTTCAATTACATTGATTATGTTCCCGAAAGATTCAGAGCGCCTTACGGCGACATCAATGACGACGGTGTTGTTGACCTTGTCGATGCAACGCTTCTCCAGAGATATGACGCTCATATGGAAAAACTGGATGCGGATCATGTTGCTCGCGGTGATTATAACAACGACGGCGAGACCGATATCGCTGATGTCGCTCTGCTCCAGCGTTTTCTTGCCGGTATGATTGACTCTACCTACACTGTCACCACCTGCTATATCGGCAGACAGGATGACGGTACTGCTAAGTCGCTCGCGACCCCAAAGGTTGAGAAGTATCGCTACGGTCAGGAGTACACCACCTCTCCGCAGACGATCGCATACTATAAGCTCGACGAAATGCCCGCTAACGCTTCCGGTATCGTCAACAAGAAGATCACTGTCACCTACTGGTATTCCTACAGCGTCGCGAGCCCCAAGATGCACGTCAAGCACAGCGGCAGTCAGGATTGGGCTCCCCACCTCTGGGCATGGGCATATGACGGCGCAGGTCAGGCAATCAACTGCTACGATGGCTGGCCGGGTCTGCAACTGTCCAATCCCGATGAAAACGGCTGGTATGATGTTACCTTCCCGATCCCGGGTGGATTGAACTACTACTTCATCATCAGCAATAACGGCAATCCGCAGACCAAGGACTACGGCGTAGTCGACGGTCAGAATGTCGGTATCTCGTATGACGATTATCCCGAGATTTGGGTCGTTATCCAGGATGATCTGGTAGGCAAGAACAACGGTGACTGGTGTAAATATTACAACTACAATCCCGATCTTGAAAACTGATAACAAATGATCAGAGCCCATCCTCACGGATGGGCTCTTTTTCTGCCTGATAGCTTGACAAAAGTCGCTGTCTGTAGTTTAATGATATTGTAAATCAAATACCGAAAAGGAAGGTAAATACTTATGAATATTGTATGTTTAGACTTAGAAGGCGTATTGGTTCCCGAGATCTGGATCGCGTTTGCCGAGGCTTCCGGTATTCCGGAGCTAAAGCGTACCACCCGCGACGAGCCCGATTATGATAAGCTGATGAAATATCGTCTGGATATCCTCAATCAGCACGGTCTGGGACTCAAGGAGATCCAGGAGACGATCGCGAAGATCGACCCGATGCCCGGCGCAAAGGCATTCTTGGATGAGCTGCGCGCCACCACACAGGCGGTCATCCTCAGCGATACCTTCTCCCAGTTCGCCAAACCCTTGATGGAGAAGCTCGGCTGGCCGGCGATCTTCTGCAATGAGCTGATTGTAGACGAAAACGGCAAGATCACCGATTACAAGCTCCGCTGTGAAAAAACCAAGCTTACCACCGTCCGCGCGCTCCAGTCCTGTGGTTTTGAGACCATCGCGTCCGGCGACAGCTTCAACGACCTCGCGATGATCCAAGCGAGCAAGGCGGGTTTCCTGTTCCGTGCGCCCGACAGCATCAAGGCGGATTATCCCGATATCCCCGCCTGCGACACCTATGACGAGCTGTTGACCCTGATCAAAGCTGCTCTGTAATGATATAATATAGGAGAGGGGCTATCTCCTCCCGATAAAAAAGCACCTCATTTCGAGGTGCTTTTCTTTATGTCTTATACTAAGTATCCATTAAACGCTTTAACAAATTTGTTAGCGAGAAATTTCGCAGAGCAAGGCGGAGGACGCAGGCATACTGGCGTATGTCAAGGACGACAACACCGCTATGCGGAATTTAACGCAATAAATGTTAAAGTGTTTTAATGATACTTAGTATTAATAACCTTGATCCTGTTGAGCAGGGGCTTGATCAACCGTGTGATCAGCACCTCGATCACGCCGAACGGTACCAGTACCGCAGCACGATAGAGCAGTAACGTAAAGTAGGGAATATTCATCATCCCGCTGAGGATCAGCGTATTCAGCGGCAGGGAGCACAGCAATAAGGTTGCGACCTTGGCGATGATGATGTCTTTGAGCTTGAACTCACTTTGATACAGCACGACGCCGTAGATGATGCCCTCCCACACATAGCATGCCGTCAAAGCAGGGTTCATGGAGAAGGCGGTCGGATTTGCGAGAATGATAGACAGCACATCGCCCGCACCCGAGACGATCGCCGCGCAGACGGGACCGTACAGATAAGCGGTGATCACGATCGGGATAAACGAGAATCCGATCTTAACAAACGGCATGATCGCCAGGGTGAAATTGGTGAAGATACCGAGGATGACCCTGAGCGCAAGCATCATCGCACAAATCGCAAGCGTCTGTACATGGGTCAATTCCTTGGATGAATCGGCGAATTTTTTGATAATTGACATAAAAAAGACCTCCTTTGCGCATCTCTTGGCAAGCAGTAAAATCAAAATTACAATGATCTGCTTGCTTCTATCGCATAAGGAGGTTTCCGTATGCAACAGCGGGATGCAAAGAATACACCGCAGGGCACGCGTGCCCTTTTTCCGTCTTAGACTGAAGTGTCAGCTTTTTGAAGCATTTTTAGTTGCTTTCATCAAGCGTCAGTCATTGACTGAAAAAGCGGCGCGCCGCTTTCGTTCTGCCGTCAACTCCCCGTACGGCAAACACTTAACGCGTATTCTTTTACTCTGTTAATATGAATTGCCAAGCCTGATTGTAGGGGAGGGGCTTGCTCCTCCCGTCTCTTCATTTGCGATGAATGTTGCTCATCTGATAGAAACCGACATCCATTATACTCCTTGCATGATGAATGTCAATAGCTTATGCCTGCCAAGATCGATAAGCCGAAAATTGCCGAAATATTGCCATTTTCAGCAGGTTCGGATTATTCCTGTCACCCTATCGGCAGGGCTTCTCCAGATCCAGCGCCACCAAATCATGATGCGGCACCTGTTTATCCTCGGGTGGCAGCTCCATATAGTCGCCGAACGCCATTTTCAGATAGGCGTCATAACCCTTCGGGATCGGCATTTGTAAGCCCTCGAATTCATGATAGATGACCTCGTTGAACGCCTCTTGCGGGTATTCGTTGACCATATATCCCGGCCCCGCGCACAGCTCCGTACTCTTTTTATGGGTGCGGAAGCCGTAGCGGGTCATCTTTTTCTCGTGCTTTTTCCAGATTTTGGTGCGTCTTTCTCTCGAGGGCACCAGCTTCAACAGCACAGAGCTGACAAATTTGATCAGTCCGCCGTGCTTACTGGGCACTACCTCGGTGATATACAGGCTGTACATCATCGCGTGATAATACTGCCAATAGCGCTGCCACCTGCTGTCGGGGCAACCGTCCAGCGGAAAAACATCCGTCACGATACCGTGCGGCACATCGATATCCTTTTGATTCTCTTTGACCATCGTCGCTGAGGTATCGACCAGCGTCGCGAAGCTGTTGCCGGTGAATACCCTGTCGCCGTCGGTTTTGAGCATCAAAAACCGCTCATTGCTCTCGTGTTGCTGCCACAGCTTGAGCATTCGCTCATAATCTCTGCGCGGCATCATCACATCGATGTCGTCATCCCACGGGATAAAGCCGTTGTGACGGATCGCGCCGATCACGCAGCCGCCCAGCAAAAAGTAGGTCAGCTCATGCTTTTTACAGAATTCATCGAAATACACCAGTGACTCGAGCTCCTTGAGCTGGAGCTTTCTGAGTGTATCTCTGTCTACGTTAATGATCTCACTCATAATACTTCTTCATGTTCATCGTCATAGATGACGGTATTGTTCTTGACCGCTTCTTTGATCTCTTCGATCCTTCTCTGTGCGCTTCCGTCCAGACTGTGCTTCCAGAACGGCAGCTTGATCAGTCCGACCAGCGTTCCGATGCCGTAGCTGATATGCAGAATAGGGAAGAGCAGCGGCAGGATCAAAAACAGCGGATTGATGGATTTTTTGATAACGAACGCGCCGACGGTATTAACAAAGTTGAACATCGTGTACATCGCCATGATGACCGCGAAGAATACCGGCTGATTCAGGATCGCCCATAATAATAATGTACCGATGATGCTCAGCAAAAAGACAAAGGGGATAAAGTGGAAGTAGCTCAGACAACCGGGGCACACGCCCAGTGTCAGTCCGACCCAGTATCCGTTGCCGTATTTCTGCTTGATCATCCTCGAAAAGGTGCTTCTCGTATGCTGAAACGAGATGATCTCGGGACAACAGCACATCTTGTAGCCCGCCTTGCGGATACGGTAATGCAGCTCGTTGTCCTCGGTACGCCCCAGATCCTCATTGAATCCGCCGACCTCGGCGAATACCTCGCGTCTGTATGCCGCGTGGAACAGGCTGTCATGATACTCCTTTTGCGCGGCAGGTCTGCGGTAATCCGCGACAGAGGATCCGAACAGGCTTTCCTCCGCTGCCAGCAGGGTCTTCGTCCACGGATTGGGGTTGGCGCAGATATTGGGACGACCGCCGCCGACGATATTCTCGCCCTCCTGGATGTTGAATACATTGCGGGAAACGAACTGACGCGGGATCTTGGAGTGCGCGTCAACACGGATGATGATATCGCCCGTCGCGTGTTCGATCGCGACATTCCAGGCGCACGCCTGATTTTTACCGTTGGTTTTGTAGATCTTTACATCATAAAAACCGTTGTCGGTGTTTTTGAACTCCTCCATCACATCATGGGTATGATCGGTAGAGTTGGAATCGATCATGATGACCTCGATCTTGTTGTGCGGATAGTTCTGATCCTCAAAATCTCTGAGCAGACCTTGCAGCGCTTCTTCTTCGTTGCGCGCGATCGTACATAGTGAAACTCTCATTATTCGTTCTCCTCCAACGCCGCCTTCGTCATCCATTTGGCGCTGATACACAGCGACTGCGTCATATAAGGGATGACATACAGCATAGGCAGAATCAACAGACACAGCAGGATCCACGGCGTAAAGCTGAAGATCAGCTTTGCCGCGCTGCCGGTTCTGTGCTTCATGATATATTTGTTGTATTGAAATACCTGCTTCGGTGAAAAGTCCGGGTTATCGGCACTGACAGTGAATACCGTGAAGTAGCGCAGTGAATACAATATCGTCGTGATCGTGGATAATACCGCGAGAATAAAGTAGAAGTCATAGTAGATAACGGTTTCGGTAAACTCCGGCGCATATGAGGAGCCGATGATGACATAGGCGATCAGCGGAGAGTAAAGGATCAACACCGGCAGGAGCATCCGCAGGATAAAGCGAATGTTCAGTCCGAGGGCGTTGAGATACCGACCGCTCCCAAAGTAAAAGAATACGTCCTTTAGGTCGATCGTTTCCGTATACGCTGCTTTGTAAAAGGCGCGGATATAACCGTTGATGATCGGAGAAAACAGAAACGCCATGATCACCTCTACCGGATAACCGATCGAATAGACCAAAAACATGCTTGTCGTTTCATCCGTGACAAATCGAGGCACCAGACAGGAGATGATCGTTGTCGTACCGTCGTTGATGGTGTACGGTATACAGATGATCAAAAGCGCCATAATCGCTTTGACATAATTCTGTTTTAAGATCCCGCGTGCCTGTGATTTGATGATTGATTCAGCAGACATTATTGATCATCCCTTAGTGTAAAGATTATACATGCTCTCCAGACAGATCTGCGCATGTTGGAAAAACTTTTCAACATTGATACACTCGTTTGCGTTATGAATGTTGCTGATTTCTCCCTCGAATACCGGGCCGAACGCGACGCCCTTGCCGCCGAGCTTACGCGCATAGGTACCGCCGCCGGTCGTATAGAGCTTTGGCTTTTCGCCCATGACAGCCTCGTAGGAATCGGAGAGGATGCGGACAATGTCGGAATCTTTGCTGAGATACAGCGGCTCCAGATGCGACAGCACCTTGACGTGGATCCCTTCTTTGTTTGCCTGACGGGTGATCTTTTCGAGGATCTTTTCACCGTCCGCGGTCACCGGATAACGGATATCCAGCGTACAGGTGGAATAACCCTCGTCGATATGGATGGTGCCGACGTTGACCGTCAGCGGACCGGATTCCTTATCTCTCATCTTGATGCCCAGCATCACACCGTCGGTGTCGACGCCGATATAATGGCTGATAAAGGAGGGGAGAGAGCCCATGGTGGGCAGTGCGAAGTTGGAGGTCAGCAGATCGACCAGCGCCGTAGCGGCATTCAAGCCTTCATCAGGGTTCGCGGCATGAGCCGCTTTACCGCGCGAGAGTACCATCATGCCGTCGATGGTATAATAAAACTCAAACGAGCCCTTCTTTGCGTCGGCGAGCCGCGCCAGCTGATGATCCTCGTTCTCGGTACAGTCAAGCAGCGCGTAGGCGGTATCGGGCACCGCGTTGGTCGCCTTGCCGGAGTGGAACTGTGTCAGCGTGGTACCGTCATGGGTATCCGCGTACAGCTCTAATTGTAAAATACCCTTTTCACCGACACAAATACCATATTCCGAATCAGGGGTGAAAGAAAGATCCGGCATCGGCTCATACTCAAAGTATTTGTCCATATCGGTCATGCCGCGTTCTTCACTGGTGCCGAAGATGGCGCGCAGGGTGTTCTTGCCGACGACGCCGTTGTCCTTGAGTGCCTTCAGACAATAAAGGTTGATCAGCGCGGCGCCTTTATCGTCGGTCACGCCGCGACCGTACATATATCCGTTGTCGCCGATCGACAGCTCAAACGGCAGGGAGTCCCAGTTGTTGCCCTCGGGGACGACGTCCAGATGCGCCAGTATGCCGCAGAGCTTGCCGCCCTCACCCAATTCAACGTGACCCGCCTCGTTCTCGATGCTTTCCGCTTTCAGACCGAAGCTGATCGCCTTTTTCATCATCCAATCCAGCGCTTCTTTGCATCCGTCCTGGATACCGGTAACGGATTTGATGGCGATCAGTTCCGCCAAATCGGTGATGATCGCCTCTTTGTAATCGAGTATTTTTTCGCCGAAACTCATAACTTCCTCCTCATTTTCCTGGTGTTCTGTTTTTTTCTGTATGTTCTGCGGTATTCTCGCTTAGCGCGAAAACCCTTGAAGATAATCAGGTAGATCGCCAGCGCGACGACCGCCGCGCTGGATATGATACAGCCTTCTTTTAACAAAGGCGTGTGATAGACAAAACGGATGTCACTGGTTTGGTGTCCCGGTACGCGTACCGCCATCAAACCGGTATTGACTTCTTCTACATCGGTCTTTTCACCGTTGACGTATGCGCTCCATCCCTTGTCATACGGTATACTGAAGAACAAAAGATTATCGTTTCCTTGATTGTCAAACTGCGCTTCAAAGCCCTCTTTAGTATAAGTGAACGAGTTACAGGAGTGCTTTTTGAGCTTTTCTGTATCCGCAAAATAGCTTTGCTCACTGTAAACAAAATCTCCGGTGATGCTCTCAAATCCTTCGTATTTGGGATAATGGATATCTTGTGACTTGTTGGGATCGTGCGAGAAGTTGAGGTTGAGATACATCCCGTCGGTATAGCCGGTGATATCCGCGTATTGCTTCATCTGATCCTGCGTCAGCACCATTGCTTTCAATAACGCCAAATGCCTGACGTCCTTGCTCAAATCTTCGTATTCCTCTTTGGTGATGAACCGATCATAGGTGAATCCCATCGGGACATAATACTCATTTTCATAGGCGTCAAAGCCGTTTTCGGTTCTCAGATAACGATAACCGGGCATATGCGTGAAATATTCCGCGGAGGCGGCGTCCGGGTCATCCTCTTCAAACAGATATTTCACCGACAATAATCCTCGCAGTCCGTAATAATCTGTTGAAGGTCGGGAGCCGACGTCGCGTTGTACGCCGACATTGTTATAGAAATTCATCAACGACCCCGGAACGATACTGTGGAACGCCTGTATATTAGGCACCTGCCAGAACATTCCCATATTATCGGAGGTTTTATAGAAGTCGGAACGTACCTCTTTGATATCGTCGATCGTGATATCCTTACCGCTGTTCAGCGCGTAGTTGATCATGAATTCATCGTCACGATCCGCATAACCGCGAGCCGACCACATATACATCGTGCTGTATGTCGCGACGAACAGGCTCAGCGAGATGACGGTGACGCGGAAAAACCATTTACGTTTCTTTTTGTAGCAGAAAGCGATCAGCAGCGTTAACGCCAGACCGCATAGCGTCGCGATGACGAACACCCAGAAGCGCTTAGGCGATTCCGCGATACCGAGCTCAAAGGATTTGATCGGCTTGTCCGTTTCATCCGGCATCAATCCGATCAAAGCCGTTATGGAAAGTGTGATGATAAGGGTCGGATAGAAGCCGCGTTTGAATTCAAATATGTTGAAGCTGTCAAGTGACTGAACCGTGACCAGAATCATCAACAGCGTCAGCATATAGAACCATCGCGCATAATAATTGTTGTTCAGGCATTGGAAGGCGCTGTTGAGGATCGGGATGCATGCCATGATCAGCAGAATGATGATCATCCTGCGGAAGAAGCCGCGCTTCTTAAGCCGCAGATACGCGATCACAAAGGTCATGGAGAACATCGGGATATATGCGGCGACGGAGGACCACTTCGCTCCCGCTGACGGAGTAAAGTTGTTTTTTGCCGGTACGTCACCGGGGAAGAACATGCTGACCAGTATTTGGACGTATCTTTGTGCCTTTGAATACACGACCGCATCCCAGCCGTACAAAAACTCCGATACACGATAGTTACTTGTGATGGCGGTGATCGACGGCAGGAGCAGTATCATCGACATCGCGAAGCCCGCGATACATTCAAACGCGAGTGCGAAGAAATCCCGAATATGAAAGCGATAGGATCTCGAGATCAGCTTGACGATATAATAGATAATGACAAAGACGACCTGCCCGAAGAAAAAGTAATAGTTCACCGTAGCGGCGGCGAATACCGCAAGCGCGACGACGCCCTTTCGTTTGGTCGCGTGGAACTCATCCAACGCTGCCAACAGGAGCGGAAAGATGATGATCGCTTCATGAAAATGAAAGAAAAATATATTGTAGACGGAAAAACCGGAAAACGCGTAGAGCACGCCGCCGATCACAGCATATTTCTTATGCCGTACATATCTGCGTATGTAAATATAGGCGGACAGTGACGCAAAGCCCAGCTTCAGCATCAGCAGAGGGCCGATACAGAAGGGCACCCATGCGGAGGGAAGCAGAACGGTCAGCCAGAAAAAAGGAGACCCCAGCACATAGAAGCTGTAGCTGCCGATGAAATTGGCGCCCAGATCGGTCAGATGGCTCCATCCCATCTCACCGTTTCGGATCGAATCATGCGCCAGCTGATAAAACGGGATCTGCTGTACGTTAAAGTCGCCGTAGTATAAAAAGTATCCCTGATCATAGATCATGACGGGAACAACAAGGATCACAGAAAGGAGGAATGCCCATAAAAAAGCAAACAACGCATATGGTTTTTTATCGCGATCAATACGATTCAGAACCATTTTTCGTCCTCCTGTGAAAAGTCTTTACGTGCATGAAAAAATGTGTTAAAATGCTCTTAGTAAAGGGTACACAGCAGAATTACACACCTCAACTTATATATTATAACACACAATCTGATAAAATGCACTAAAAATTTTTAGTTTTTGTCAAATAAAAGGAGTTCAGTCAATGAATCGTTTTTTCGCTATGATCTCACGGATGAAATATATCGACCGCTGGGGGTTGATGAATAACACAAAAACCGAGAATATTTCCGAGCACAGTCTGGAAACCGCCATCCTTGCTCACGCGTTGGTCACGATCGCCAACACTCGTCTGCATGAGGATCTTGATGCGAATAAAGCCGCTGTGATCGCCATGTTCCACGACGCGAGCGAGATCATCACCGGCGATATGCCCACCCCGATCAAGTATTATAACCCCGAGATCAAGAACGCGTATAAAACGGTCGAAAGGGTCGCGGAGGAACGATTGATTCACATGCTGCCCGACGATCTGCAGGCGATCTATCGCCCTGTGATCTCCAATGAGGACGCCGTTTTGGAACGTTATGTCAAGGCGGCGGATAAACTTTCCGCGCTGATCAAATGTATCGAAGAAGTCCGCATGGGGAATAATGAGTTTCAAAAAGCGAAGGAAGCGACTGAATCGGCGATCGAAAAGATGGAGCTCCCTGCCTTGAAGATCTTTATGGAGGAGTGCATCCCGGCGTATTATCTGACGCTGGATGAGCTTGGATGATCCCGGATTTAGTACATGTTCCTATCCTAATGTGCTAATATCTCCCATAACTTGTAAAAAAAGTATGAATTTCGACATATATTCTTTTATAGAAAATTAAATAATTCTTTTTGAGTATAATATAAGAATGATTTAAAATGTAAGAGTATGTCCGCTTACATAGATTATATGACGAAAGGCGGTATCTTATATGGCTAGATATGATGACGATTATGTAGATATTTCATCATCTGACGACATGAATAAGATATACGACGATAGAGAGCGGCGAGAGTCATCTCCCCGTAAACCGAAAAAGAATAAGGGTCTCGGTCGCAGGATCTTTGTTCTGGTACTGTCCCTGATCATGCTTTTGGTCGGTTCCGGTTTGGTTTATTACTACAAGGTTCTGGATTCGATGCACTTCAAAGAATTAGAACCCGCCGAAGCTCCTGCCGCTACCACTGTTACCACCGAAACCACGGTTTCTGTCGCTAACGGCGGCAATACGCTGCTTTCGAGTGATAACGTTTTGAACATCCTGCTTTTCGGTCAGGATTCTCCTGCCACCGAAGAGGATCACGGACGCAGCGATACCACGATCCTTCTCTCGATCGATAATGTTCACAAGAAATTGAAGCTGACTTCCTTCCAGCGTGATACCTACGTCAGCATCCCCGGTCACGGTGAGAACAAGATCAACTCCGCTTTCACTTTCGGCGGCGAGAGATTGTCGATCGATACGATCGAAACGAACTTTGGTATCAAGGTCGATAAGTACGCGACGGTCGACTTCTCTTCCTTCAGACAGGTTATCGAAGCACTCGGCGGCGTCGATATCGAGCTGACTTTGGAAGAGATCAAGTATATCAACGCGCAGATCGATGTCAACGGTCAGACAGATGTCACCTCTTTCCTGAAGTATGATGAGACCAAAGAGAAACAGATGGTACATCTCGACGGCTATCAGGCGTTGTGGTACGCACGAGATCGCGGCGAGGAGAGTCTGGGCGGTAATCCCGAATACAGCTTCTCCGGTGACGACTGGGATCGTACCTCCCGTCAGCGCAACCTGATCCAGACGATCATCAAGAGTCTGCGTGAGAAGGCCTCTTTGACTGAACTGGTTTCTGTCGCGAACAAGATCGGACCTCTGGTCACCACCAATCTGAAGAAGGGTGATATCACCTTCCTTGTATCCAACATGATGACGTATATCAAATACGACATGGAAGAGCTGTCTCTGCCGACTCAGGGTAAATGGGGCTATGGCACGACGCCTGACGGACAGAGCGTTATCGCGATCCACGATTGGGACGGTGTTCGTAGCGATGTTGCGAAGTTCATTTACGAGGATTCGGTATCCGGCGGATCTTCCTCATCTTCTTCCGCTGCGGCGACCACCGCGTCGAACGCTAATTCGGTTACTCAATAAGAATGATTATCGCGGAAACCCACTTCGGTTTCCGCGATTTAATATGTGATGGATTAACGAGGTTTTTTATGAATAACAAAAAGAAAGAAATAATCCGTACGATCAAATTTGTGCTGTTCTCCGCGTCAGCGGGCATTATCCAGATCGTTTCCTTTACGCTGCTCACCGAGTTCTCGGGGTTCAGTTACTGGCCGTGTTACCTGATCTCGTTGGTGTTATCGGTGCTGTATAACTTTACGATCAACCGTAAATTCACTTTCCATTCCGCGGCTAATGTTCCGGTGGCGATGCTCAAGGTCTTTCTCTACTATTGCATCTTCACACCGCTGTCTACGATCGGCGGTAATTATCTGGTGGAAACTTTGGGCTGGAACAATTATCTGGTCGAGATCCTCAGCATGCTGTTAAATCTCGTCACGGAGTTCCTGTACACGCGATTCGTCGTCTACGGTAAGCAGATCGACAATGATCAGAAGTACATCGAAAAAGAAGCGGAGCGCGCTAAGAAGAATCTTGAAAAGAATCACGAAGAACTGAATCAATAACCAAAGAATAAGGCTGCCACATGTTCGGAATGTGACAGCCTTTCGTCATATTTTTGAATTGTTTATATTCAATAGCGATCAATCGATTTTCTCAAATCTCCTCATCTTTTTACCGTCGCGTTCGATGATCTCTTGGAACATCTTGTACGGACGTACCCACAGGTCGTGCTCGCCGTACAGCGCGCGGTAGATGACCATCGGTTCGGTCGTCTCACTGTCCTTGGCGAAGTCGATCACCTCGTATTCGTTACCTTTGAAATGTCTGTATCGACCTTTTACGATCTCCTCGGGGACTAATTCGGGCTCTTTCTCCTCGACGGGAGCAGATGTGCTTTCGGGGGAGGGGATCGGTACATTGCCCTCGTTATCCGCAAAGTCGATCATAAAAGAGCCGTCGTTCGCGACAAGGATCATGGAGCTCATCGGCGGAACGGTGATCTCGCACCAGCCGTTGCATGGATATTGCTGATTGCCGTTGAGCACATCGGTCAGAACGCCGTTGAAATCCGTGTTAACGCCGATGTTGCGCGGTTCGTTGCTCTGATTGAGCATGATATAGACCTTCTGATTGTCGGTCTTCATCGAAAAGCACATGTGCTCAAGCTGGATCTGTTCATTCTTATACTTGCCGTATTGCAGCGCTTCCAAACTGTGTCTGATCTTACCGAGTTTGCAAATGTGCTCGAACAGCGCGTAATCGGGATTCTCCAGCGCGTTCAGATTCAGCTCTCTTCTCAGGTCGTCATCGGAATGGGGCTGCTTTTTGCCCTCCATACCGAACTCACTGCCGTAGTAGATCGAGGGCACGCCCGGCATCGCGTACAGCATGGTGTAAACATTCTTCTGCAACGCTTTATCACGGATGATGCTCGAAAGTCTTGTCACATCGTGATTATCCGCGAAGTTGTACATGTAGATGTTCTTGTACATACCCCAGTCGCCGACCTGACGATCGACGGAATGAGCGAATTCAAAATAGTTACGGTCGTTGTGACAGGAGAAAAGACCCTTGTAGATCTCGTAATTGGTGACGGAATCAAGCGTTTCCGCATTTGCCAGACGGTTGTAATCGCCGCCGACGATCTCACCGAACATCCAGAAATCGGGCTTTTTCTCTTTGGTAACACCGCGCAGACGCTTGAAGAAGTTCACATCCATGACGTTAGCGGCGTCCAGACGCAAACCGTCGATATCGAATTCATCGATCCAGTAGCGAACCGCTTCAAAGAGGTAGTTCAAAACCTCCTCGTTGTTCAGATTCAGCTTGACCAGATCATAGAATCCCGCCCAGCCCTCATAGCTGAAATGATCGCCGTAGGGGCTCTGCTGATCAAATCGGATATTCTGGAACCACGAGGTATAGGGTGAGCCCATGCCCTTTTCCTGAATATCCTTGAAGGCGAAGAAATCACGTCCGACATGGTTGAATACGCCGTCCAAGATCACGCGGATCCCGTTTTGGTGCAGGGTATCGCAGATCTTTTTGAAGCTCGCGTTATCGCCCAGACGGCTGTCGATCTTTCGGTAATCGATCGTGTCATAGCCGTGGCGGGTGCTCTCGAATACCGGGTTGAACAAAATGCAGTTGACGCCCATCTTCTTAAAATGGGGGATAAAGTCATAGATCTTATCCAGTCTGTAATTCAATTGAAAATCATTGTCCTTCGGCGCTCCGCAGAAGCCGAACGGATAAATATTGTAAATCACAGTGTTATGAATCCAGTGCATACATGATACCTCCTTTGTTTGCACAAATTCTCTAAGAAGTATAGCATTTTTTCTTATAAAGTCAAATTATTGTTGTATTCATCATCGGTTTGTGCTAATATAAGAAGCGTAATAATCAACTATTAACACATTCGAGGTGTAATGATGGCGAAATATTTTGATAAAGATGAGATCAAGGAGTCAAGCTCCGAAAAGAAAGTCCGCATCTTTTTAGCAGTCATGTATTTTCTGCTGGTTCTGGTAACGGTCTGGATGCCCTTGATGTACGGTCCCGTGAACGATGATGGACAGTATTCCATCCTCACCGCGGTCAATCTTTTGATCCAGCCCAATGGCTACGGGAGTTCGGGTCAGGTGATGAGCGCGATCTACGGCGCGATCCTGGTCATCCTGCCGATCGTCTCGTTCTTCTTTTTCCTCTTGGATAAAAAATCCAAGAAAAAGTATGTGATCAGCTATATCACCTGTATACTCAGCGCTGTTGTGATCTGCTTCGGTCCCGGTAAGTCGATCGCTTACGGCGGCATCGTCAGTCTGCTCTTGATCCTTGTGATCATGTTCATGACGACGCAGGGCTTACAGGCGACCCGCATGAGACAAAAAGCTGATGCACAAGAGAAAACCGAATAACTTCTGTCTGCACAATACCGCGCATATACTGTCTTGGTGATGGTAATGCGCGGTAAGTTTTTGTTGATTTTCCTGTTGTTGGCAGCGGTTCTCAGCCTGTCATCCTGTGTCAAAAGTATTCAGAGCCCCTCGGATGAACTGAAAATGTACACATGGAGCGGTTCCTTCGATAACGGCGCCGATGTGACCTTATCCTTCTCGGAGAATAACGGAACTCTCGATATCGAGGGCGACAACGAGCTTTTGTATATCAGCGGCTTGTGTATGCTGACGGATGACGATTTGTTGATCTTTGATGAAGAGAGCGGGATGAACTATTCCTTTGGATATAAGCTGTACGGTGATCGGGTAGAGCTGAACCGTGACGGCAGCGTGCTGACGTTGAAAAAGACCGATTCCGATTGAATTATTTATAATTCTTCTATGCTATTGTAAAATGAAGTCGGATTTGCTATAGTAATGTGGCGTTATAGGACAAATAAAAGAAGGGTTCGATAAAATGAAATTTGTGAAAAATCTGTTTTCCGCCGTGTTGGCGGGCATCATGATCTCGTTCGGCGGCTCGGTATATCTGGCGTGTGTCGCAATCGAAAAAGCGCCCCTCGGCGCGATCATGTTCTCGCTGGGACTCTCGGTGATCCTGATCATGGGCTTTTTACTGTTCACCGGCAAGACCGCTTATCTGCTCGAGAACAAGCTGTCCTACATCCCTTATCTTTGCACGATCTGGCTCGGCAATATCCTCGGCTGTATGTTGATAGGTACACTCGTGATGTTCGCAAAACCGAATCTTGCCGAGACCGCTAAAACGATTTGTGAAACAAAGCTCACCCAGTCGTGGTGGCAGACGATCATCTTGGGCGCGTTATGCGGCATCCTCGTCTATATCGCAGTGGATTATTTCAGGAGCGATAAGGATAAAAAGTCGCTTCCCAAGTACATTTTGGTGTTCACCTGTGTGCCCGCGTTCATCCTCTGCGGCTTTGAGCACAGCGTAGCGGACATGTTCTATTTTGCCGCTTCATCCGCTTATTCGCTGTATTCCGTAAAGGGTATCGTCTACATCCTGTTGGTATCGCTCGGCAACCTGATCGGCGCGGTTGCGTTCCACATGGTGAAAAAAGCCGTCTTATCGAAATAATTGCATAAATATCATGGTTGAAAAAGTCGCAGTTTGGTGCGACTTTTTTCATTTTATTATTGCTATGATGGTGTATTTGTGTTATAATAAACTGTCAAATTATGCACATTATTTGAATGGCTGCTGTGAGGTCTCGACAGTTTTGTCGACCCGCGGCAATACCAACCGATTGTGAGAAGGGATGGAATTCTTTCTCGTCTATCGAGTGTGTTGTTTCGTTAGGAGTGGAGCGTTTGGTTATCCTCGGTATCGATCCCGGCTATGCGATCGTCGGGTGGGGTGTAATTGAATATAAGGGCACCTCGCACCGCCCCGTCGCGTTCGGCGCGATCACAACCGAGGCGCATACCGATTTCAATGTCCGCCTTCAACAGATCTATGACGATACCGTTGAGCTGATCGGACACGCCAAACCCGATGTCATGTCGATCGAAAAGCTCTATTTCAACACCAATACCACTACGGCGATCCAGGTGGCACAGGCACGCGGTGTGATCCTTTTAGCCGCGCAGCAGGCGCATATCCCGATCTATGAATACACCCCCCTGCAGGTCAAAACTGCCGTGACCGGTTACGGCAGGGCGCATAAGCCGCAGGTGATGGAGATGACCCGCAGACTGCTGCATCTCAAAGAAGTGCCCAAACCCGATGATACCGCCGACGCGCTCGCGCTCGCATTGACGCATACACAGGCGGCGGGTACCGATCTGCGTAACATCATGATGAAACGAGGAATCAAGTAATGATATATTCTGTCAGAGGTAATCTGATTTTGATGGATGCCGGCTTTGCTGTTGTGGAATGCGGCGGCGTCGGTTATCGGGTGCAGACCTCGATCACGACCCAAAAACAGCTCAAGCTAAATACCGAAACCATGCTCTACACCTACATGAACGTCCGTGAGGACGCGATGGAGCTGTACGGCTTTGCGTCCAAAGGCGAGTTATCTACCTTCAAGATGCTGATCGGCATCACCGGCGTCGGTCCCAAGGTGGCGCTGGCGATCCTGTCTGATCTGACAAGTGAACAGATCGCCATGTGCGTATCCTCCGGCGACAGCAAGACCCTGACCCGAGCGAATGGCGTCGGACCCAAGCTCGCCCAACGTATCGTGCTCGAGTTAAAGGACAAGATCAAGGGCGTGGTCGATACGGCAGGCTTTGACGTCAGCAAGGGCAGTGTGATCGCGGATACAGGCAACGTTCCGAAGGCTGTCGCGGCACTCGCGGTGCTGGGCTATTCCGCCGCCGATGTCACGCCGATCCTGTCTAAGCTCGATCCGAGCTTGTCGGTCGAAGCGATGATTGCGGCTACCTTAAAGCAAATGGCATAATAATTCTGTGGTGGGGAGGGGCTAACACCTCCCGATCAATTTGAATCATTTTTGAAAGGCTTTGTGTCATGGATTATAACACAGATTTTGAAATGGATTTCGAAGATCGTATCATGGACACCTCCGAGATCCCATCCGATGCGATCGATTCCGATAACCCTCTGCGTCCGAAAACGTTGGAGGATTATATCGGTCAGGATAAAGCAAAAGAAAACTTAAGAATCTTTATCGAAGCGGCGAAAAAGCGCGGCGAGTCGCTCGACCATGTGCTTTTGTACGGCCCTCCCGGACTGGGCAAGACGACCTTATCCGGTATCATCGCCAATGAGATGGGCGTGAATATTCGTATCACCTCGGGCCCCGCTATCGAAAAGCCCGGTGACCTCGCGGCGCTGCTCACTAACCTGAACCCCGGCGATGTACTGTTCATCGACGAGATCCACAGACTTTCCCGTTCTGTGGAAGAGATCCTCTATCCGTCGATGGAGGATTTTGCGATCGATATCATCACCGGTAAAGGTCAGATGGCGGCATCTTATCATCTGCCGCTGCCGAAGTTCACCTTAGTCGGTGCGACGACAAGAGCAGGTCAGCTGACCGCGCCCTTGCGCGACCGTTTCGGCGTAGTATTGCGGCTCGAAATGTACACACCTGAAGAATTGGCAAAGATCATCACCCGATCTGCCGGGATCTTAGATATCAAGATCGATGAAGAGGGCGCTTTGGAGCTTGCGTCCCGATCACGCGGCACCCCTCGAATCGCCAACCGTCTGTTAAAGCGTGTGCGCGATTTCTCCGAAGTCATCTCCGACGGTGTGATCACACTGGAAGTGGCGCAAACGGCGCTTGACAGGCTTGAGATCGATGAGCTGGGTCTGGATCAGAATGACCGACGCATGCTCGAGGCGATGATCAAATATTATCGCGGCGGTCCCGTCGGACTGGAAACGCTCGCGGCGGCGATCGGTGAAGAAGCTGTGACCATCGAGGACGTCTATGAACCGTATCTCATGCAGATCGGCTTTTTGTCCCGTACACCGCGCGGACGCTGTGTCACCGCAGCGGCATATGAGCACCTCGGCTACAAAGTCCCCGCTAACACCGCGGCAGCACAAGGCAGTTTGTTTGACTGAATTCTGTCATTGCGAGGGACGACAAGCGACGTCCTGTACTGATCGCAACCCATATGCCTCCTTTTCCTAAGGTATCCCCGTTGGGGGAATGTCCGAAGGACAAGGGGGAGCCGTTTCCGGAGAGAAAGGTGGCTCGAAGAGCCGGAGGGTTGCTTCCTGTAGTGTATTTTAATTTCGGCTGGTATTACCAATCATCATTTGTAAAGTAGAGAAACCAATATGCGAAAAACAATCGAATGGAGCGATTATGAGCTCATTGATTCCTCCCGCGGAGAGCGCTTAGAGCGTTGGGGCGATATCATTCTGATCCGTCCCGATCCGCAGGTCATCTGGAACACCGAGCGCAAAAATCCGCTCTGGCATAACGCACACGCCCGCTATCTTCGCTCAAATACAGGCGGCGGTAAGTGGCAAATGTTCAAAAAAGTCCCTGCCTCCTGGCAGGTCAAATACCGAGATCTGGTGTTCAACGTCAAGCCCATGGGCTTCAAGCATACCGGCGTTTTTCCCGAGCAGGCAGTCAACTGGGATCTGGCAGGGGATATCATCCGCAAATCCGACCGTCAGCTCAACATCCTCAATCTTTTTGGTTATACAGGATGTGCGACGATCGCTTGCCTGAACGCCGGCGCAAAGGTCTGTCATGTTGACGCGGCAAAGGGCATGGTCAACTGGGCAAAGGAGAACGCAATCTCTTCCGGCGTCGTCGATCAACCGGTGCGTTGGATCGTCGATGACTGTGCAAAGTTCGTTGCCCGTGAGATCCGTCGCGGCCACAAATACGACGGTATCATCATGGATCCTCCGTCCTACGGACGCGGTCCGAACGGTGAGATCTGGAAACTTGAAGAACGCATCTATGAATTTGTAGAGCTGTGTTCCGGCGTACTTGCAGACAATGCCGAATTTGTGATTTTGAATTCTTACACCACGGGGTTATCACCCTCGGTGATGGAGTATATTTTGGGAACGGTCATCAAAAGCCGATTCGGCGGTACCGTATCATCCGATGAAATCGGATTAGACGTGACCGAATCCGGGCTGACCCTTCCTTGCGGTTCTACCGCGATATGGCGCAGATGATTTGACACACTCTTTGACAGCGAGCCAAATGATCTGCCAATGATTTGGAGAGTATATGGAATATATTTCTGTACAAAACGTTACATTTCAATATGAATCCCAGAATGAATCGGATGCCGCGACCCAAAAGCCCGTTCTCAATGATATCAGCTTTGCTATCAAAAAGGGCGAATTCGTTGCAATATTGGGGCATAACGGTTCCGGAAAGAGCACAGCGGCAAAGCATCTCAATGCCATGCTGTTGCCTACATCCGGAAAAGTGTTTATCGACGGTATGGATACCGCTGACGAACAGTGCACCTACGATATCCGCCGCAAGGTCGGTCTGGTGCTGCAAAATCCCGACAATCAGCTTGTCGCGAGCATTGTAGAGGAAGACGTCGCGTTCGGACCCGAGAACCTCGGCATTCCGTCCGACGAGATCCGCGAACGTGTCGATGAAGCGCTCAAAGCGGTCGATATGTATGAGTATCGCCTCAACGCGCCGCATAAGCTCAGCGGCGGTCAAAAACAGCGGATCGCCATCGCGGGTATCATTGCCATGAAGCCCGATTGCATCGTACTGGATGAGCCGACCGCGATGCTTGACCCCAAAGGTAGACAGGAAGTGCTCGACACGATCCTCAAGCTCAACCGCGAGAACGGTATCACGATCGTGATGATCACGCATTATATGGAAGAAGCGGTGCTCGCCGACAAGGTCTATGTGATCGATAACGGAGAAATGCTCACCTCCGGTACACCCCGAGAGGTGTTCTCTCAGGTGGAGCTGCTCAAAAAGCACCGTTTAGATGTTCCTCAGGCGACAGAGCTGTGCCATAAGCTGCGTGCCTGCGGCATTGAGATCAAGGAGCTTCCTTTGACCGAGGAAGAATGTACCTCACTGCTTAAGGAGGTGCTCCGATGAGCTTACTCAGTGTCAAAGACGCTTCCTTTGTGTATTCACAGAAAACGCCGTTTCAGCATACGGCTGTCGATCATGTCAGCTTTGACGTCGATCAGGGCGATTTCATCGGCATCATCGGTCATACCGGTTCCGGTAAATCCACGCTGGTGCAGATGCTCAACGGCTTGCTGAAGCCTACATCCGGTTCCATCACACTGGATGGGATCGATATTTGGGATAAGCCTAAGGAGATCAGAAAGATCCGCTTTAGAGTCGGTCTGGTGTTCCAGTATCCCGAGTATCAGCTGTTTGAAGAAACGGTCGAAAAAGATATTTCCTTCGGTCCGATGAATATGGGGCTGAGTGAAGATGAGATCAAAGAGCGTGTTCAAAAAGCCGCTCAGTTTGTCGGATTGAACACGGAGCTTCTGCAAAAATCGCCCTTCGATCTGTCGGGCGGTGAAAAGCGCCGTGCCGCGATCGCGGGTGTGATCGCGATGGATCCCGATATCCTGATCCTCGACGAACCCTGTGCGGGTCTGGATCCCCTGGGCAGGGATGTACTGCTCACCCAGATCTACCGCTACCATCAACAACGCGGCAATACCGTACTGCTGGTATCTCATTCCATGGAGGATGTCGCGGCGGTATGTGACAAGGCACTTGTGATGGATCACGCTCATCTTCAAATGTTTGATACCTGTGACCGCATCTTTTCACAGGGAGATCGTCTGGCGTCGATGGGGCTGCGAATCCCGCAGATCACCTCGATCATCGATTCCTTGATTGAAGCGGGAGTCCCTCTGAATAAAGGGACGCTGACGGTCGAAAAAGCCGTTCACGATATCACGGAGTATCTGAAAAAGGAGGGTCGTCTATGAGAGATATTACCCTCGGACAGTACTTTCCCGCCGACTCCGTGATCCATCGATTGGATCCGCGTGTCAAGATCCTCAGCCTGATCGCGTATATCGTACTGGTTTTCTGTACGTTCAATTATTATTCATTGGCGTTGGTGGCGGCAGTCGTTCTTTTGATTGTGATACTATCAAAAGTGCCGCTGAAAATGTATCTAAAGAGCCTCAAGGTGATCATTGTGATCGTGGTCATCACGTCACTGTTGAATCTCTTTTACGGAACAGGTGAGCCGATCTTCCAATGGGGCTTTATCAAGGTCACATGGGAGGGTATCCACAACGCAATATTCGTCTGCGTACGCATCGTGTGCCTGATATTATGCAGCTCCGTGCTGACCTTCACCACTTCTCCGACCGATTTGACCGATGCGCTTGAGCGATTGATGAAACCGTTGACGATCTTCCATGTCAAGGTGCATGAGATCGCGATGATGATGACCATCGCCCTGCGCTTTGTACCGACCTTGCTGGAAGAGACCGACAAGATTATGGCGGCGCAAAAGGCGAGAGGCGCCGATATGGAAAGCGGCAATCTGATCACGCGTGTCAAGGCGCTGGTGCCGATCCTGGTTCCGCTCTTTGTCTCCGCGTTCCGACGCGCGTATGAATTAGCGGTCGCGATGGAATGTCGCTGTTACCGCGGCGGCGAGGGTCGTACCCGCATGAAACAGCTCCATCTGGCTGCTCGCGATTATCTGAGCATCGTGTTTACGCTGTTGGTGATCGCGGGAGTTGTATTACTGAATGTATTTATGAATGTCACTGTATGAGAAACTTATTATTAACACTGACCTACTGCGGTAAGAATCTGCATGGCTGGCAGATCCAGGATAATGCGATCACGGTACAAGAGGTCTTTCAGGAGGCACTGTATCAGATCATTCATGAGCGCCCGGATATCAAGGGCTGTTCACGCACCGACAGCGGCGTACACGCCAATATGTATTGTGTATCGATGAAGATCGCGCATCCCATCACCGAGGATCACTTGATGATGGCGATGAACCGTTATCTGCCCGATGATGTAGCGGTCACCGATGTCCGTCAGGTATCCGATGATTTTCACGCGCGCTATTCCTGCACCGGAAAAGAATATGTCTACAAGGTGTGGAACAGCCGTGTGCGCAACCCGTTTTTGCAGGATCTGGCGCTCCATTATCGCTATGATATGGATATCGAAGCGATGAATCGGGAGGCGCAGGCATTTGTCGGTACCCATGATTTTACCTCCTTCTGCACCTTGGATAAACGTGAAAAAGGGGATTTTACCCGCACGGTTCAGTATTGTAACATCAAAAAAGAGGGCGATCTGGTGATCTTTACGGTTGCCGCCGACGGATTCCTATACAATATGGTTCGTATCATGGTCGGCACACTGCTCGCCATGAATAACGGCAGGATCGCATTCGGCACACTGCCTCAGATCATTGAAGGGGAGAGCCGCAAGCTCGCGGGTCCAACCGCGCCGGCCTGCGGATTATATCTGAACAAAGTATTTTATGAGTGATTTCAGTCAATAATAAACCTGAATTGGGTGAAAATATGGATAAAAAAGGAAGACGCTTTGCGGATGATGAAAAGATCATCCAATTCAAAGACCCCGAGCAAGATTCGGAGACCGATGAAAAAGCAAAGCATGAACAAGATAAGCGTTTAAAGGATAAAAACGCGAAAAAGCTGAAAAAGCTTTTGAAAAAACAGAAACGTAAAGAGCTTCGCGCCCGTAAAAAATATCCCGATGAGGATGAGATAGAGGACGAATCGCCGCTAAAGGATGTTCCGCAAGAGGATCCCGACGAGGAAGAAGCTGTTGAAAAGCATCCCGTACAGGAAACTGACGACGGCGAGCATCCGGATCCTGAAAGTGTACAGGAAGACAACGCTGAGGATTCGCCGGACGATGAGGAAGAAGCACTCCCCGATGAAAGACCCGCGTTAAGTCACGTGCAAAAGGAAGCTTCTTCCAAGAAGAAAAAGTTTCCGGTCAAGAGGATCGTGGCGGTTGTTATCATTGTGGTGATCCTTTTTGCTGTTGTGTTCGCGGTATTCAATGCCGATAAATTCTCTTTCCACAATATCTCCAACTTCTTCAAGTATGGCGTGTTTAATCAGCAGAGCGAAGAAAAATTCCCCCTCGATATCAAGGGCGAACGCGTCAATGCCGGCAACTTTGATTGCATCGGACAGGATATCTGCTATGCTTCCGATACCAAGACAAAGCTGCTCAATAATTACGGCAGATCTCTTTTCAGCGAGCAGCACGCTTTCATCAATCCCGTACTGACGGTCAGCGATAAAGGCGCTTTGGTGTATAATCTGGGCGGTACCGGTTATCAGATGATCAATAGGGAAGGGGAAGTCTTTAGCTTTGAGTCCAAGGATAACCTCTTGACGGCAGATTATGCCGATAACGGTATCTATGCGTTGGTGACGCAGAGCAGCGGTTACTTATCAAAGCTCTATGTTTATAACGAAAAGGACGAGCAGATTTTTGCCTACTCGTTCGCCGATTATTATGTCACTTCCGTCTCGCTGAATTCCGGTGGTACCAAAGCGGTTGTCGCAGGTCTGTCCGCATTGAACGGCTCCGAGATCTCTGCGCTTTATGTGCTTGATTTCACACAGGAGAAGCCGCAGCTGATACAGGAGGTCGATAACGACATCATCTATCAGGTGAAGTATCTCAGCGATAAATACGCCTGTGCCGTCGGACGTAACGCCTCTTACGTGCTGAATACCGGTAAAGACGGCAGCTTACGTACGAATTCCTATGAAGGACGTTCCCTGACAGCGTTTGATATCAATGACGATACCAACACCTATACAGTGTCTTTATCCAGCTCCGGCGACGGCAGAAACTGTGATATCCTTTCTTATTCCGCAAGCGGTGAAGAGTCAAAGTCTTTCTCGGTTGACAAAAAGATCATCAACCTCTCTACATATAAAGGCAGGGTCGCGCTGCTGACCGGCGACTCGGTAATGTTGTATTCCAAAGACGGCAAAGCGTATTCCGAAAAAGAGTTGAATTCCGATCCGCACGCCGTTATCATGTACACATCCTCCGACGCGTATGTCCTGTGCACGGGATATATCGATTCTGTCTCTCTGTGAGGTGCAGGATGATTTTTGATGTAATTGTAGCAGTAATCTTTATCGTATTAATTGCGCTGAATATCTATCGCGGCGCGGCAAGATCGCTGGCGCGGCTGATCGCGACCGTGATCTCCTATTTGACGGCTACCGCGATCGGTCAATGGCTCTCGCAGTTATCCTATAACGCGTTCGTCAGACCGGCTCTGGAAAAGGCGGTTACCAATGCCGTGAGCGGTGTCAGTACAAAAGCGGCCGACGGCATTATCTCGGCGTTGCCGTCATGGCTGACGGGGATCACGAATCTGGACGCTGAGGATCTCACCCGCGCTTTTTCGGATCCGATCTCTAACGCGACTGATACGATCAGTGAAGCGGTCAATACCGCCGTCAAGCCTGTTGCCTGCGGTATCTTGACATTCTTTATCACGATCATCGTATTTTTGTTTTTGATGATGATCCTGCAGAGAATCCTGGTAAGACCGCTCGCGCGTCTGTTCCGATTCCCTGTACTGAATGTCATCAACCGCGTTGGCGGTGCGGTGATCGGAGTGATCGACGCCGTTTTGCTGGTATGTATGCTGGCATATCTGACAAAACTCATCCTTGTCAACGTCGGATCCAATTCTTCTTGGTTCAATGAGTCAACAATTAACAATTCCTTCATATTCTATCACTTCTATAGTGGTAATATATTTACTTGGATCGGTTCTATGATCTCGGGAAAGAATTGATTCAATCTGTGAATATATCCGGTATGAACAGGATTCAACTAATCATGTGTCGAGTACACGGTAAGGGATAAGGGAATCTCAATGGAAGTTTTTGAGGAAAATATTATGAGCAAAGAAAAGAAAAACGAGGTCATCAGTAAAGATCTGATGACCATACCCAACGCGATCTCGTTTTTCAGAATCATATTGATCACGCCTTTTGTCGCGCTGTTTATCGTCGGAAGGTACATCACAAAAGATTATACGCCCGCGATCATCGTATTGGTGATATCCGGTATCTCGGATTTTTTCGACGGCTTTATCGCCCGTAAATTCCACCAGGAATCGGAATTGGGCAAGGTGCTGGATCCCTTGGCGGATAAGCTGACGCTGATCGCCGTCGGTATCTGCCTGATCTGCATCGAGCCGTATGTACTGCCATTGATGATCGTGATGGTCATCAAGGATGTTTTGATGATCATCGGCGGCACCATCATCATTAATCAGGGTATCATCCCGCCTAAATCGTCATGGTACGGAAAGATCAGTACCTTTATGTTTTATGTTTCCGTCGTACTGGTTGTCGCGATGGCGATCTTTGATTTCAGAAACGAGACCCTTTCATTGACGGTTCTCGGTGTGACTGCCGGTATGATGATCTTTGCATTGGTCAATTACGCTATCATATTTTTCAGAATACAGAAGAAGCAGAAGGAAAAGAAGGAGAATAAAGATAATTTATCTCCTTCGGTTCAGGCTTCTATCACTACTAAAAAGTAAAGGAGAAGGTATATGGTTTGTTCTAGATGTCAAAAGCGACCCGCTGTTGTCTTTGTATCCAGTAATAAAGACGATCAGCAGCCCCGCGGCTATTGCCTGCTGTGCGCGAAAGAGCTGGGCATCAAACCCGTAGAGGATATCATCAAGAAGATGGGCATCTCTCCCGATGATCTTGAGTCGGTACAGGAGCAGATGGATTCCATCATGGAGAACATGGGCGATGTGAGCGATATGTCCGAGCTGGCGGCAAATATGGGGATCCAGCCCCCTGATCCCAACAGCGATCCGGGTGATAATCATGCCGATAATAACGAGGAAGAGGATGGCTTCACTCCCGGCGGAGCACCCTCGTTCCCGAATTTCTTCAATATGTTCGGTAATGCCAGCAAAGCCAATCAAAACGCTGATAACGGTGATAAAACAGGTAAAGGCAAAAAGCCAAATCGCAAGAACCGCAAGCATATCGGGCTATACTGCGAAGATCTGACCGCGAAAGCTCGTAAGGGCAACATCGATAACGTTGTCGGCAGAGATAAAGAGATCGAGCGTGTGATCCAGATCTTGTCCCGCCGCACCAAGAACAATCCCTGCCTGATCGGTGAGCCCGGCGTCGGCAAAACCGCTATCGCGGAGGGACTTGCGCTGCGTATCGCAAAAGGCAATGTTCCTCACCGTCTGAAGGACAAAGAGATCCAGTTGCTTGATTTGACCGCGCTGATCGCGGGTACCCAGTTCCGCGGACAGTACGAGAGCCGTATCAAGGGCTTGACCAAAGAGGTCAAAGAAGCAGGCAATATCATTCTGTTTATCGACGAGGTACACAACCTTGTCGGCGGCGGTGACAGTGAGGGTACCATGAATGCCGCCAACATTCTCAAGCCCGCTTTATCGCGTGGTGAGATCCAGGTGATCGGCGCGACCACCTTCAACGAATATCGCAAGTATATCGAAAAAGATTCCGCTCTGGAGCGCCGTTTCCAGCCCGTTAAAGTAGCGGAGCCGAGCATCGGCGATACCATCGATATCCTGATGGGGATCAAGGAATACTATGAAAACCACCATAACGTCAAGGTAGGGGAGGATATTATCCGCAAAGCGGCGGTCTTCTCCGAGAGATACATCACCGACCGTTTTCTGCCCGACAAGGCGATCGATCTGCTGGACGAAGCGTGCGCCTGCGCATCTCTGCGCAACAAAGAGCGCGAGACATATGAATCCCTGATGGATGAGAAAAAAGCGCTTGAAACTTCAAAAGAAGCGATCTCCGGTGAGGAAACCGTCGACTATGAAGCGCTCGCTACCGTCAAATCCGAGTTAGCGCGTGTGGATGAACAGTTGCAGGGCTTTGATGAAACGACGCTCACTGCAGAGGTCACTGAGGTCGATCTTGCGAATGTCATTGAATTGTGGACGGGAATCCCGCAGTCCAGAGTTCGTGAAAATGAGCTGTTGAAGCTCAAGGATATTGAAGATGCGCTCAAAAAGAAGATCATCGGTCAGGATGAAGCGGTCGATGCGCTCGCTAAGGCGATCAAGCGTTCCCGCGTCCAGATCTCGCCCCGCCGCAGACCGGCGTCCTTCATCTTTGTCGGACCGACGGGCGTAGGTAAGACCGAACTGGTCAAGGTGCTGTCCCTTGAACTCTTTGATACCCCGGAGACATTGATTCGATTGGATATGTCCGAGTTCATGGAGAAGCACTCTGTCTCCAAGATCATCGGTTCACCTCCCGGCTATGTCGGCTATGACGAAGCGGGTCAGGTCACCGAGAAGGTGCGCCGCAGGCCGTATTCGGTACTGCTCTTTGACGAGATCGAAAAAGCACATCCCGACGTCATGAATATCCTGCTCCAGATCCTGGATGAAGGAAAGTTGACCGATGCGCACGGCAGAACGGTTGATTTCTCCAACACGGTCATCGTTATGACCTCAAACGCGGGTTCGACGAACCGCGAGAACGCGCTCGGTTTCGGCAAAACACAGGAATCTGCCGAACGTGACAGCGTGATGAAGGGACTGCGTGAGTTCCTCCGTCCCGAGTTTCTCGCTCGTGTCGATGAGATCATCATCTTTAAGAGCCTGAATGAAGAGGACTTTGTCAAGATCGCTGATCTGATGCTCGGCGAGTATGTCGAGACCTTGCGAGAGAAAGGGATCGATTTCCGATATGATGACGCCGCGTGCAAGTACCTTGCCGAACAATCCTGCAACGGTCAGTCGGGCGCCAGAGATTTGCGTAACCTGATCCGTAAAGAGGTAGAGGATAAGATCACTGAGCAGATGATCCTGCACGGTGAGGGCGGTATCTCTGCTATCGCGCTCTCGGCGAACGATGACGGCTTGACGGTCGAAACGATCTGATAAAGCTATTGTTTATCAATAAACGTTCATGCGGGGCATGTATATTTTGTCCCGCATGAATCGTATTGACATTATCCAAAAATATGGTATACTATTACTGTTGCTGGGAAGTAGCCAAGCGGTAAGGCAACGGACTTTGACTCCGTCATTCGTGGGTTCGAACCCCGCCTTCCCAGCCATACTAAGTGAATAAAAAGATATTCACGCCAAAAAGCCCGATTCTATCGGGCTTTTTGGCGTCTAAAGAACGTGTTTTTCAGTTGCATGAAACATAGATATTTTTCGGGTGTTTTCCCTGTCTGTCGAGTTTCGAACCCTCGAATAGCTAGTTTTTCTACTTTATACTCTTCAAAATGAACCTGTTTTTCGTACCAAGATTATCACAAATTGTAACATATATGTAATATTACATTATTTTCGGTTAACAGCTACTCGGCAGTCCTGATGTAAAGAATTGCACCGTACTATCTTCTTAGAAATGAAGGAAATTAGCCCCAAAAGGGCAAAGTTATCGCCCAAAAGGGCATATGATCCTCCATAGCTCAGTCGGTAGTGATGGCATCTAGATTTGCACCGTACTATCCTATCCTTTATGAGCAACCAGCTTTTCGGCGAAGGTCACACGGCTGCATCTATTGATGAGCTGTACTTGTTCCTTACCAACATGACCGCAATCGAATATATCCGCAACGCTATGAAGCGTGTACGTAAGAAAGAATCCTCGATCATTCTGGCGCCCCAGAACATCGAGGACTTTTTGATTCCCTCAATTCGTGAGTTTACAAAACCGTTGTTCTCCATCCCCACGCACCAGTTCCTGTTTAATGCCGGACAGATCAATCCCAAGGAATATATGGATGCTTTGATGGTGGAGCCGTCTGAGTTCGAACTGATCAAGTATCCTGAGCGAGGAACATGTCTGTATCGTTGCGGTAATGAAAGATATCTTCTTCAGGTCATCGCGCCTGATTACAAAGCGGCGATGTTCGGTAATACTAATCCTTAATAAAAAGATTTAATCAGATATTAGTGATATATTTCGGATAGCGCGACGGGAGACGCAGACAGGCTTGAGGTGTTGTCCAAATCTTTGATTTGGCTAACAACACCCATGCAACAACACTCCAAGAGCGAAGCGATTGGCTTAGTGTCACTGCTGGCGCCTGTCAAGGAGCCCAACAAAGCTATACGAAATATAGCGCAATAGATGATAAAGTTTTTTATTAAGGATTAGTATAAGGCAGGCGGTAGATAAATAATCCACCCTTCTGAGATAAGAAGGGTGGATAAAAATCATATTTCTTCCCCGATAGAATGGGGAATCTTCATTCCTGAGAGCCAACGCTGAATCCATGTTGCGTCAATAATTGAGATTTCACCATCTGCGTCCGCATCGGCGGCAGTTTCGCTGAAGGTTTCCGGTACTTTCATATCTAATAAAAGCCGCTGAATCCAAGTAACGTCGAAAATCGTAACTATCCCGTCACCGTCAGCGTCACCGAGAATGGTGGGAGCGACGGCCTGAGCAGATAACGATACGGACAAAGACATACGTCCGGATGCTTCCTCCACCGTTGCACCGATTGCATTTACGACGGTATTATCATCCAACCAGTAGCCAAAGTCGGGAACAAGCAGACAATCAACATAGTAGGTTTCACCTTTCTCAAAAGTCCCTTCGAAGGTGGTGTATTTATCGTTGTCCTTTGTGTACCACTGAGAATATTGATACTCGGGATCGGAGTGGATCGAATAATGAGCATCCTTTTCTGGAATCAGCACAGGAGCAGGCGTCTGAATATCACCTGTCAAGGTAACGGTTGTGCCGATAACGGGCTGATCGAGCGTCAGGTTGACTTTCCTGATCTTCGTGTAGAAGCCGGCGTATACGGTCATATCGGATGTAACGATCGTATCGAGCAGAGCGCCTGCGTCTTCAATTAATTCATCTGCGTCGGCAAATTCATCCAGCGGCTTTGTCGCAAGTTCGCGGAAGATATAGTCCTCGGTCTCCATTGCGCCGAGTGTCTCAAATACTCCTGCGTTATCGAGCGCGTCAAAGAACCTTGCGCCGCGCAGTACATCTACGGAAAGATCCTCGCCGTACTCGCCGCAGTCAATGGCGACGGTACAGTAGGGCGATGCGATCCTTACCTCAGTTGCGCCGGAGCCGTCTTCATTGACGATGGCAGGCCTGCCGTACCATGTTCCGACAGAGCCGCCCTTCGGAGCAACGATCTCCACGTCATCAGAGAGGGTGATCGATCCCGAATAGGAAGATACGGCGATGTTGCTGCAAGTTACATCAACCGATGTTTTCGTTCCGCTGATGCGGATACCTTCATCACCCATAGCGTATAAGCCTATGTCTTTACCGTTGCTGAGGGTGATCCTGCCGCCGGCGACAGAGATAGCTTCAGCGACGATTCCCTGTTTATAGTTATTCACAGCCATCATACCGCCGGACATGGTAAAGCGATCTGCATAGACGCCGCTGCCGTACATCGTCATATCGTCTTGCAAATAGTCGGCGTCAATGGTGATCTCTCCGCCGTTTACGGTCATTTCCGCACATTCGAAAGCAAATGTGTTGATCGTTTCGCCAAATCTGCTCCCTTGTATTTTTGCGTCGTAACGACCGCTGTTTATCGTGATCGCTTTATTATAGGAGAATACAGGCTCGTTAAAGCCGTCTAGGGTCAGGCTTCCGTCAGATTCGGCAGAGAAGACCATGTTTCCGAACGAGCTGATGGCTGTGCTGTGGCGCATTTGTTCTCCGTTCTGCTCATAATCTGCATTCAAATAGTTTTCTCCTGACAAAAGGATGTTGAGGGTGTCGAGGCGCGAGTGTATCAAAGCACCGTAATATTCACCGTTAATGCCTTGGACGTTATCGAGCATCAGTGTGGAGGTCTCGGGATCATAGACAGCAGATCCCTTTATCACGGAGGGAATATCATCGCAGTTCTCGGAGGTGACCTGTATGCCGCCTACCCAAAGGTTGTAACTGATAACATTGTCTTCGCCTCTGAGGCGCAGTACCAGGTGCAGGGTAGATTCCTTCTGAATGTTATAATCCGCGAGGGTGCGTCCGTCCTCGAGCTGCTTACCGGCAAAGATAAGCCTCTGTTGATCCGGTGTGATCCCCTCTTTTTCCTGTATCTTACTCTTGATATTCTCGATTGTGTCATTGGATTCGACATCAAGCGTGACTGTCTTTCCGGTCAGGGTGCGGACAAATATTTGCATCCCTGCCGGAGCAAGCGTAACATTTGCCGCAGTCGCGCTCACAGAAAGAGCGCCGAACAGCACGCATACGGAAAGAAGCACAGCAAATACTCTCTTGGTGATCTTCTTCATAATCAATCCTCCTTGTGTTCTGTTCAGGTCAGTATCTTCATTACGATATCATTGTACTATATCACGATTTCCGTCGTCAATAGATTTCCGAAAAAGACTTGTATTTTTGCGAAAAGAACTTGCCCCGCTACAGGCTTTTTGATATAATGACAGCAATAACAAATCGGGAGCAAGAAGATGAACCAACAACAGATTGCCGATCTCTCGGCTGAACTGATTATGAAATACTATGATAACGACTATATGCCGTTCCTGATGCACATGGACGATGACGCGCTGTGGTACGGTCCCGCCGAGGGACAATTCCTGCACGGTAGGGAAAAGATGATCGAGGTATGGAACGCCGAGGACCACTCTCTGTCCTTTTCCTTGGGAAATATCGAGGTCATGCACACAAGCGCTCATCCTTCGTCCTGCGATGTGATGTTGAGTTATCACGTTACTACGCACTATCCCGATCACCATGACATCACCCTGTATCAGCGCCTGCTCCTGACTTGGTGCGAGCGTATGATTGAGGATGAGAACGGCAGCAAAGAGAAACAGCCAAGGATACTGCTCTGTCATATCTCCAACCCTCATTCCATGCATGAGGAGGATACGATATATCCGAAAAACTTTCATCAGATCTATTACAGCAGCGTTTCACTCAGACAAAACGGTGATCGCATCCACTTCCACGGACTTGACCGTTCGGATTACTTTATCCTTTCCGATACCGTTGTATATATCGAAGCGGCTCACGAGAGCAGACACAGTATCCTGCATACTGTCGATGGAGAATCGGTCGAGGTGCTTACAAGTGTATCTGCGCTTGAAAAAAGATATCATCATCTGTTCCTCAGGTGTCATCAGAGCTATCTGGTCAATCCCGGTTATATCCGAAACATTCGGCGCTTTAAGCTGACGCTGTCTGATGGCACTCAGCTGCCGATCCCTGAGAAGAAATATACAGCTTTTCGTGATATGGCGATTCAGCAGTTTTCAAGCAAATCCTTGTAGACAATATCTGTATGATCTGTTATCATAATGAATAATCATACGAGGACAACGAAGTTATACGGAATTTTCCGTTAATAAATTTGTTAAAGCGTTTAATGGAAACTTAGTATCAGACTTGAAACTGAGGGTGAAAGATATGGAGTACGGGTATTCGATCCTGATGGGGATTTTTGCCGGTCTTATTCTGATTTATGCCGGGTTGATGGCGCTGACTAAAGACTATAAAATGTTACCCTTTCGTGCAACCGTGTCAGTACAGCCGAAAGACGAGAAACGGTATATGAAGCAACTTGCGAAAGTAGTTGCGATGGTGGCTCTTGCACCGGCACTGAGCGCCTTGACAGGACTGTGGAACATGATAGCCGCTCTGATCGTATTGGTCGTGTCAGCGATAGTATTCATATGGCTTGGAACGAAGATTATGCGAGGGGCTGAGTGATATGAAAAATGTACCGTTCAAAAAGCAAAGCAAAAAAGAACAGCGTAAATATTATGCTCGACTGAGAAGTGATTGGAACGGTTTGAATCCGACTACCAGGGTGGTAAAGAGCAAAAAGGTTTACGATAGGAATAGACTGCAGAAACCAAGTGCGAATGATGGTGAATGAGATGGACGATATCAAAACTTTGAGAGCAACTGAAACATGGCAGAGAGCCGGAGCTTACTCCGTCAGAATTCAGGGGATGAACCGCCAGCACCATATCTCTTTAGAAGAGGAATTCGATGAGCATGACGGCGATAAGAGCAAATACATCGTTCTGATAGACGACACCTATCCTGTTGCAACTTGCCGCTTCTATGGGTTGGATGAAAATACGGTTCTGGTCGGACGAGTCGTTGTTCTTCCCGAATATCGAGGAAAGCATCTCGGCAGCAGAGCGATCGCAGAAGCTGAAAAGTGGATTGCAGAACTCGGCTATACAGAAATAGTAATTGACGCCAGATTGGAAGCGACAGGCTTTTATGAAAGGCTCGGATACAAACAAAGAGACGGTGAAGTTTTCAAAAGTTGGAAATTTGATTGTACAAGAATGATAAAAAGGATAAACGTATGATGAAAACCGAACGAGAAAAAATGACAAATGCCGAACCCTTTTTGACGAACGATCCTCAACTCATGGAGGACAAGAAAAACGCGCGGATCCTTTGTTCCCGTTTTAATGATTCGCCCGAGGATGAATCTGTCAGAAAGTCAATACTGAAAGAATTGTTGGGAAGCTGCACAGAAAATATTGCCGTAAAACCTCCGTTTCACTGCGACTACGGATATAACATCTTTGTGGGCGATGATTTTTTCATGAACTTTGACTGTGTATTTCTGGACGCCGCTCCGATCAGAATAGGCACAAATTGTATGATAGGACCGAAAACGTGTATTTACGCAATCGGTCATCCTCTGAACGCGGAAGGACGAAGAAAAAAGATCGGTATTCCTAAGCCCGTCAATATTGGTGATAACGTCTGGATCGGAGGAGGGGTAACGATACTCCCCGGTGTCACGATCGGCGATAACACTGTTGTTGCCGCGGCTTCTGTTGTCACCAAATCTTTCCCTGATAATGTGGTTGTTGCCGGAAATCCGGCACGAATCATTAAGCACCTGAAATAAAACAATGAACATGTCAGCGCAATTAAATTAAATAGTCAGTCGATAAGGAGAGTAATTATGAGTAGAAAACTTGTATTTATGGATTTATTACTATATAAATGAAAAGGCAAGTGCTATCGGTAGTGAATCGATTTTGTTCGAGGGTTCAAAACTCCGGCAGGTTTGGTGTTCGAGGGTTCAAAACTGTACGGATTTTGAGCGAAAAATCTTTTTTGTACATCAAGCACAAAAAGCCCGATTCTATCGGGCTTTTTATGATACAGTCGTATGATTGGGGAAATCTACTTATCTTTTATGAAAGGGTCAATACCGATGAAAAGAAGTTCTATACTGCGTAATACTTTTTTTGCGCAGCTTATTGCGTTTATTATTTCATCCCTTACGCAATCAATCGGCTCATTGATCGACGGCGTTGTGATCGGACAGTTTCTCGGAACCGAATCGATCGCGGCGTTCGGTATCGTTAATCCGCTGATAACGACCTTTTCTGTGTTTGGCGCAATCGTTTCTACGGGATCAAGAACGCGTTATACTCGACTGATCGGCGAGGGAAAAAAGAAGGATGCTCAATCGATATTCTCCCTGTCCTGTATTCTCTCGATCGGATTTGCGACTGTACTGATGGCGATTATCCTGCCGTTCGCTTCATCGATTGCGAAGGTGCTCGGCGCGTCAGGTAACGCTGCCAATCTTTTACCGAAGGCGACAGACTATCTGATCGGTATTGCGATCGGCCTGCCCGCGATGAACGCCATGAAGACGCTGAGCGGTTATATGGCGATTGACAACGACCGTCATCTGCCGGCGATCGCGTCCGCTGTCATGACGGTGACGGACGTCGTCCTGGATCTGGCTGTGGTATTCGTTTTCCACGGAGATACCTTCGAGATGGGCCTTGCCACCAGCCTCAGCTATTATGCCGGTGTTCTGGTCTTGTTGATGCACTTTCTCAAGAAGAATACTTTTCTTCGTTTTTCGGTACGTTATCTCAAATGGAAAGAAACAGGCGGGATCATCGTTCACGGTCTACCGTCAGGCGTTTGTCGTGTTTCCAATACGCTTCGAAGTACCTTCATGAATATGCTTTTGTCTGTGATCGCGTCGACGGCGGCGATCGCGGCGTATTCCGTTCACCGCCAATCAGACTCCTTTTTGAATCCGATCACGCTGGGTATGGCTGAGACAGTGGCGGTTTTGGCAGGCGTATTGATGGGAGAAGAAAACCGAGCCAAATTGAAAAAGCTTTTACTGCTATCGGTTGAGGCGACATTTGCGGTTACCCTCGGTTTTGCTTTACTGATGTATTTCTTTGCGCCGCAGTTCTCTGCGCTGTTCATCAAAGATAATCCCGAAGCCATGCAGATGTCTGTCACAGCAGTACGCTGTTATGCGATAGGTATGCCGTTCTATGGCTTGAATGTGATCTATCAGTGTTATTTGCAGGGAATAGGTGAGTCTAAGATGTCGCTGACAGCAGGCTTCCTTCTTGAGGCAGGCTTCCTGATGCTCAGCGCCGGGATCATGGCGAACTTTATCGGAGCTGACGCGGTATGGTATGCTTTCCCTGTCACGCAGGTGTTGATGCTGATATTCTATGCGATCATGATCAAGGTCTATTCTCATCGTTTGCGTATCCGTGACAAGAGCTTGATGGATAAGATCATTCTGATGCCGGATCACTTCGGTGTTTCTGAGGACGAGGAGATGGAAAAGAGCATATATTCCATGGATGAGGTCGTGGAGCTGTCTCGGGATATATGGAACTTTTGCGAAGCTCGCGGTTGCGACAAAAAACGTAAGTTCCTTTTGGCGCTGAGTGTAGAAGAGCTTGCGGGCAATATTATTAAACACGGGTTTTCAAATGATGACAAGGAGCATAGTATCGATGTGCGTATCGTGAAAAACGGTGACGATTACACGCTCCGTGTACGGGATGACTGTCCCGTGTTTGATCCCGCCAAGCAGCTTGAGCTGTTTAACGATGAGGATCCTTCACGTCATATCGGACTGAGAATGATTTCGAACTTGGCAAAGGATTTTCAGTATAATTCCTTCTTTAAACTGAATAATCTTGTGATCAAGGTTTGAGTAGCTTTATTTTAGAAGAATGTTGATAATAATCATGTTCACCATGCCATTATTACATCGTATCGATTTTGTCCGTCGGACTGTTTGCCGGATGCTCCTCTCAGAAGAGCGCTCCCGCCGCAACGGAAGCCCCCGCGTCTACAGCTCCTGTGACTACAGCAGCTACCGCGCCGGAGGCTACGGTCGCTGCCGCTCAGCAGAACAATGACAAAATCGACTTGGAATCTGCGAAGTCGACCGCGCTCAAAGATGCCGGATTAGAAGTTTCTCAGGTTCAGTTTACAAAAGAAAAACTTGATACTGATGACGGCGTTGAAAAGTACGAGATCGAATTCAACTATAATGGATATGAATACGAATATGATATCGATGCGAAAACCGGAACGATTTTAGAAAGGGTAAAGAGTTAATCAACGATTAACAATATTAGTGCACGGGGCGTATAACCGCTGTAGCTATTGGTTGTACGTCTCGTTTGACTTTTTTTGTGAAATGGACTATAATATACCCGAATTCGTAGTTTTATGAGTTGATTGAAACAGAATGGATTCGCCGCAATGCTGCACGTTTGTAATAACGTTATGGTATTGACTTTGTTCCAATAAGGAGTAACCCGTTATGTCAGAAGTTAATTTACAGGCTTATAAAGTAGATAAAATCGAGTTTGCGAACACCTTGGAGAACGGCACCAAGATATCTTTGGGAAATAAATATTCCTATCAGGTGCAGTATGCCAACAACAAAAACGTAGCAAAGGGCACCTTTGATATCGAAGTCCACGATAAAGAGAATCCCGAGGCGTTCAAGATCCATGTTGTCATCGTCGGCATTTTTGCGTATAAGGAAGGCGAGAAGAAGGAACTGATCCACACCAAGACCTTCAAGGCGTTGTTCCCGTATGCCAAGGCGTTGATCACCACTGTGACCGCCAACTGCGGCATCCAGCCGGTCATGATCCCGAATATCGACATCGATAACCAGGAGATCTACCGCATCGATAATCCCGAGAAGCAGTGATTAGTTTCATACGATCTGTATGAGCATTCACAAATTATTTCGTTCTTAGTATCTGAATATGTGTAGGGGAGGGCATGGTGTCCTCCCTTGTCTTTTTCGATTGACAAACTTAAATTGATATGGTATACTATAACCAAATAATGCAGATGTAGTTTAGTGGTAGAACTTCAGCCTTCCAAGCTGACCGTGTGGGTTCGATTCCCATCATCTGCTCCATAGAATAAGGAGTACTGTATGGTACTCCTTATTTTTTATCAAGAAAGAAAAGGTCAAATGATGGAAATCGAAGGCGTATGCAGATGATTTAATGCTAATAAATCTTTCTATAATTCTAAATTCGAATTAAAATCTTAACCGCAAATATTATAATACTCTATGGCTTTAATTTACTAAATTACTAAAGGAGCGTATATGAAATGAGTAATGAAAGATTAGTCGGTACCATATCTCGCGGTATTCGTTGTCCGATTATCCGTACCGGTGATGACCTTGCGGCCATTGTGACCGACAGTGTTCTTGCTGCCGCAGAGAGTGAGGGCTTTTCACTCCGCGATAAAGATGTGATCGCGGTCACTGAATCGATCGTCGCGCGCGCGCAGGGCAATTATGCTACCGTGCAAAACATCGCTGATGACGTCAAAGCAAAGCTCGGCGGCGGTACTGTCGGCGTAATTTTCCCGATTCTGTCCCGTAACCGCTTTGCAATCTGTCTGCGCGGTATCGCAATGGGCTGCAAAAAGATCGTTCTCATGCTGTCCTATCCGTCCGATGAGGTGGGCAATGAGCTGGTCTCCATCGACAAGATCGATGAGGCGGGTGTGAATCCCTACAGCGATGTGCTGACGCTTGAGCGTTATCGTGAGCTGTTCGGCGTGAATAAGCATGAATTCACCGGCGTTGACTACGTCGATTATTACGCCAATCTGATCGAAGAGAGTGGGGCAGAGGTAGAGATTATCTTCGCCAACCGCCCCAAGACTATTTTGAACTACACCGATACCGTGCTGACCTGTGATATCCACACCCGCAAGCGCACCAAACGCATCCTCAAGGAGGCAGGCGCCAAAATCGTGCTCGGTCTGGATGATATCATGAACGCTCCCGTAGACGGCTCCGGCTATAACGAAAACTACGGCCTGCTTGGCTCCAACAAGTCGACCGAAGATACCGTCAAGCTGTTTCCGCAGAATGCTCAGCCGCTGGTGGAGGATATCCAAGCGAAGATCAATTCCGCTACCGGCAAAAACGTAGAGGTCATGGTTTACGGCGACGGCGCGTTCAAGGATCCTCAGGGTAAGATCTGGGAGCTTGCCGATCCGGTCGTATCTCCGGCACATACATCGGGTCTTGTCGGTACACCCAATGAGCTCAAGCTCAAGTACCTTGCGGATAATGACTTTAAGGATCTGCATGGTGACGAGTTGAAAGCGGCGATCTCCGAGAGCATCAAGACCAAGGATGCGAACCTTGTCGGTAATATGGCTTCTCAGGGCACGACCCCCAGACAGCTGACCGATCTGATTGGCTCTCTGTGTGATCTGACCTCCGGCTCCGGCGATAAGGGTACACCTGTTGTATTGGTACAGGGCTACTTCGATAACTACACCAATGATTGATCAATGAAGAATAGGGGAGGAGCATGATGTGAAATCATGCTCCTTTTTTGATGACTTCCTGTTGATGAGGGAAGTCTTTTTTTATATCAATTTTGTCATTCCTATTGACAGAAAAACAAAACTGTGTTACTGTGGTAATACAATAATACAGTTAGGGGGGAGTGAGATGGATTGGCGGTTAGATAAGAAGAGACCGATCTGTCCGCAGATCTGTGAGAAGATCTGTGTATTCATCGCGTCCGGTGAGGTCAACGCAGGGGACAGGCTGATGTCTGTGCGTGAAGTTGCACTGCATGCCGGCGTGACGCCGAATACGGTACAAAAATCCTTTGAACAGCTCGAGCAACAGGGCGTTATCTACTCAAAACGCGGTTCCGGGTGGTTTGTCAGCGAGAATACCGGTATTGCAAACGATGTTTTACAGAGCCTGATCCGATCCAAAACGATCAACTATCTGAACGATATGCAGTCGCTCGGGCTCGATAAAAAGGAGATTATAGAAATCATAAAGGAGTTTCGCTATGGGTGAGTTATTAAGATGTGATAACCTGTGCATGGACTATGGTTCCGTCAAGGCGTTGAATCAGCTTTCCTTGTCCGTTGTAAGCGGCAAGATCATCGGGCTTCTCGGTCCGAACGGCGCGGGTAAAACAACACTGATTAAGATCATCAACGGTTTGTTACAGCCGTCTTTCGGAACGGTTTTGATCGACGGCAAGCAACCCGGTGTGGATACCAAGAAACTCGTCAGCTACCTTCCTGACGTGAACTATCTGAATAACTGGATGACGGTAGAGCAGATCGTGATGATGTTTGCGGATTTTTACGAGGATTTCCGTACTGATCTGGCATTTGAAATGATTTCCCGATTAGGGATCGACAGGAATCAGCGGTTAAAGAGCCTTTCTAAGGGCAATAAAGAAAAGGTCTGTCTGATCCTCGTCATGAGCCGCAACGCCAAGCTGTATGTGCTGGATGAACCGATCGCGGGCGTTGATCCCGCTACCCGCGACTATATCATTTCTACGATCATCAACAACTACAATCCCGATGCGTCCGTGCTGATCTCGACCCACCTGATCTCCGATATCGAGTCGGTTCTCGACGAGGTGATCTTTATCAAAAACGGCGGTATCGTTCTGCATGATACGGTCGATCATATTCGCGAGGTGCATAACATGAGCGTTGACGATTTGTTCAGGGAGGTGTTCAAATGGTAAGTAAGCTGATCAAATTTGACTTTCGGTCGTATTTCAGATTGTTGTTTCCCGTACAGCTGATCATTCTCGGCTTTGCGCTGATCAACCGCGTTATCCAATTCTTTGAGCCGCCTCTTGATGCGGTCGGCGGCGCTTCTACCGTATATAACGGCTTCTTTATCTCGTCTTTGGTGCTGTACATCATCTCGATCATCGTCTGTATCGTGATGACCGTTATCGTCGGTATCGTTCGATTCTATCAGGGAATGTACACGAACGAGGGATATCTGAATCATACCCTGCCCGTCACACCGACTCAGCATATTTTTGCGAAGCTGCTGACGTCCTTTATCTTCTGTTTAGGAGGTCTTTTGGCGATCTTCCTGTCCTTTATGGTCATCACGATAGGGGATGTGAACATCGAGGTGTTCAAGGCGTTCTTCTATCTGGCAGGGAAATTCTTCGCGAGATTCGGCGCGAACGGCGGTTTGTATGTGCTTGAATTCATCCTCTTGTTATGCGTCGCCGCGTTCTTTGTTTTCATCAAGCTGTATTGCTGTATCTCGCTTGGGCAGCTTGCCAAGCGCAAAAAGGTTCTGTTAGCCTTCGGCATATTCTTCGGTATTTATGTTGTCAAGCAGATCATCGGAACCTTTTTCGCGATCTTTGGTTTGCTGAATCCTCAGCTTTTTGATAGGCTCAATGAATGGATCGGACAACACCCGGAGCCTTCCGTCCATATCTTTTTTATCATTATGATTCTGTATCACGCTCTGTTTGGCGTGATGTATTTCCTGATCAACAAGTATATTATGAGCAAAAAGCTCAATCTGACATAAGGGGAGGGGAGAAGATGAAACAATCAATCAAGCTCATAGCGTTAGTTTCAGCGATCATGATGGTATCCGTCTCTCTCTGTTCCTGCCGTGCGCTGGATGAAGCAAAGGCGAATATAGCTATATATACGGATAGCGATAAAACAGAAGTACTGTTCCGTGACACCACTTACAAGTATCTCGATACAGGAGATTATAGTTTCATTTTTTGTCGTGACGCTGATACGTTTACTTATCATGTGATTGAGAGTGATGTTCCGATTTTGTTACGCTCGTGGTACGGCGCTTTAATGGGAGTGAGTAAAGATGGCGTCGTTTTAGGCTGCAATACCGCTTCTGATAGCAAAATCGCTGAAGCATACTACAATAGCGCGACGAATCAAGATGTTGATTACGGATGGCGGACGAAGTTCTATGTTCGTGAAGATAAATACGACGAGATCAAGGAAAGTATCGAACAAGGAAAGCTCGATCATTATTTTTTAGAATATTGGGAACAGCCGGACTACGATCAATACATATCCGGTGGAATGATGGATTATCGTGCGTCGGATTTTTCCTACAAAAGAGTATTATTGGATGATAAGTCGACTGCCTCGATAGAGCATGCAAAGAAATCTGATAATACTGAGGAGATCCAGGTACACGATGGTACTCGGTATGTCGATAATGTCAATGTCAAAAGAGTGATCCCGCTCCAAAAATGTGATAAGGATATGGTTTTGACAAAATATGATATTCGTAATACCTGTTATTTGGTAGAGTGGGTGAATAAGGATTATCGCTATTTTGTCACTGAAGGTTGTACGCCCGACGGCAAATGTGTTTTGCATGAGATCGACAAAGATAGCTATGATAATATCGAAAAATACTTTGAGGATTATCCTGATGCTTGTGAGACCATTGATTCTTTATTTCAGTACGCATGGTAAAGCAGTATAACAAACATCCCCTGCAAGTCAGAAACTTGTCAGGGGATGGGCTTTTTTCCATCAATTGCTTTTCGGTTTGACGCGCGATAGGGGATTGCTCTTTGCGGCGGCTTCGATCTGGCGCGAATCCAGGTGCGTATAGATCTCGGTCGTACTCAGGCTTTCGTGCCCCAGCACATCCTTCAGCACGCGGATATCGACGTTGCCGTGCTGATACATCAGCGTGGCGGCAGTGTGACGGAGCTTATGCACCGAATATCCCTGTGAGTCCAGACCGATCTTCTCGATGTATTTATAGACCATTTTCTGCACCATTTCTCGCGAGATGCGCCGCTTTTGCGCGGAGAGGAACAGTGCGTATTTATCATCGGCACGTACCCCGTCCACGGGGCGCACCTTCATATAGGCTTCATACGCCGCCATGCAAGCGTCGTTGAGGTAGATAATGCGCTTTTTGCTGCCTTTACCGATGATCTGAGCCGTGTGATCGGGGCGGATGTCTGTATAATCCATCGATACCAGCTCCGCCAAACGCATACCGCAGTTTAGGAAAAACGTCAAAATGCAGTAATCACGCTCTTTATGCTTGCCGTCAACGGCATTGAGCAGCTCGATGCTTTGTTCGAGCGTCAGATACTTGGGCAGGGGATTCTTTTCACGCGCGTTCGGACGCTCCAGATCCTTGAGCGGGTCAACTTGTAATAAATGCTTTTTGTTGGTCAGGTAGCTGTAGAACGATTTGATACTGGTCGTCTTGCGCGCACGAGCCGCTTTATCGTTTTTTCGCACGCGGAGCAGATAGTTCATGAACTCATAGCCGTCTGTCAGCGTCACGGATGAAATCAGAGAAAGATCCACGTCATCCACCTTGATATCCTGAAAGGGTGTGTCCGAGGGGACAAGCCCTTTTTGCTTTTTGATAAAACGGAAAAACGTTCTCAGGTCGTTGAAGTATTCATCCACCGTTGCCGGCGAACGTCCCTTGACGGTTTGCAGATAATATAAAAAATCTTTCATCGGCTCAGAGGCTTCGATCGCAAAATTACTTTTACTCATAAGAATCACCATTTACCGGATGGATTATAATCGTGTTAGGATTCATTAGTTTAACATTTGAATAGAACAAATCGCCCGATTATCTTACTGTATGGATTATTATACAGCAAAAGAGAGGGGCGTAAATTCTTTATTAGAAGAATAAACAAAATTAATATTTTATGTAATTTAGGGGAGGGTAATTTCCGAGATAGAGCCTGAATACCGTGTTCTGATGCCGTTTTTGTTGATTTGAGCAATTCACTGCGTTAGTGTTGTGATGCGCGTTTCTCAATGAAATTTATTATTTGAATGATCGATGTTTTAATGATACGATTCAATGTTATATTTGTATATTCAAATCTGTTACCACTATTATCTGTCATAGTGTTTCGTTTTATCGTCTCAGTTTTTTCTGAATGATGTTCTGTTCATTTCAAAAAAACTGAAACGATTATTTTTTGAGTTTTATAATTGATTCAATTGTATATAGTGATTATCATGACAATAATATCTGGAATTATATCAAGGATCGGCTGAATCTGAATATAGAACCAGCCGATTCATTTTTCTGTAAATATTACTATATCATCGTTGAATCTTGCGATGATCGATAAAGAATAAATATGTATGTTTAGAGCGAGGGCTGCATTATTACTCTTATTTAGTAGGTTTTCATCTCTCCCATGCGCTCTTTATTCGCTACTCCCCTATATTGTTAATTTTTTAACAAAATATGATCCCGCCTATATCGGTGAGCATGTCTTTAGAAAGGCAGATGATTTTTGTATCATATTTTTTACAGAAATCTCTGATTCTATCAGCGTCCGGATGTCGGTCGATATCACCGCAGAAATACACGGTTCGCGTATTGCGATCATATCCCGAAGCGCCGCCGAGAAACCCGTATGGAGCATCCTCGAGCCGGACGCTCCCCTTCCCTATCGGAAGAACATCCATCTCTGTATCCTGTAAAGCATGGATAATACCGTTATCCGCCGTGATGATGGCATCATCGGCGACCGAAACACAGGAGCATTTGGCATATCCCTGATTGACGTTAATCAGCTCGATATCATTCTTGCGACAGTATTCCTTGGCCTTTTCATCCAGTGAAGCGATCCTGCCGATCAATATATTTTCACAATATACGGCACTCAGAAAAGTGTTATCGGGATATTGTCCACTGAACCGATCGCCGCACGGTATCACCTGATAATCGCGGGAAAGCACTTTAATAAGCCGTTTACATCGTGACAGTACAAATGCCGTATGATCGAGTATCAGGCACTGTAAATCGGCGTGATCGCGCTCATACGGCATGTGACACGGTATTGTTTCACTCGGTATGATCTCGTATCCGTATTTCCTCAATTTTGTGGCAAACTGCGGATACTTTGTCGATAAGATCGCCTTATTCACAGATCGCCTCAAATGCCTGCCGCACGTTCTTGACAGGCACGATCTCAACGCCGTTGATACCGGTGATATCCTTCATATTATGTGACGGGATGATGATCTTGGTAAAGCCCAGACGTACCGCCTCACTGACACGCTGTTGCACATGGCTGACGGAGCGGATCTCTCCGGCCAATCCGATCTCACCGAATGCGATCGCGTTCTCATTGATGGGAACATCCTTGAGCGAGGAGATCAGCGCGATCGCGACCGCCAGATCAACAGCGGTTTCATCCAATCGTAAACCGCCGACAACATTGATGTAGGCATCGGTATTATTAAAGTAGTACCCGGCGCGTTTTTCCAGCACCGCGATAATCATGTTCATGCGGTTGTAGTCAAAGCCTGTACACATCCTGCGCGGATTGCCGAAGCCCGTAGACGCAGCCAAAGCCTGTATCTCTGCCAAGATCGGACGGGTACCCTCCATCGCGCACGCGATACAGGTACCGCTGACGTTTTTGGGTCTGCCGGAGATCAGCATCAGCGAGGGGTTTTCCACCTCTTTGAGCCCTTCATCCGTCATCTCAAAAACACCGATCTCGTTGGTGGAGCCGTAACGATTTTTGACCGCTCTGAGGATGCGATAGCTCATCTGTCTGTCGCCCTCAAAATGCAGTACCGCGTCCACCACGTGTTCGAGTACCTTCGGCCCTGCGATTGAACCTTCTTTGTTAACATGACCGACAATGATCATCGGGATATCCATGCTCTTTGCCGTACGCATGAAGAAATTGGTCGATTCACGCACCTGCGTGACCGATCCCGGAGAGGAATTCAGCTCCGAGAGCGACATCGTCTGGATGGAGTCGATCATCACGATATCCGGCTTGTCCTGTCGGATGGTTTCACAAACCAGTTCTACATCGGTCTGCGTCAAAATATAGAGATTCTCCGAATTGACGCCGAGGCGTTCAGCGCGCAGCTTCAGCTGGCGTTTGCTTTCCTCCCCCGATACATAGAGGATCTTGAGGTCTCGTCCGAGATATTCACAGATTTGCAGTAATATCGTCGATTTACCGATACCGGGATCACCGCCCAAAAGGATCAGACTGCCCTTGACGATACCGCCGCCCATCACGCGGTCAAGCTCCTTGGAGCCGGTCTGATATCGGATCTCATCCGTGGTATCGATTTCGCGGATGTGTACGGGAGGCGCGTATGCAGTCGCGTGAGAGCGCGACGCGGAAGCGGTCTTAGTGGTATCCTTGATCTCTTCATTCATAGTGTTCCATTCACCGCAGGACGGACATTTTCCGTACCATTTAGGGCTTTCATACCCACATTCCGAACAGATATATACACTTTTGATTTTAGCCATAATTCATAATCCTTTTACATTTATTAGGCTCCCCCTTTGGGAAAGGGAGCTGTCGGCACAAGCCGACTGAGGAATTGTATTCAATTGATCGAGCTTCAGCGAGTATCATAATGAGTTGATGTACCCCAACACACCCATTGCGATCGCGTACGCCATTTCATTTTGATAGTTGTCATTCATCAGCCTTGACCGTTCTTCCTCGTTGGATAAAAAGCCGCATTCAACGATCACAGCGGGCACCCGGGCATGATCCAGCAGATAGATATTGGAGCCTGCGGGCTTTAGCTCACGCGTATTCTCCTTTTGCAACAGCGAGACCACCGCACTGCGGATATCCTCCGCCAGTACGCGGCTGTTTTCATGATTGGATGAATAGAACAGCTGAGCGCCGCTGTAGGTGCTGTTATCAAACTTATTTTGATGGATGCTGACAAGGATATTATGATCGTTGGCGTTCGTGATCTCGACACGACGTTTGAGGTCGGAGACCTTCTTCTCTCTGAGCGTCTGCGCGTCACTGTCATAGACAGAGATATCCTCGTCACGGATCTCGGTCACACGACAGCCGCAGAGGCGCAGGATGTCGGAAAGCTTGCCCGCAATACTCAGGTTGATATCCTTTTCCAGTACGCCGTCGACCTCGGCTCCTCCATCTTCCCCACCGTGACCCGCGTCAATGACGATCATCGGTTGTCGGTCGATGTCGTCGACAGCGGTACGCGCGGTGATGTTGGAAAACGCCGAATACATCATGATGCAAAAGGTTATCAGAATGACCGCCAGTATGATCAAATATATCGTTTTGACTTTCATATCATCACCGAGATATGTATATGAAAGCACTGCTTTTATTATACTTTAAAATCCGATATAGTCAAGATGAATCGATTGTCAGTGTTAAGGTTCAATATGTGTTCCATACACGTTACCCCTGCTCATAACGACTCCGCAGCTTCTCAAGTGCCTTCTTCTCGATTCGAGAAATATAGGAGCGTGAGATGTTGAGCTTTTTTGCTAACTCCCGCTGTGTTTGTACCTTTTCTCCTCCTATGCCATACCGCTTGATGATGACCTCTTTTTCTCTGGGGGTCAGCACCTCGTCGATGTAGGCGCTCAACACCTCCAGATGCAGCTTGGTATCCACATCCTGAGCGACGTCCATATCCGATGCCATGATATCCATCAACGTCAGCGGATTCCCGTCTTTATCGGTATCGATCGTATCGTTTAGGGAGATATCCTGTGATGATTTGCGATTGTTGCGAAAGAACATCAAGATCTCGTTTTCGATACAGCGGGACGCGTAACTCGACAGCTTGATGTTCTTGTTGAGATCAAAGGTGTTGATCGCCTTGATCAGACCAATCGTGCCGATGGATACCAGATCATCCTGTCCGCCGTAATTCTGGTAGTATTTCTTGATGATATGCGCGACGAGGCGCAGGTTGTGCTCGACAAGGATATTGCGCGCGTTGATATCACCCTTAGCGGCACGCTCCAGATATTGTTGTTCCTCTGCATTTTTCAACGGCTTTGGGAAGCTCTCTCCATGCGCGATATGCAGGATGAACAAAAAGATATATTGGCTGATATACGATAAAAACCCTAACAAAAAAACCACCTCATGAAAGTGTATTCACAAGATGGTTCCGTTTTGCCTGTCTATAAAATAATCGTAAGCCTTCCTTTCCTAAGGGAGGTGCCTCGACAGAGGCGGAGGGTTGGTTAATTCAAATCATCCCATTATTCCGCGTTACCGAAGTCCTGTAACGCCAAATCCTTATTATGCTCCAGCGCCCAGTCGATGCTCCATTCCGAGCGGAACAATAGCAGCTTGTTATCACGAAAATCCGCTACGACCTTGGTATCCGATGCCAGATCCAGCGTCTTGTAATCCACCTCTGAGGTGATCCAACGGATGAACTGATACGGTGTATTCTCCATGATGATATCCACATTGTACTCGTTCTCAAGTCGGTATTTTAACACGTCGAACTGCAGTACGCCGACAACGCCGACGATGACCTCCTCCATACCGGATTCCGGCTCGTGGAAGATCTGGATCGCACCTTCCTGCGCAATCTGGTTCATGCCCTTGACAAACTGCTTACGCTTCATGGTATCCTTCTGGCGTACCAGTGCGAAATGCTCAGGCGCGAAGGTCGGAATACCCTTGAACGCAAATTTCTGACCGGGAGAAACGATGGTATCGCCGATCGAGAACATACCGGGATCGAACACGCCGATGATATCGCCGGCATATGCCTCTTCCACGACCTCGCGTTCCTGCGCCATGATCTGCTGCGGCTGAGAGAGCTTCATCTTTCTGTCGCCCTGTACATGGTACACTTCCATGTTTTTGTCAAACTTACCGGAGCAGATACGCATGAACGCTACACGGTCACGGTGCGCCTTATTCATGTTCGCCTGGATCTTAAAGACAAACGCGGAGAAGAAATCGGAGTCGGGCGCGATCATCTCACCGCCTGCTTCACGCGCCAAAGGCGCTGTGGTGAGCTGCAAGAATTCCTGCAGGAACGGTTCTACACCGAAGTTGGTGAGCGCCGAGCCGAAGAATACCGGGGTCAGCTGACCGTTACGAACCATGTCAAGGTCAAATTCATTACCCGCGCCGTCCAGCAGATCGATATCGTCAAACAGTGTGTCCTTCTGTCCGTAGAACAGCTTGTTCTCAAGATCGGGATCATCGAGCGCGATCTCTTCCTGCTCTACCTCGCGCTGTCCGTTATTAGCGGTATAGGAAAGGATCTTGCCCTTCTTGCGGTCATATACGCCCTTGAATTCCTTACCCGAGCCGATCGGCCAGTTCATCGGACAGGTATTGATGCCGAGGACATTCTCTATATCCTCCAACAGATCAAAGGGATTCTGCGCGTCACGATCCATTTTATTGATGAAGGTGATGATCGGGATGTGGCGCATAACACAGACTTTAAAGAGCTTTTTGGTCTGGTTCTCAACACCCTTTGAGGCGTCGATCACCATCACGGCGCTGTCAGCCGCCATCAGTGTACGATAGGTGTCTTCAGAGAAGTCCTGATGTCCCGGTGTATCCAGAATGTTGATGCAGTACCCGTTATATTTGAACTGTAGTACCGATGAGGTAACAGAGATACCTCTCTGCTTTTCGATCTCCATCCAGTCGGATACCGCATGCTTGGAAGTCTTCTTACCCTTTACGGAACCCGCCAGATTGATGGCGCCGCCGTAAAGCAGCAGTTTTTCGGTCAAGGTCGTTTTACCCGCATCGGGATGGGATATGATCGCAAAGGTGCGTCGTTTCTCAATTTGTTCGGTCAAAGTGCTCAATTCATGCCTCCGTGTTTTCGTCAATATGACAGTTCCTTAGTGCAAAGTGCAAAAGGAAACAGATGTGTTTTTAGTGATACACTATAATTTTACTATTAATCTATAGTAAAAGTCAACAACTTTAGGTGTGTTTTTTCTACGGTAATTTACACAAATGCACTTGACTTTTTGCGCATATTTTATTAAAATAGCATTATAAACAAGAATTCATCTAAGTTTTTTCATATACCTTCCAAATTTGAGGCAGGAACGCAAGTTCCTGCCTCACCCCTTTGTGTAGATATTTATATACAGTGGATCGTTCCACGTTGAGGAGTAGCTATGAATCCTATCGGGCTTTATCTGCATATCCCGTTTTGTGACGGAAAATGTTCTTATTGCAATTTCTTCAGCCGTCGTCCGCATACGGGTGCTTTTGAAATAACTGAATATACTGAGCATCTGATCAGCAGTATCGAAGCGTGGAGTAGAAGCATCGACCGCCCGGTTGATACTGTCTATTTCGGCGGCGGGACCCCTTCCCTACTCGGTCACGAGCGTCTGATCCGTATTTTGGATGCTGTCCGTCGCTCTTTTTATGTTGCCGATCAGGCAGAGATCACGGTAGAGGTCAATCCTTCCTCCACCGATGAACTCGATTTTGTACTGATGAAACAGGCGGGTTTTAATCGCCTTTCGATCGGTTTGCAAAGTGCCAACGACAATGAGCTGAAGCTCCTCGGTCGCCGTCACAGTGCGGATGACGCGCGCCGTACTGTTGCATGTGCGCAAAAAGCGGGGTTCAATAATATCTCGCTGGATGTGATGCTCGCGATCCCCGAGCAAACGATGGCGTCATTGGATAAGACGTTGGCGTTCTGTGCTTCCTGCCATGTACAGCATATTTCCGCTTATATCCTGAAAGTCGAAGAGGGTACGCGGTTTTATCAAATGAAAGATCAGCTGTCGCTGTATCATGATGATGAACAGGCAGCGTTTTATGAGCATACTGTGGGGAAACTCGCAGAGTTGGGGTATCAGCAATATGAGATCTCTAATTTCTCACATAAAGGGTGTGAGAGTCGTCACAATCTGCATTATTGGCATGATGATGAATATTTGGGTCTCGGGCCCTCCGCCCATTCCTTTATTGACGGCAAGCGCTTTTATTATGACAGCGATTTTCAACGCTTTTATGAGAATCAAATCTGTGATGAATCCGACGGTGGTGACAGTGATGAATACATCATGCTGGCGTTGAGATTGACAGAGGGATTGGTATTTGAAAAATATCGGGAACGGTTTGGTTATCCGATCAGTGAAAAGATGATCTCCTCCGCCAAGAGATTAGAGCAGCAGGGATTATGCCATGTGAGTGATCGTTCGATCTCGCTGACCGTAAAAGGCTTTTTGGTTTCTAACGGCGTTATCGCTTATTTGTTAGAAAACACTTGACATTATGATAAAAACAAAGTAAAATATCATTTGCACAAATGAATACGGAAGCGTATCGAAGTGGTCATAACGGGCCTGACTCGAAATCAGGTAGTCCTCACGGGCTCGTGGGTTCGAATCCCACCGCTTCCGCCATATGAATCAGCACGGAGTTTCAGAAAGGAACTCCGTGTTTTTTACTATAAATTGCGGAAGCGGTGGGATTCGAAGGCGACCATGCCTAGCGTCAAGCGTGAGCGACGACGCACAGGTACAAACAGTCCGGTGGACTGTTTGTAGGGAGAGCGTAGATCAGACGTTGGACAGAAGGTGACGATCCGAAGACGGGG
>CAMJMQ010000009.1 GCA_946407065.1 uncultured Clostridia bacterium | reverse complement strand
ATAGCGGGTGGTTGTTTGTTCCGCTCTAGCGAGCGGCACTGTCTAAAGACATTAATAAAAAGCTCCCCTTACAGAAAGGGGAGCTAAAAAATCGATGATTCAATTGTGATCGTTACGTCGGGCGTGAAGCCCTCGTCACAATAACCGGTTTATACCATTACTTGAGGTAGGCCTGACCGGAGGGGCCGATCGCGCCGTGAACGGTAGAACTGCTGTTCTCCAGAACATATACGCGCATGTTGCCCTGACCGGTGGATTCTACGCTCAGCGTACCGTTGGTAACAGTCTTCTTAGCGCCGGTAACAGCGTCAACATAGGTGCCGTTGGGGATGTTCTTGAAGGTAGCGCCTCCGGAGATTGCCACGCAGGCGAGAGAGTCAACATTTTTGGTGCCCTTATGATCGGTGTACGAACCCTGATAGCGTCTGACAAAGGACATACCGCCGCTGACATAGTTGCTGTTAGTGGTGTACTGACCCATCTGCAGAGCAGGTACAGCGCGACGGATCGCGTTGAGCTTCTGGATATGCTTCGGGAGCGTTTTGTTCAGGGTAGTCCCCATCTCGCCGGTCGCGTTGCTGTACTGCGAGAAGTCGGTGGTGTTGACGGTACCCTCGATGTGGTCGCCGAAGTACGCGCGGCCGGAGTCAGCGAGAGTGATTTCGGTACCCTTGTCAATACGAACGCCCTTCTGGAACTCTACTTCATCGCCGTAATACAGGCAGGGAATACCGCGGAAGGTGAACATCAGGTTGAGCTTTTCAGCCCACGACTGAGTACCGCAGGCGGTCTTACTGAAATGGTCGCCGTCACAACCGTAGTCATGGGACTGAACATATACAACATTCCATGTAGAATCGTTAATGTACTGATCCTCTGCCTGACCGACGCCGAAAGCAGCGCTCGCGGTGTCAAAGTTCCAGTGCATACAGAAGTCTATGGGACCCATACCCGAGCTCTTGGAATAGTCAGGAGTGTGATAGTTGATACCGTTAAGGATCGCGTTTGAAGAAGTCGGGCATTTGCCGACATCGATGTTAGCCTTATTGTAAGCGATAGAATTCTGGAGATTGGCCTTTATCGAATCGGGATCGGTATTATCCGAGAGCTTTGCAAGATCTGTAGCAGAATCATCCCAAGTGTAATACGGAACAGATTCGGTGAATGTGTTCCGGTTCCAGATTTCGTTTACACGGCAGCAGATCTCACCGAACATATAGAAGTTGTTGTTGCCTGCCGCTTTTGCCGCAGCGTTGATACGATCGTTATACCACTTGTTAAGCGAGAGTCTGGAGATATGGCGAACCGTATCTACACGGAACGAGTCAACGCCCATATCGAGATACCGGCCGTAAGCTTCAAGGATGTAGTCGGCAACAGCCTTATTCTCGGTATTAAGGTCAACGCAGTCGCCGGCGATCTGGTGGAATTTACAGGTATAATCATCCCAGTTGTAGTTGGTGCCAAAATAACCGTTATGATAATAGTTGTTGGGATCGAAGGTGTTATCATACGATACCATATCGGTAAAGCCCTGGGTCTGCTTCATCAGCTGCAAGCGCTTGTCATGCTGAGTAGCGGGCGAAAGCTTCCAGTAATCCTCCGCCTTGGTCAGACCGCAGTAATCCAGCAGCCTCTTGGTCGGGATCATGGTAGCCTGCATATCGCCGAGCTTGGTGCGGTCACTGTCATCCTTGGTAAACAACGGCTCGATGTTGGACTCGCCGAAGTTGCCGGTGTGGTTCCAGACAACGTCCTGTACGATCTTCATATCCTTTTCATGAGCGGCAGCGATCAGATCCTCATAGGTGAAATTGTCACTCTCATAACGGGCGTCGACCTTGGAGAAGTTCAGCGCGTGATAGCCGTGATAATCATAGCCGGACGCGTTCTCGACAACGGGAGTGATCCATACCGCGGAGAAACCGAGCGCCTTGATATAGTCGAGCTTGTCGGCAAGGCCCTTGAAATCACCGCGCCACGCGGGGTCGGAATCGGGGTTGTTCGCACTAGCGTCATCCCAACAGTGAACGTTGTTGCCGGTATCGCCGTCATAGAATCGGGTGGTGATGACGAAGTAGATGGAATCCTGACGCATGTCAACGCAGGTATAATCATCAGGAATATACGGATTCTTTTTCTTGAAGCGACCTTCCTTGGTATACCACCACTCGCCGGAGGTACGGGTCAGCTCGCCGCTGATCTGACCGGATTTGTCGGTCGTGCCGTCGGTGAGCAGGAAATTGATCTTGGAAGTGTTGCTGAAGGTATAGGTATACCAATTACCGCCGTGCTGAGAGGCGATAGCGTCACTGGACATCTTCTCACCGGGGTAAGCAGTCTCTTTGTTGGTGGGGAGTGCGTTCCAATAGTAGATGTACGGAGTCTTGTTGGGACTATCCACATGGATGATGATCTGATCCGCGCCGGTCTGTGCCGCGTCGACCTCTGCGCCGTCATCGGCAAAATCTGCGTCAGCCGCGACGTCGGCGACGTCCGTATCAGCCGCTTGGCCAGAGATAACCACAACGGAGAGCATCATCGCAAGGCACATAAGCAGTGCCAGAATACGTGAAAATTTCTTCATTATCTGTTACCTCCTTTTAAGATTCTGCGGGGAATTTACTGATGATTCCCGCTCTGTAGCGCTGGATCAAGGTAGCGTCAAGAATCGTGACATCATCGTCACCGTCAACATCCGCGTTGCGCTCGTTTAACTGAGCCAACTGAATGATACCCGCTCTATAGCGCTGGATAACGGTGACGTCGAGAATGGTGACTTCACCGTCGTCATCAGCGTCGCCGTAAAGGACATTCGGCTGGAAGGATTCGGTGGGAGCCTGTGTCGGCGCGGGAGGTGCCGTGGTGGGCTTAGGAGCCTGAGTGGGTGCGGGCGGTACCTGAGTGGGTGCGGGCGGTGCCGTAGTAGGCTGAACATCGGGCTGTGTCTCGGGCGGTGTTGTCGGTGTGACAGCGCCGACGCTGTTAAAGACATAAGAGCGCTCGACGGTCTTGTTATCGGAGCCCTGTACGTTGACCGTCAGGGTGTGCAGTCCGAGTGCCGTCGGCTTGAAGGTATAGCTCGTGTTGCGGGTGTAATACGGAACATTCGCGATTTCGTCGGACGGGTTCTTGATGGTGTACTTGTAAAAGAGCAGGTTGGTGCCGGTTTTACCGCCGCCTGCCGCTACACTGATCTGAACGTTCGAGCCGTTCTGAATGTCTCCGCTGTTCGGGGTGACAGTCTTGATGTAAGGAGCGACAACAGCGCTGCCGTCCTCGATGACATACTCCTTGGTACGCTTGTTGGTGTTGCCCTTCGCGTCCTTGAAGTCATAGGTCAGGGTGTAGGTACCTGCCGTCTGGGGCGTCCATACAGCCTTGTTGGAGGTGCTGAAATCGGACAGTACAGTGGTGCTGCTGCCAAAAGTAACAGAGAACTTGTAATAGACCGTACCCTCACCCTCAGCTTCCGCGCTCAGGATGATGCCTGTGCCGTTATACTGGGGCGACGCAAGATCGGTCGCAAAGGACGATATCTGCAACGGCGAGGTATCGCGGATACTCCAGGTTTTGGTCTTGTTGTTCCACATGTAGTCCTTGCCCGGGAAAGTCAGGTCTTCTGTCTGGCTCTGACCGTTGTTGCTGAAGATGACGTTCTTGAAGCTCTTAGGAACCTCATAGCGCCATTCATTACCGCCGATGTTAGTCATGGCAACACCCGGCCATGCGGCGTTTGTGTCGGAAGTACTGTTCCACATGTACACGGTAACAGTACCCCATCCCGCTTCATTCTCACAGTAGACATAGTTTTTGCCGGTGGTGGAACCGCCCTGTGTGGGCTGAGGAGCAGTAGTCGGATTGGTACCGCCGCCCTGAGTGGGTGTGGTGGTGGGCTGGGTCTCATAGACGCTCCACTGTTTAGTGGAGTTGTCATAGATATAGCCCGCGCCCGGATAATTCAGGTCGTCGGTCTGAGCGGAACCGTTGTTGAAGATGATCATGTTCCAGCTGCTGTTGGTCACTTCATAGCGCCAAACATCGGTTGTACCGGAGCCTTTTGTCATCGCCTTACCCGGCCAAGCCGCGTTGTTTGTCTGTGTATCCTTGATCCACATATACGCGTTGACAGTTGACCAGCCTGCCGTGTTCTTACAGTAGACGTAGCCTGTGGACGCGCCGGTATCGGCAAGATCCTTTGACCGCGTCAGGTTGCTTGAGCCATCATAAGCAGAGGTATCCGTACCGGCAGTCGGCAGCTCTTCCGCGCGAACAGAAAGGGCAAACACCAGCATCGACGCCAATACGGCAAGACACAGCAGCAGCGAGATCGCGCGCTTCGTCTGTTTCCCTGTTAATCCCATGATAGTTCCCTCCTTTTTCATGTTAATTTTGACTAGTTCCTAATCCTAGTTATTGTCATTATACCTAAAAATGTCAAATTTAATTTTCTGTTGCAGAAATTTACTTTCCTTTAACTTGTACAAATTATTCCCTGATTTTTAGGCATAATGCACGAAGAAAAAGAACCGCGACAGACGCTCAGGTCTGCCGCGGAATGGAATCTGTTTTATTTGCACAAACAACCATGTTTATTATCAATCGTTTCTGCACGTTTTCACTAATCAGCCGTTTTTGATACGACCCCAATACGCCTTGTACGCCTGTTCGGTCTTATTGTCACCGAACTCGTAGTAGGTGTGATCGCGCACATCGTCGGGCAGATACTGCTGGGCGATCCAATGGTTGGGATAGCTGTGGGGGTACAAATAATGCTGCCCCTTTACGTCGCGTTCCTCGCCGTCGGCATGGACGTTCTGCAGCTGCCGCGGTACGACCTGACCGAGTCCCTTGCGCACATCCTCCTGTGCCGCCGAGATCGCGTTCACGCCGGAGTTGGACTTGGGCGCGAGACACACCATGATCACCGCGTCGGCAAGCGGGATCCGCGCCTCGGGGAAGCCGACCTGCATCGCGATATCCACGCAGGATTTGACGATCGGGATGATCTGCGGGTAGGCAAGCCCGACGTCCTCACACGCGCACACAACCAGTCTGCGGCAGGCGGAGATCAGGTCGCCCGCCTCCACCAAACGAGCCAGATAGAACAGCGCCGCGTCCACATCGGAGCCGCGCATACTCTTTTGATAGGCGGAGATCACGTCGTAGTGCGAATCGCCGTCGCGGTCATAGCGCGCGCCGGAGCGCTGGGTCAGTGACTTCGCCAGTTCCTCGTCAACCCGAATAACCTCTCCCTCATCTCCTGCCAACACGCAGAGCTCCACGGCGTTGAGCGACTTTCTGACGTCGCCGCCGCAGGCGGAGCAGATATGCGCCTTTGCCTCGTCGGAGAAGTCGATCTCTTTGCCCTTTTCTTCACTCAGCACACGGATCGCTCTGTCGATGGCTTTCATGACCTCGTCCGGCTCAACGGGACGGAACTCAAACACCGTCGAGCGAGAGAGGATCGCGTTATAGATGTAGAAATACGGATTCTCGGTCGTGGAAGCGATCAGGGTGATGGAGCCGTTCTCGATAAACTCGAGCAGGGTCTGCTGCTGCTTTTTGTTGAGATACTGGATCTCATCCAGATAGAGCAGCACGCCGTTGATACCCTCAAAGGTGTTGAGCGAAGACACGATCTCCTTGATATCGGCGGTCGAGGCGGTGGTGCCGTTGAGCTTTTTGAAGCTGCGGTTGGTGATCCGCGCGATATAGGAGGCGAGGGTGGTTTTCCCCACGCCCGACGGGCCGTAGAATATTAAGTTGGGGATGTTGCCGCTCTCGATGATCTTTCTCAGCGGTCGTCCGGGAGCTAAGAGCTCCTTTTGCCCCACGATATCATCGAGGGATTCGGGACGCAGTCTGTCGGCAAGGGGCGTGTTCATGGGTTTTTCCTCCGGAAAAAAGTGAATATTGAAAACTGAAAACTGAATAATGAATAATGGCGGTCACTCGCTGCGCTCGAACAATACTATTCGGGTGCGGGTGTCCCGCCATATATTATTCATTTTTCAATGTTAAGTTTTCAGTTTTCAGTAAATATTTCTCGAAATATTATTCATACAGCGGATATTTCTCACACAGTGCCGCTACCATCTCGTCGACCTTTGCCTTGTTGCCTTCAAAGTCCTTGATCACAAGAGAGATGCACTCGGCGATGACGTCCATATCCTCTTCGACAAGACCGCGGGTGGTCACGGCAGCGGTACCGATACGGATACCGGAGGTGACGAACGGAGAGAGCGGCTCGCCGGGGATGGTGTTCTTGTTGACGGTGATGTGTACCTCGTCGAGGTTGTGCTCCAGATCCTTACCGGTCACGCCGTCCTCGCGCAGATCCATCAGCATGACATGGTTGTCGGTGCCGCCGGATACGAGCTTGTGACCGCGTTTTACAAGGCCGTCAGCCAGCGCCTTGCAGTTCTTGACGATCTGCTCGGCATACGCCTTGAACTCGGGCTGCATCGCTTCCTTGAAGCAGACTGCCTTTGCCGCGATGATGTGCATCAGAGGGCCGCCCTGCATACCGGGGAACAGCGCCTTGTCGATCGCCTTGGCGTACTTTTCCTTGCACAGGATCATACCGCCGCGGGGACCGCGAAGGGTCTTATGGGTGGTGGTGGTGACAAAATCGGAATACGGTACGGGGTTCTCATGCTGACCGCCGGCGACCAAGCCCGCGATATGCGCCATATCGACCATCAGCAGCGCGCCGACCTCGTCACAGATCTCACGGAACTTCTTGAAATCGATCGCGCGCGGATAAGCGGAAGCGCCGCAGACGATCATCTTCGGCTTACATTCCCTGGCGATCTCGAGCACCTTATCATAGTCGATGCGGTGGGTCACGGGATCCACGCCGTAGCTGACAAAGTTGAAATATTTACCGCTGAGGTTGACGGGTGAACCGTGGGTCAGGTGACCGCCCTCACTAAGGCTCATGCCCATGACGGTATCGCCCGGCTCGAGCATCGCAAAGTATACGGTCTGGTTCGCCTGAGAACCGGAGTGGGGCTGGACGTTGGCATGCTCCGCGCCGAACAGCTTGCAGGCACGGTCACGCGCGATATCCTCGACGATATCGACCGCGTAGCAGCCGCCGTAGTAACGCTTGGAGGGATAGCCCTCGGCGTACTTGTTGGTAAGTACGGAACCCATCGCCGCCATGACAGCGGGAGAAACAATGTTCTCGCTGGCAATCAGCTCGAGGTTCCGGCGTTGACGGGCAAGCTCCTTGTCCATCGCCGCGGCGATCTCTTCATCATACTGTTTGACAAAACCGTTAGAATCCATTAAGTCCTTGTACATTTTGTACCTCCAAAAAGTTTTTCATATACGGGTCTTCCATTTATTGCCATTTATGCTGATTTCTGATGAAAGTGCTTTATCAAAAATCAGTATTATATGAAAACAATCAGTGACGATTGCTGTTTTTGATCTCTGCGATGAGGTCGATCAGATCCTCTTTCGTTTCCATTGAGAAGGCGAGATTGCGGAGCTTTGCAGCATTTTTGAAGCCCTTGAGGTAATATGCCGTGTGCTTGCGCGCTTCTCTCATGCCGACATACTCGCCCTTGTATGCTACGACGGCGCTGATGTGTTGTAACAGAATATCACATTTTTCCTCGAGCGTCGGCGGAAGGACGATAATTCCTTTATCGAAATATTCATTGATCTCACGAAATACCCACGGATTACCCAGCGCGCCGCGTCCGACCATCAGATAATCACAGCCGGTGTACTCGAGCACATATTGTGCCGACTTCGCGTCACAAACATCGCCGTTGCCGATCACGGGGATCGACAGCGCCTGCTTGACTGCGCGGATGACGTCATAATTCACGGGCGGAGCATAGAACTGCTCCTTTGTCCTGCCGTGGACGGTCACCGCCTGCGCGCCGTTTTTTTCGGCAATTTTCGCAACCTCGACCGCATTGATGTGCGCGCCGTCAAAGCCCGAACGGATCTTGACGGTGACGGGGATCTCGACCGCGCGGCTGACCGCCTGTACGATCCTGCCGCACAGCTCCGGGTCACGCATCAAAGCGGCTCCCGAACCGCTGCCCGCAATCTTGGGGGCAGGGCAGCCCATGTTGATATCGATGACTTCGGGACGGTATTGCATCGCAAACTTTGCTGCATCCGCCATGGTGTCCGGCTCCGTGCCGAAGATCTGTACCGCGCAGGGGCGTTCACTGTCGGAGATTTCCATCAGCTCGGCGCTCTTCTTGGAATGGTAGGCGATGCCCTTGGAGCTGACCATCTCGCTGACGCAGTATCCCGCGCCGAAATCCATACACAGCTCGCGAAATGCTCTGTCCGCCACACCCGCCATCGGCGCGAGGGCGGCATAGCCGCTGAGCTTCACATTTCCTATCTGCATCACGATCAACCGCGGCGGCGGGTACGTCTGCTGACCAATACACCGACGACAACCGCGATACCCAGCGCGACACACAGCCACATCACAATGCCCGAGAACAGCGAGGCATCGGATACCGCGACCACGGGGATCGCGACCGAGGTAGCCTCCTGCACCTGAGAGGGGCTCACAGCGGGGAGCTCGGCGAGATGCTCGGGCTCCACATAGGGCGAAGTAGCGTCCTCTTCATAGGAGTAGATCGGATCATACCACTGATTCTGTTCCTGCTGCGGCTGTTCCTGCTGAGGCTGTTCCTGCTGAGGCTGTTCCTGCTGAGGCTGTTCCTGAGCGGGAGCCTGCTGATTCTGTTGATTCTGCTGATCCTGCGGATTCTGCTCAGCCTGACTCTGCGGCGTTTCAACTTGACTGTTATTCTGATTCTCATCTCCGGGCGCGGCAAGCGCGCTCATACAGCCGACAGCCGCGATCACGCTCAACGCCAGCAGTAAGGATATCAAGTGATAGTAAAGTCGATGATGCTTCATAATAACCTCAACTCAGCCATACGAAAAATGTGTCTTTTTCAACGTGCATATTATAGCAAAGCCCCGATCTTTTTTCAAGACCGGGGCAGTGAATTCGACATTATGCCTAATCACCGGGGACATCAAATCGACTTTTCTTTTGACAATGAATAAATAATCATTCTACGAGCGAAATATACGCGGTTCGGTCGGACTTGTGTTTCTATGGGATCACCGTTTCAACAGCTCTGACAGAGCCTGCGCGAGATAATCACCGCTGCGGCAGGCCTCCTCGACAGTGTTCGCGTCGGTACCTACCTCGATCAGAAGCGAGCCGTTGTTGAAATTCATGTTGTAGGTGTACTCGCCGAAGTTCAGCGGTCGGGTCATGCCGGGGTATTTATCCTCGCACAGCTTTTGCAGTTGCATGGCAAAGATCAGGTTATCATGCCAGAAGTCAAAGCCGCCGTCGATCCCGTAGCCCGCCATGATCATGATCTGTGCCGCCTTGCCGCCGTCAGCTTCAAAGGTCGGCTTATACTTGGTGCCGTCATCGGCGGTCATCGCGTCACGGTGCAGGTCGATGGTGACCTTGATCGACGGATACTTCTCTTTATACGCCGAGATCGTTTCCCACGAGCGAGCGTAGGAGCCCTCATAGGAGGGATAGTCGTGGAGGGTGGTGTCATGAACCGCGCCGATGCCGTTTTTCTTCAGCGTTTCGACTAGCCTCTCCCCTACCGCGACAACGCCCAGATCGCCGTCGGTGGAACGCGGGTAATAATCCTCGTAATATTCGCCGTTATCTTCGGTGAGATACCGCTCACAGGTATGGGTGTGGTAGATCAGCACCTGCACCTCGTGGTTATCCTCGAGCGCAAAGGGCAGCTCCGACGACAACAGCGATTCGACGTCGAGGTCATAATCCGTCGTATTACGGATGGTAAAATTGTCATAGCTCATGTTGCCGTTGCTGACCTTGATCTCCTTAACGGGGTAGGTCGTGCCGCTGTGGGGCGTATCCTGCGGCTTTTCCTTCACCTGCTCCGTATCGGTCGGCGTCTCGGCGAGCGGACGCACTTGCGGCGGCTGTGTCGGTGCTTCATCCGCCGTAGCGACCGTGCTGCTCCCGGCGCTCATATCGCCGTTGACAAAGCTCAGCTTTCCCGATAACAGCGCCGCTTCATCCCCGAGCGCCATACAGGAGCGCATCCGATATGCCACCATGCTCAGGCACACCGCCATCACCAGCGCCAGCGCCGCCGCTGTCACCGTCATCTTCCAATATCGTTTCTTCATTCTCTCACCTTTTGCGCGAATTGCTATAATATATGCAAATCGTGGACGAGATATGACTGTTTCAAGGAAAAAAGATACGGTAGGAGCATTCCTCGGCGGAAACGCCTAGGGTAACCGGAGATATCCGAACCGTGGTTTTGACGGGCATATTTCCAGTCATCCTACCCATACAATAAACGTTACAGTGAAATTGTAGGGGAGTGACTTTGAGGAGTTGTCCAAATCTATGATTTGGTTAACAACTCCCATGCAACAGCGCTCCATCGTCGTCGCTCGCTTTACTCGGTAGGCATATCCGGTTGGTATGCCTTGACCTCGCATTGCGGCTCCTCCTCTCCCCATAAAGAGCGATGTCCTTAACGGAAAAATAAAACTGAATAGGATCCAGAGGACCGTCTTAAATGCAAGACGGTCCTTTCTGTGTTTTCAGCAACCTCTGATTATGAATGATAGACAGGCAATCATATCGAGTTGATCATTACCAAAACTTCGTATAAAGCAATGCTTTCACACCTGTTGCACATGTTCAATTCTTCTTGCAATCTGTTTAATAGTATTATATTGATTCATTTGATCGACACTGAATGATTCGTATTTTGTTATAATAGTTGGATAAGTATCACCGAGCGTACTATGTAATAAAAAACTGCGTACTTGAAACACCTTTTAGATATGGTATAATTATTATACCGAAAGAAGAAGGTGATTCAAATGGGCGTTTACGATGCGCTAAAGAAAGCAATCGAAAAGAATTCTGATAAAACGATCGTGTTTGATAAAAGCAGAACCTTGACCGCAAAGGAATTTGATCGGCTGATCAATACGGTTGCCGCTATGCTGCCTGAAAACGCAAAACGAATCGGCGTGATGATGGAGCATTCCGTTGAGATGATTGCGGCGATTTTTGCAGTGCTGAAAATCGGGGCGGCGTATATTCCAGCAGAGCCGTTCTTTCCGCAGGAGCGTGTCGCGTATATGATGGAGGAAGCGCAGGCGGCTTGTATCATCACGAATACAACATACCGTAACAGAGTCAAAGAACTACCAAAAATAATTGTTGACAGCGGTATTACTATCAATGAAAATTCCGCTGTCCCTGATAAAGATATTGATCAAAACAGCCTTGCATATATCCTTTATACCTCCGGCTCGACAGGAAAGCCGAAGGGCGTATCCGTGACGCACAAGAACATTCTGCATTATGTCAACGCCTTTCAAAATGAGTTTCATCCCAATGAAAGCGATATTATGCTGCAATACTCGGTCTGTTCCTTCGATATCTTTGTAGAGGAAGTGTTCACGACGCTGCTGTCGGGCGCGGCGCTCGCGATCCCGTCCGACGACGATAAAAGCAGTATTGAAAAACTAATGAGGTATATCGACAATAACAAGGTCACGATGCTCAGCGGTTTTCCGTATCTTTTGCAGGAGATGAACGGACTGGAAAGTATTCCGAAATCGTTACGCTTACTGATCAGCGGCGGCGATGTGATTCGTCAAAGCTACGTTGATCGGCTCGTTGATCAAGTCACCGTTTATAATACCTACGGTCCGAGCGAAACGACCGTTTGCGCCACCTACTATAACTGCTCAGAGGGCTACGCGCTCGAGGACGGCTCCTATCCGGTCGGCAAAGCCGTGAAAGGCGCGTCCATCAAGATACTGGATGAAAACGGTGAAGAAGCGCCGAACGGTCAGCTTGGAGAGATCTGTATCTATGGCGGTGGAGTATCACAGGGATATATCGGCGACAGAGCGGAAGAAAATAAAGCTTTTGTCACCCTTGAAAACGGCGAGCGAATGTACCGCAGCGGCGATCTCGGCTATGTTCTGCCCGACGGGAACCTTGCCTTTGTCCGCAGAAAGGACACACAGGTGATGATCCTCGGCAAGCGTGTGGAAGCCGACGAGGTGCAGAGCGTTATTCTAAGCTATCCCGGTATCCATCAGGCGGCGGTGGTACCTTACACCGACAGCAACAACCTATCCTATCTTGTCGCCTACATTGTTCCCGAAAACGATAGCTTTAACTTGACAGCGCTCAAAGAATATATGACAATGTACTTAACGGAGTTTATGATTCCCGAATTCTTTATCACGCTCGATAAATTGCCGCTAACCGTCAACGGCAAGCTCGACAAAGACAGCCTGCCTGTACCGAAGCGGATCGAAGTCAAAAACGCGAAGATACAAGACCTTGATCTGCTGCTGGATTGGCGGATGGAAGTGCTGAGCAATGTTTTCAGCGAAGAATTCAAGACGCTGACTGCGGAACAGATCGAAATGATCCGCGAGAATAACCGCCGATATTATATAAGCGAAATGCCGAGCGGCGGTCACATCGCCTGCTTTGCGTACAGCGGTACTGAGATCGTGGGCTGCGGCGGTGTTTGTATCTATGATGAAATGCCCTCACCTGATAATCTTGGCGGCAAATGCGCCTATCTAATGAATATTTACACAAGAGAGGAATACCGTCATCAGGGGATCGCCACAAGGATAGTCGAGCATTTGATCGCCGAAGCCAAAGCGCGAAACATAGAAAAAATCTACCTTGAAACATCGGCTGACGGTGAGCGAATGTACCGCCGGCTCGGGTTCAAGGATATGAAAGGATACATGAAGCTATGAGTAATCAAAAGGAATACATGAGCTATGAGGAATACCTCGTCAAGCTAAAGCAGGGCATCGTCACCGAAAACGGCAATTGTCCCGTAACGCCCCTGCTCGTCATGCTGCAGGGCAAATGGAAGGCGCAGTTGATGTACGAGATGTGCATCTACGATACCGTGCGCTTCGGTCAGCTGAAAAAGGACTTGCCCGGCATCACCAACACCATGCTGACAAAGTCACTTCGGGAGCTGGAGGACGACGGCTTGATACGCCGCGAGCAGTTCAACGAGATTCCGCCTCACGTTGAATACTCCTTAACGCAGATGGGCAAAGACCTGATCCCCGTATTCTATTCCATCATGAACTGGGGCTTTCAGCACGAAAATGAATTGTATAAAGAGGAGCAGTCATGAATATCCACGGCAAAACAATAGAGATCTTTAAAGCAGAAAACACAGTTGCTCCGCTGGTCATCCTCAATAACTATATGAAAAGCAACGGCGATATTTACAAAAAATGCAGGGAAATAGACTGTCCCGATTTTACACTCGTTGAGATCAGCGGCTTGAACTGGGACGACGATATGTCGCCGTGGGCGATCCCGCCGATCAGCGAAAACGACACGCCCTGCGGCGGTAAGGCAGACAAATACCTTGATCTGTTGCTCGACGAGATCATTCCTGCGGTGAAAGAAGAACTGAACGCCGAACCTCATGCCGTTATGCTCGCGGGCTATTCTCTTGCCGGTTTATTCGCGTTATACGCCGTCACAAAATGTGATTTATTCACGGCGGTCGCTTCCTGCTCCGGTTCGATGTGGTTCCCTGATTTCAAGGAATACATCATGAGATATGACGCTGCAAAACTGCCGAAAACGATCTACTTCTCCCTCGGCGACAGAGAAGCGAACGTCAAAAATAAAATCCTCCAAACCGTGGAGGATAACACAAGAGAGATCGAAAAACACTTTGCCGAACACGGTATCAACACCGTATTCGAGCTGAACAGGGGCAATCACTTTCAGCAGGGTGCTTTGAGAACGGCAAAGGGTATCAAGTGGATGTTGGAGGAAACAAAATGAGCGTTACGATAAAGGAAATCGAAACAAAGGGCGTGATGACAAAATCCAATCTGCCCGTATCTGACTATTCCGTCAATCCTTACGTCGGCTGTGTCCACGGCTGTAAATACTGTTACGCAAGCTTTATGAAGCGCTTTACCAATCACCCCGAGCCTTGGGGCGATTTCGTGGATGTGAAGTATTGGACGCCCATCAAGAATCCGAAAAAGTACGCGGGTAAGGAAGCGTTCATCGGCTCCGTTACCGACCCTTACCAGCCTTGTGAAAAAGAGTACGGTCGCACCCGTGCGTTACTCGAACAGCTACAGGGCAGCGGCGTGAATATCAGCATCGCCACCCGTTCCGATTTGGTGCTGAGAGATCTGGATTTGATCAAGACCTTTCCGAACGCGCGCGTATCGTGGTCGATCAATACGCTGGACGAGGACTTCCGCAGACAGATGGACAGAGCCGTCAGCATTGAGCGCAGGCTGAACGCGATGAAGCAGTTTTATGAGGCGGGCGTTCAGACGACCTTGTTCATCTCTCCGATCTTTCCGGGCATCACCGACCCAAAGGAGATCATCTCAGCGGCAAAGGATTTCTGTAATCTGGTGTGGCTGGAGAACCTGAATCTGCGCGGCGACTACCGCACAAAAATCCTTAACTGGATCCATGAAAACCGTCCCGAGCTGGACGGCTTATATAAGGAGATCTACACCTACAAGGATCGCTCCTACTGGTATGCTCTCGACGAAGAAATGAAGGAATATACCGCCAAATATAATTTGCCGTATCTTCGTGATGACGACACCAAACGCTCCGATTTCGGCGAGCCTCCTGTCGTGGTTAATTACTTTTTCCATGAGGAAGTCAAGAAATCCGTAAAGCAGAAAAGCACATCGCAATGAAGGACGATATTCTAAGCGGAACATATCAAAAACCGAATAGGATAACAAAGGCACTGTCGCAAAACTCGTGTTTTGCGACAGTGCCTTTTGGTTTATTATTTAAGAAGGTAGTGCTTTACATTGATCGTAAAGATATAAGAATATTCAATCCCGCCGGCAGAAACAGAAGCATATTTATGAATAGTGCGCGGCAAAGCTCCGACCGAATCTTTGCTTCGGTAAAAGAAATGAAAGGTGCTGGCTTCACCGCTTTACAACCGTTTGAACATCCTACCGTTTGGCAACTGTTATTCTCATCTTAGGATCGCAAATACTACGGTGGCTATGTACATAATAACCATTGAAGCGCCTTGGATTCGATTGATTGATTTTCTTGTGGCATACACAAAAGTTATGACAGAAACAACGATTAAAATCAAAAGATCGATAACAGAAGCGTAGTTTACGGTGATTGGATGGATTGTTGAAGATACACCAAGGATAAACAAAATGTTGAAAATATTGGAACCTACGACATTGCCGACGGCAAGACCGTTTTCTCCTTTGCGGGATGCAACGATAGATGTTACCAACTCGGGTAATGAAGTACCGAAAGCTACAACCGTCAATCCTATCAGTGTTTCTGACATCCCAAAAGACGCTGCTATTGCTTTTGCGTTGTTTACGACAAGCTGCCCGCCTCCGATAATACATGCCAGACCTATGACAATATACAGAATGCATTTCCATAAAGGCAGCTTTTTTCCATAGTTCTCATCATTTCCGTGCTTTTTTGCAGATATGATCAAAATAATGATATATAATACGAAAGCAATCAGCAGAAGGATCCCTACGGGTCGCCCTACTAAACCAACATTTTCAGACATTTGTGTTCCCAAAAAATCAAAGCCCGAAAACAGTTTAAAACCTACTGCAAAGAATAATGCGATTGTGATAATAATTGAAAACGGAAAATCACGTTTCACAATTTCTTTCTCTATCGGAAGCGGAGCGATAATAGCGCAGATACCAAGCACGCCAAGTAGATTAAAGAGATTTGAACCAACGACATTGCTTAGTGCGATTTCGTTGGAACCATTTATCGCAGCGGTTGTGCTGACCGCTAATTCGGGCATGCTCGTGCCTAATGCTACAATGGTCAACCCAATAATTACTGCAGGTACCTTAAATATTTGAGCTAATGCCGAACTTCCGTCCACAAAGAAATCAGCGCCTTTCACAAGACCGACAAAACCAATAATCAAAAGAATGATGTTTAAAAATATGCCCATAGTTACCTCGCTTCACCCAAAAGCATTCATGTGTTAATGTAATCGTGACGGAACATTAGTTGTCATTCAAGCAGCTCAAGCCCATAGGTGTAGACTTCACCGTTAACAGCGTCATATATCCAGTCGGCAATGCTTTTTTCACCGTTCAATTTATCAAATGCGTTTGCGGAGATGATCGTGTGTTGGGTGTTGTGCGTTTCCTTGTCCTCTGCATAGTTCCAAATATAAATACCTATATTAGGAATGTTTTTCTTAAGGTCATGTACCATCCGGGCAAGATCATCTTGGAAAATATCACCGTTTTCTTTATTCTTCTCCATAACACCGTTACGGATGTACCCCTGATATTGCTGCAGTGTGTCGTCGCGGTAGGAACAGTCAAAAAGAATCTTTACGCTGTTACCGCGTTTTTCATGGAGCGCCGATAAACTGTCAAGAACAATATTGTTTCCGGTGAGCCTTTCAGTGATTTCAGTCGGAGCCTGCCACAGTTTTTCAGCCGTATCATGCCAGCCGTCGTACAATAGCAGGGAACTGTCTACGCAGACCGTAATATTCCCGGCGGACGGAAAGCGATCTATCACATCATCCGCGAGAAGGGAAGTTGCAAATCCTCCTGCCGAAAAGCCGGTTATGAGCAAAGTGTCGGGGTTCCCGATATAAGGCTGTGCAGCGTCTAAAAAGGCAGAGTAATTGCGATAGCCTGTATGATATACGGCTTTGCTTCCGCCGGCATCTTCGTACCGATATACTCCCGTGCCACAGTGAAAATCTCCGGTCGCGTATGGAATAACAAGGAATGTCCAGTCTTTAAAGGGGTTGTCCTCGCTATTACTTGATATGCCTCCCAAAGATACAAAGTCCTGATATCCCGCAGAGGTTGCAAAGAAGTCCTTTCCGTGCTCCGAGGTGTACTCGTTTATGCTTGCGCCACCACCGAAAAAGTATACAGCGACTTTATTTTCACTACCGATTTTCAGCAATCCGTGCCATTCGCTGCCGTCTGATGATTGCGTTCCTTCCGGAGTAATACGGTACCATTGACCGATCTCGGGATCACCCTTTAATTCAGGATGTTTATACCAGACAGTTTTGCTCAAAACAACCAAAACCAATGCCGCAACAGCAACAACCAGTACGAGCAATACCGCCACAACAATTGTAATCACACGCTTTTTGGTTTTTTTGACAGGTTTTTTCATAGTATTTATTCTCCCATGATAACCGTTACTCGTGCGAGATCGCTATCTGAAAGCATATCCTGTGTAATGTAGGCGCCATGTGATAAATCGACATATACATCATTCATTATCATTTCTTTCACGCCGTGTTGCACATGCTCGGGATTTTCCACTCGGATGACAAGCTTTTTCCCCCGATAGATTCGTTCAACCTGATAGTGATCCCAATCCGAAGGAATGGTAGGATCGATCAACAGACCTTTTATTGTCGGACGGATACCGAGGAGATACTGCGTTACTACCACGTCCATCCATGCCGCAGTACCTGTTACCTGAGAAACACAGCCACGCCCAAACCTTTCGTTATCTTTGCCGAGCATTGTAGAACAGTAGGCATACGCTTCGGTATGATAGCGTTCGATACCGATTTTTTCGATTACGGTATTTGGCAGGATCTGTTTATAATAATTCCATGCGATATCACCGCGGCCAAGCATTGCTTCCGCCATAATCGCCCAGCAGTTCGCCTGACAGAACACTCCTCCGTTTTCAGAATATCCTGCGGGAAGACCGTTGACCATTGCAGCATCTTTTGACGGCCATCCGGGATAACCCGGAGCATTCAGCAAAAGACCTAAGCCGGTATTCAATTCTCTGAAAGCGCTGTCCATTGCTTGTTCCTGCTTGTCTTTGCAAGCCCCTGAAATAACCATCCAACTTTGTGCGTTTAGCCAGATGCGCGCATGTTCTGCGTTATGAGTACCTATCGGCATGCCGTTGTCATCCAATCCGCGAAGGAACCATTCTCCGTCCCACGCGTATTCCTCCAAAGCTTTCTCCTGCTTTTCGATCAGCGCTTTAAAATAATTCACTGTATCGAAATCGGCACGCAACTCTGCTATTTCGCTGAGTCGACGCAGTGCATAAATGTGCTGTTGAGAGACCATGATACTTTCGCCTTTGCCCTTGCGTCCGAAGGGACCGAGGTGATCGTTCCAGTCGCTATATAGGATCAACGGAAGGTTATGTAGACCGAGATGCTTTTCGGTAAACTCTACTCCGCGCAACAAATGCTCCCATAAAGTAGCATGACCGACAGGAGTCACTAAATCACTTGAGAGGAAAGGGATTTCGTGATCCAAAAAGCTCAAATCACCTGTTTCGGCAGCTATAGCATAAGCTAAATAAACCATCCAGATATGATCATCGGATCGCGTCAAATCTTGCGGCGGCTTTCTGTCTTCAGGCCAGGAAGTATGGACAGCATGTCCGTCTTCTAACTGTTGGGAAGCCAGGTACCACAACATCTCCCGCGCCCATTCGGGTTTGCGGTATGCTTGAGCCAGCATGTCCTGTGCGGTATCGCGAAAACCGATTCCGCGAACGCCGGAAGCGTCTGAGCTGATAGAGCGCGACAAACGTGCGGTGTGTACACTCTGAAGCGGGTTCCATGTGTTGACCTCACGTTCAGCATCATTATCAGGGAGCTTACACTGCAAAACATTCAGGTGTTCGTTCCACCACGTTTGTAATTTACCGAACTGTTCTTCTGCCGCGCCCGGTTTACGCAGCATAGAAAGCGTTAGCTTTGCACTTGCAACAGCATTATCGTAATCATACAGCGCGCCTTTTTCTACACCAAGATAAAAATGGATCTCTTTTTCCTCGTTTGCAGCAAGCGAGATGTTCGAATGAAGCGCTCCGCAAGGCTCACCACCCTGTAAATTTGAACATGATAGTTTTCCTCTTTCGACCTCAATAGGATTCCTTTCATCTCTATAGGGACCGCAAAATATATCGCGATTGCAACAGAAGGAATCCGTTTTATTATCTGAGCCGAAATATACAAGAGGAGAATCCTCCTTGCGCGGATGCATCCATGCAGTATAGGCATAGGTGATCGCCTGTAAGTCTTCATCGAATACCGCTCGGGTATTCCACTTTAAATAGTAGCCGAGAATGTTTTCCTGCTGTGCTAAAAACTGCGATAGCTCTACATAGGCATACACATCACACTCTACAGGTTTATTGTTTTTATTATGAAGTGTAACTTTCCAGATCAGAGTATCTGTATCCATTGACATAAACAGCTTCAGAGTGGCTGTAAGACCATCTTTTTCTGCAGTGAATACAGAGTAACCGGGAGCATGATACGCCTCTCGATTATCGACCTTAGTTTCACAGGGGCGAAAGGTAGGAGACCAAACTGTGCCGTCTTTAGTCCGGATATATACATAGAAGCCGGGAGAGTCCATCGGGAGATTGTAGAAGCGATAACGAGTGACACGAAACAACATCGGCGTTAACCACCACGTCATTCCGCCTCCTGCATGGGAAACAAATGCATGCATCTTGCCGTTGGAAAGATAATTAATCCACGGCGAAGGCAAGTCAAATCGTTCAAACTTTATCTTCTTCTCGTTGTCCAAAAAGACATAGGGTAGTTTATTCATGCAGAACTCCTTCGAAGTGATAATCTCCGCCGAAAAGTTTTTTTGTCATTCCGTCGGGTAATTCCAGGTGAGCGACCGAACCATCGGGAACGGTGCATGTGTAATTATATTTATTACCGTCCCTTTCCCAGCGGGAACGAATTGTACCGTACCGGGACCGATACGACGCTTCTGCCCATGTGAGCGTGCCGCCCATGATGGGCTTAAGCTTAAACTCTTTGAATCCAGGGGCATTAAAGGATGGTTGTATTCCTGCAACATATTCGAAAAGGAACTGACAGACCGATCCAAAAGAATAGTGATTAAAGCTGTCACGGAAAACATCCATCCCGTTCCAGTTTTCTAACATGGAAGTTGCTCCTAATGTGATAGGATGCAACCATCCCGGAAGATCAGTCTGTTCCAGTATGCGGAAAGCTTCATCTGTTAAGCCGATTTCGCAAAGTGTGGGAAGCAGATAAACAGTGGAAAGAAAACCGGTGTTCAAATGATAATCAGCCTTCTCCAGCTCGGTTTTTAACTGCATGATTACGAAAGGTCTCTTTTCATCGTTTGCCATATCCAACGCTAATGCGCGAATATATGCTGCCTGATGACCCTTTTGTATTTCTCCGTTATCAGCGATCAGATGTTTGTTGTACGCATTTTTTATTGCTGCAGACATGGTGGTGTATCGCTCTGCGTCTTTTGTTTTGCCAAGAATTCGGGCAATATGCGCGAGATTGTCACAGCTTCGCTTGGTGTATGCCGTCGCGACCTCGGGCTTTCCGTATTTAGCCATATAAGACACAAAATCTGCTGTTGTACCGCCGTTTCTGAACAGTTCAATCACTTCCGGGGAGGGCGGGAAAGGTTCGTTCCACTCACCATAATGAAAACGTGTATCGTAGATAAAGTCGCCGTCACCGGCTTGATACCATGAACGATCAGCATATAGCGGGTTTTTTTCTTTCATACATTTGAGTGAGTATTCTACCCAACGCTTAGCGGTATCGTAATGTTCCTCTAACACTGAAACATCGCCGTACATCAGATACAATTGATAAGGTATCCATACCGCTGAATCTCCCCACCCAACACTGTCCTCGCCGATGTTACCATTTCCGGCGGGGCCGGCAAGAGCCATAGCCGGATTGACCTTTTGGACATGTATGAGTTCTTCAGGGTTATGCACGCTTGACGTCGAAGGGAAAGTGATACCGAGTTTTCCGCTTGCGTATTGCTCGATTGTCTGGTCGATTAACCATTTTTTGAAGAACGGTAAAACATTCATGAAATACGCTGCGGTTTTGCAATAGATCATGGCGTCTCCTGTCCACGCATTTCTTTCGCGGGTCGGACAGTCGACCGGCACATCAAGGAAGTTACCTTTCTGGCTCCATCGGGCATTCTTTACTAATTGATTGATCAGCTTGTTGGAACAGGAAAAATCTCCTGTTTCCTCCATATCAGAATAGACCGCGATCGCTTCAAGCTCAATTTCCTCTGCTCCTTCAATCAAAACACATTGAAAACCAAACACAGAAAAATGCGGAGTGTATTCTTCCTGATCCGCTCCCTTGCAGATATAAGTAATCTCTTGAAAATGTTCCTTACCCCCATCACAGTTGGCTGTAGAAAACTTTCCTTCGGGATCGAGCCATTCACCGTGCTTCAGATGAACGATTTGACCGGGGCGGGTATGAAACAGTTTTATATGAATATAACCCGCCAGATTCTGACCGAAATCTGCAATCATATTGCCTGCGCTGTCTTTGAATATCAGTCCCGGAAAACGTTCTTTTTCTCTGACAGGAACAGAAACGCTTTTAATCAGTTCACCCTCTGTATGTTCTTTGCAAACTTTAGCCTTGTACCAGCCACGAGGTTCGAGCCGTGCATCATACGTTTCTCCTTCCTGCAAATCGGTACGAATAATAGGCCCTGTTCCGACATCAAATGTTTCGTCGCTTTCAACCAGTTCGACACTTCCGTCTGTATAGGTAAGCTTCAGCTTGCACCATAAGGCAAGGGTGTAGCCGAAGTTATTATTCCAACGCCACCAACCGTCGCCGACAGTTATACGCAGGCTGTTACAGCCTTCTTTCAAAAAGGCTGTAACATTATATTTTTGATACTGTATTCTATGATAATAACTGGTAAAACCCGGTGTGAATTTGTTCTCTGTGATTTCCGAACCGTTCAGGAGCGCTTCGTATAATCCGTGTGAGGAAATCAACAGCTCAGCGTGTTGCAACTTGCTTTTCACATCGAAAGCGCGGTGAAAAACAGGTACCAGTTTTGTGTCCCGATTGTCGTGGGGATGACATATCCACTTAGTCATCAGCTCAGTCTCTTTGAAATGTCAAGAATTCGTCCTGCGCAGCGTTCTAAGTCTGCTCGCGTGATATCTCCGCAGCGAATCCCTTCCATAATTCCGTCAACATCTGCTTTTTCACCCGGCATAATTAAATCGTTCCCTGCTTTAATACAAAGCGAAGGAGAAGAAGCGCCCCAAATACCGAGATTAAACTTATCGTTAGTTGTCCCCCAATCAGTCATAACGATTCCCTCAAAGCCAAGCTCATCTCTAAGCACAGTCGTAAGCATGTCGCTTCGGTTTGCCGTATGAACTCCGTTGAGCAGATTATAGGAGGTCATCAGCGCTTTTGGAGCAGATTCCTTTATGCAGATCTCAAATCCTTTTAAATAGATCTCACGGAGTGCTCTCTGAGAAACAATGCTGTTGGAACCAAACCGATTGGTTTCTTGGTTGTTGCAGAGAAAATGCTTTATCGTTACGGCACATTTCTCGTGCTTCTGTACGCCGCGAGTTACAGCAGCGGCAGTTCTTCCGGAGATGATCGGATCTTCGGAATAATACTCGAAGTTACGGCCGCACAACGGACTGCGATGAATGTTCAAGGCAGGAGCCAACCACATATTTGCTCCAAACATTTCCATCTCCGAGCCGATGATGTCACCGCATTTTTCTGCTATATCGGTGTTCCAGCTTTGAGCGAGAGCGGTGCCGACCGGAATCGCTGAGGCAAAGTGATACATGACGGTGTTTCCCTTTGCTTTTTCCGTGTTCTGTTTTAGCTTTAGATGAATCAGCTGTTGGATTTCGGGAGGAAGAATATTCAGGATGCTGTCAAAGCCTTCTGTATCTATACCTTCCTGACCATCTTCTGTTTCAATATATTTGGTAGCCAAGCGCAGCCCTGCGGGACCATCAGCCATTATGATAGCACCATAGCCTTTTTCGGATACGATAGATGCGCTTTCTCCGGCACCGCCCGCTAATTTGGAGGCTGAATTACCTATGACAGAAGCTATATCCTGTACATCGGTATGCTTACCGACACAGATGGTTGCGAGTTCACGGTTGGAAAAATCTGACAACTCCGATAAACCGATATGCTCTCTATTGATCCTGTTTCGACCGAAGTGAGTCAGGTTATCAAGCTCAGAGCTGTAGATCTTTATTGTCGGAAGACCTTGCGGGATCTTACGTTCGATCTGCGGCTGCCAATCCGCAAAATCCGCATCTGAGCCGGAGTGGCTCAGACTTTCGATCGCGGTTCTGGCATCCAACGACACAACCCCGACAGGGTCGCTGTTCACCGTAATAAGGTAATCCCCCTGTTCCAAGACCCAAGAATCGCTCTGAGGGTCCCAACTTGCCATATCCTCTACAGGTAGCTTCAAAGTGAGTTTTGTTTCTTCTCCGGGTAAAAGCTCGTTTGTTTTGGCGTATGCTCCGAGTTCGCGAATTGGATTTGAGAACTGTCTGCTTGGAGCGGAGTAATAAAGTTGAACAATTTCCTTGCCTGAAAATGTTCCGATATTTTTTATGGTTGTCGTGACGATAATCTCGTTATTATTTACAGAGAATTCCTCCGGAGAGGTTTCAAAATCAGTATAGCCGAGACCATAACCAAAAGGGAATTCCGGTTCGATTCCTGCGGCGTCATAATAACGGTAACCAACAAAAACGCCTTCACGATAGCGCGTGTCATCCCTCTGTGCAAAATCACCTATCTTTGGATAGTCCTCAGTCTTAGCCCATGTTGTTGTCAGTTTTCCGGATGGATATGCCTTTCCCAGCAGTACATCCGCAAAGGCATCTCCGGTAACAGAACCGAGTTGGCTCAGTAGAAGTACATTCTCCACCCGATCAAGAACCGGGCTGAGATCAACAGGACCGCCGACATTGAGAACCAGCATAAACTTCTTGTAGTTCTCAGCACACAGGATGATGTCTCTTATTTCATCGCCTGTTAAAAGAATATCGCCTTCATCACCGGGACGATCCGCTCCTTCACCGGAATTGCGGGAAAGAACATATACACATACGTCACCTTCACCGTCGATCGGAAACGCATAATGAGGCTCCGGAGGAATCTTACCCATACCAATCAAGAATACGGACTTTCCTGTCTCTTTAGCCTCTGCCGCAATATCGTCGTAAAAGCCCTTGATCCCGGCTTTACGCTCTTCAGTGTATTTGTCTAACCATGCTTTTGTGGTTATTGTGAATCCACTGTTTTCCAACCCTTCCTCTACTGTTACAACATGACGCACATTGACATCGCCGGAGCCGGTGCCTCCTTTGATTGTTTCCCGTGCACCTGCACCGTAAAGTGCAATGGGGCAAGGAGTTTCTAACGGAAAATCACCGTTTTTCTTCAACAGCACCATACACTCGGGAGCGATAGAGCGAAGATAGCCAAGGTGTTCCTTTTCAAATTTCTGCATATCAGCTGAGGTGATTTTGATCATATTTATACCTCCAGAATATTCACGATATCATGAAGTTTTTTGTCGATCTCAAAAATGGTATCTTTGGGTATTTGTACCATCTCCATGATCTCTCTTGCCGTATTATTGCCGACAGAAGCTTTCAAAAGCTCTACATCAAATCCGCGAGCTGCGGCAACAGCTTCAATTCCTGTAAACATCGGAGCGAGGATATCCTTTGCCTCATCATTCTGTTTGCAAAGATGATTTAAAGAGCATTCAACACTGAGCACCGGAGAGTAATCGGCGTTTAAGCTAAGAGCCGATACAGGTTCTGTAAAGCCGTTTCGTGTAAGCTTTCCCATCACCTCTCCTAACCAGTCAACACTGTATTTGATCCATTCGGGAAGCCGAGGACAGACGGAATTGGTGTTGATCCAATCCTCTGCTGTCGAAAAACCGTGTCCCCCGTAAGAGTAGATGTGGCTTTCAAATGCGACACCATTTTCGGCTAAAGCCTGTTCAAACGCAAGAGCATTTTTAACGTGAACGGTTCGGTCATCGCGAGCCGCAACAATGAAGCACGGGCTGGTCTGAGGTGTTACATGCTGATAAGGATAAGGCATATTGGGCTGGCAACTATCTACGATATCCTCCAGAATCGCAGGATAAGCTAATACTGCCGCTGTAGGCTTATGCTTTGCCAAAGTTGCAGCGCAAGCCGTCAAATGTCCGCCTGCAGAAAAGCCGGCAACTGCGATCTTTGAGGGGTCAATATGCCATTCCTCAGCGTTCTCTTCTATGATTGCCATTGCATTTTCATAGTCCTCCAGTTGATGAGGCCACCCACCTTTGGCTTTTACTGTGTATCGCAGTATGATCGACTGAAATCCCGCTTTCAAATATGCTGCAGCAACAGGGTCAGCTTCACGGTCGGAACAGATTGCGTAGCCCCCGCCGGGAAGTATCAGTATGGCAGGACGCTTGGAAAAGCCGAATTCACCGTCTGTATCCTGAATATAAGCGGTCAGGGTAACGTTTCTCTCCTCGTTCAATACGATCGTAGTTGAAATCATCCGCAATGTTCTCCTTCCAATTTATCAAGTCCGAGTTTCATTACTTCTCCGTTAACGCCGCGTATCATCCAATCAGAACATGCGACACCGTCAACAACAGTTGTAAATGCTGCTCCCGATCCGCAGAGGCAGTGAATGGTCAGGTCGGCATCCTTGCTGTTTTTGTCAGGAGTGTCGAAAATAAAAGTACTGAGATCAGGAATGGCGTTCTGAAGATCATCCAGCATTGCTTTGAGCTTTTTCTGATAATCTCTTCCGGCTTCTTTGTCCGGAATCCAGCGACCGTCCTCTAAGTACATCTCCATCTGAGTCAATGCCGCATCTCTAACGGAACAGCAGTACATGATTTTGACTTCGGGGCGGTTTTGATGCAGAGCCTTCAAACTGTCGCTGACTATTTCAGTACCTGTTAGCCGCGCGGCGATTTTCTCAGGTGCCTGCCATACATCGCGCGCAGTTTTTTGCCAGTCATAGTGCATCATAGCGCTGTCGACGCAAGCAGTAATATCTCGGCATTCGGGAAAGACTGCACAAACATCATCGCATAGCAGAGATGTCGCAAACGCACCTGCCGAGAACCCGGTCACCAGAATTTGATCGGGATGCGGTACAAATTCTTTGATCTTTTCTATCAACATTCTGTAGTTTGTATAGCCGTGGTGATGCAGTACCGTGTCTTTGCCGTTTAAATCTTTGTATTTGAAATCTCCGGTACCGCAATGAAAGTCACCTGTAGCATATGGAACGAACAACAGGGTCCAATCCCGAAACGGGTTCTTTTTCCCTTTTCCGAAGGTTCCGACTCGCGGTATGATATCACCGAAACGTACATCATCTGAGTAAAACATCTCGCCGCTTCCGCCGATGCGCTGCGGTCTTGCAGCTGTATACGCGTCCACAGATACGCCTCCGCCGGAAAAGCCGATCATCAGCTTGTTGACGTTTCCTAAGCGAATACAACCGTGATAAGGATTGCCGTTGGCACAAAGTGCGCCTTCGGGGTGGTACTCATAGTTTTTCCCGATTTCGGGATGCATCGGAAGCTCAGGGAATTTTGTGATATCAATATATGCGGCAAGAAGTCGATTAAAAAGAGGCCAACCGCTGCGATCCTCTTTCTTAGCCCTTTCTTTTTTCATCATACTCTCTCCTTTGCCATTGCATAAAGTTGATTTGCTTTTTCTACTTTATAGCGGAAGCAATCCTCCCGGTACTTGTCCTGCTCCGGCTTTTCCTCTGCTTTATCAGTACCAAAGCCATGGTAGCCGTTTTCATATTTTTTTATATCTACAAGCTTGCCGTGCTTTTTGAGCAACTCGGCATAGTGTTCGCCCTGCGGATGAAGAGGATCTCTGCCGCATACAATAATTACCGCCGGTGATATTCTGTCAAGGGTCGTGTCGGTTATTTTAGCCGCCGGCGAGAGCACTTCACTGTCAAGCGGGATTGAAGGAGGGTACAAACTGAACATCATGTCATACAGCTTTTTTCCCTCCGGAAAGTCAATGGGGATAGTGTAAGTAAAGTCGAGGAAAGGAACCTCCATGATCTGACCGGCAATCTGAATATCCTCCTGTGCCAGCATGACAGACGCCCCTGCTGTAAGATGGCCACCTGCGCTGCCGCCGGACAGAATAATCTTTTGGGGATCAATACCTAATTGATCGGCATGGCGTTTCAGCCACTTGACCGTATCAACCACTTCTTCCTGCGGATAGGGAAAGCTCTTATCATACAGCCTCTTATAATTGATGTTTACAACAAACGCTCCGAGTTCATCGCTAAGTCTGCGACAATAGCGATCGTCATCTACCGCATCAAGACCAACCCATGCACCTCCGTGAATCTGTACAAAAACAGGCATTTGTTCACGATTTTTGGGGTAGTAGAACAGTACCTCGACCGGGTCCTTTCCTTCACGCTGAATATAGCTGCGGTCACCGACTACGGGATCCGTTTCATAGTGCTTATTGACTTTATGAAACCGTGCGTTCATCACGGCTCTTTTTATTCCGGTAAATGCCATACTAATTCTCCTTTATAATCAATTCCCCCGTACCTTGCGTTACGATTAACGCCTTGCCGCGGAACGTTTTTATTGTACTGTCAAAGTAGTTTTCTTCGCTTTTGGGATCAGCTGTTCCAAAGCCGAGAATCGTCAGATCACCTTCGCAGGATGCTGTCAGAGAAAGCGTGACATTGGGATTCAGTTCACCATGATCGTCAACTACAGAAAGCTCCGTTACCCCTTCACCGACCGTTCTCTTCTGAATATGGACTTTGTAGGACGCTGTTGATATCCGATCGGATTCTTCCTGTTTGCCGTTACGAATATTCACTGCGACCAGTTCTCCCGGTTCGAATGTTGTATGGAAAATTGCTTTGCATTTTATAGGGCGTTGCCTTCCGATTTCTTTTCCGTTACAACTGAGTTGAACTTCTTCTGCGTCTGAGTAAACCTCGACGACAATCGGTTTATTTTCATAACCGCGGTAGTTCCAGCATCTTTCTGCATCAGACCAGCCCCAACGGGTGGGAGACTGTTTTTCCCCATAATGTGCCGGGCTTTGAACCGCAATATACGGCTCTTTGCGTTCTCCCCACACGATTTGTCGCCAATAGGATACAGGCCTTCTGTCTCCGATCAAATCAAAATCGCCGCAGTTAGCGGTTCTCCACGGATAAGGACCGTACAAATCATAATCGATTGCTTCTCCGTAGCGGTGTTGGCCAACACCGGCTTCACCGAGGTAGTCCCATGCAGCCCAGCCGAAGTCCCCGATGACTTGCGGAAGCTTTTTGCACAGTTCCCAATTCTCATACAGAGCTCCGGGATAGCATTCAGTGCCAAGAATCATACGGTGCGGATAAAGCTTTGTATCTGTCTCATAGCGGTATGTTGCGTAGTTATATCCGGCAATGTCCAGATAACTGAATGCTTCCTCGAGAGGCTCACCGATTTCTTTTGAAGACATGAGCCGCGCGAGCTCTTCGGCATTCCCATTCATTATTGAATTGATATCAGCGCCTGCTTTTACCGCAAGAGAGGGAATACGATCCATCAGCGCGAGAGCAATATTGACACAATTTGTGATGAAACGCGTTGAATCAATTGATCGGATCGTATCGCACAGCTTTCTGCCATATTGAGCCTCGTGAGGATTGCTGACCTCGCCGATTTCATTTCCGATAGCATAAATAATTACAGAGGGATGGTTGTATGCTGAGTCGACCATTGCGATTATGTCTTTTTGCGAGTGCTCGAGAAACTCTGTAGAGTAATCAAACGCAACCTTTGGGGTTGTCCACGCGTCACAGAAATCCAGCATTACAAACATACCGTATTCATCGCATGCATCGAGAACAGTCCGGCTTGTCGGGAAATGTGCGCATCTGACTGCGTTATACCCCGCTTCTTTAAGTTTGCGAATTCGCCTGTAAGTCAAATCCCTATGCTCAACTGCGCCGATCACACCGTGATCGTGATGAATACATCCGCCTCTCAATTTCACACTTTGACCGTTAATCCTCAGTCCGTGCATCGAATCAAGCGATAGTGTACGGATTCCGAAACGGGTACACTCAGTATCCCATCCAACTAATTCGCTCTCACAATTATAAAGGAACGGATGATTCTCGTTCCAAAGCTCCGGATTATCCAAGTAAAAACGGAGCGATATGGTTTTCTTTTCATAAGGGAGCATTGTAACCGGCGCTTCTATCTCTGCACCGCCGATTCTGTGTCTAAGAAGGATTTCGTGCTGCTGACTTGTTTGATTGAAAACAGTTGTGTCGATCATCAGCGCTGCAATATCGCTATCAACGCTCAATGTGCGGATTTTGATACCGTGAGGAATGATATGTAGGGGCTTTCCGGTGTACAACCAGGTATCTCTGTAGATTCCTGTACCTGTGTACCAACGACTTGAAGGAACTTCGTTTCTGACAAGAACCTTGATACGATTATCCCCTTGCTTGAGGAAATTTGAAACATCTATCGTTAGGGGAGTATATCCGTTTGAATGTTGTGCAATCAGGCAATCATTTAAAAAGACTGCTGCATTTTTGTAGATCCCTTCAAATTCAAGATATGCGGCTCCCGATTTATCTTCAACCTTAAACTCCTTGATGTAATGCACCGTTTGACACGGATAATAACCGGTTGCATTGCCGGTCTCATGATTTGGATCACGTTCTTCTCTGATCATTGCATCATGAGGAAGCGTGACCGATTGTGGCTCTTCACTTCCGCTGACAGTACGTTCCAAAGCAGTACCGTTGCCGTGAAAGAAAAGCCAGTCATGATTAAATGTATCTCGTTTCATAATCTCACCTTTAGATAAATCGATTGATAAAGGACATCATCCGATCGAATGCTTCCTTTGATTTCGGATTAGCTTCCATCTGATCCATATACCCATGAGGAAGGTTTGCACCCGGAAAAAAGACGAGTTCATTCGGCACGCCGATTTCGTCCAATTTGTTTTTCAGTCCTCTGCCTTCTGTAATGAAATAGCCTCGTTCATCGTTCGGCTCGTTAGAGGCATTGATCCAGCTGGGAATATAGCGGTCACGAATATAGTTTTTAGCATTAATATACGCAATCTCTTCGACGTTGTTTGATTTACACCCTGCGACACAACCGAGCATCGTAAACATATTTTTATCGAATACCGAAGGGTCAAGAGCTGCCTCATCGATTGCAAGAACTCTCAGATTCTCTGCCGTCATAACAGGATTCACACTCATAATTTTGCCATATTCAGGATTGCAGACACAAGCAGCGTAAATTTCAGTTATATTTGCTCCTGCGCTTCCTCCGGAGAGACACACATGATTCATATCTAAATGAAGCTCTTCTTCGTGGGCAATCAAATAACGGAAGAGTTCATCGGTTTGTTGAATCTGTGTTGGGAATCGGTAGTCGGGAGCAAGAGCATAGTTAGCATTCACCAGAATATAGCCGGCCTTAACTATTTCTTTAAGCTTACAGGAATTGCCTTCATTTGCCGCGAGAGGATCGCCGCTTGTCTTATCACCGAAGATAAATCCACCGCCATGAAAATAAACGACTACCGGCTTCCTTTCAAGTGAATCATCCGGGTACCATATATCAGCAAAGCTGTTAGGAAATGCATTTCCGTACTTTACGTCGTTTTTGCATACGATGCCGTCATCCGTTTTCGCTGTTCCCGGTTCTTTCCACGGCTCCCACTCGTTTGGTTGGTGACCTTTATATAGCTTCGCATAAACTGCCTTCTGAATCAATCTGCACTTCATATCATTCATCATTCTGCCCATTTAACCATACTCCTTTGTGAAAGATACTTTACGCCTTTTATACTACTATTATAGATGCATTGAAATAATAAAAAAATACCGTTATTTTTCCTATTTGATAGGTTGACTTTTACCATCTGATTTAGTATGATGAAATATAGACAAAAAGAGGTGAGACCATGGCTGATTACAGTAAGTTGATAGAGGAATTGGTATCTCTGAATTCATATGAGAAGATCGGAAAGATGAACTATCGAAAAACGGGGACACAGCTGCGCCATGGTCAGTATCTGTATCTCACCAAATACGGGCTGGATCAACATACACTGAAAACCATGAATGAGCCTCCTGCTCTCAGAGAGCAAGGACAGATCGTTTCGGCATTTCATGAACAGTACGGCGCATCCGGGCTGACAGAGCAGGACTTCATTTCTTCCGATGCAGACATCGAGATCGAACAACTTCTGCGATATATAGAGTTTCCCCATCACTCTCATGAATTTGTAGAATGTGCATATGTCTTACGCGGTAACTGTATCCATTGTATAGACGAGAGTGAAGTGGTTCAGCAGGAAGGCAGTTTTATCATTGTACCTGTCCCGGTACGTCATAAGCTAACAGCGATTGACGACGCTGTATGCTTGACCATAAAAATACGTCTGAGTCTATTTATGAAGATGTCTATACCGCATCTTCCGGCTATGATCTATCCACTCAGCTTTACCTGCGGAGAAGATCCCGCGATTGAGAGTATGTTGTGTTTCTTATATGAGCAACAACAGAATGAGCTTCCGTACCGTAAAGAGCTGATGGAATCAACTGTCACCTCGCTGATTACCTATATCCTACAAAGATATCGTGACACGATGCAGCCCCTTTACAGCATATCTATCCGAGATCGTCAAATGCTGGAGATAGTCAACTACATGTACAATAATTATCGTACTGTTACGCTGCAAAATCTCGCGGAAAAGTTTCATTACAACAGTTCTTACCTGAGCAGAATGTTTCAAGAGCAAGCAGGACGATCCTTCTCTGCTACCCTAAAAGACTTCAAGTTGAGAAAAGCGGCAGAGCTTTTAAAAGAAAAATCGTGGAAGCTTGATCAGATATGTGATGAGATTGGTTATAAAGATACTCGGCAGTTTATTCGTAGTTTCAAGGAGCTATTTGGCGTCACACCTGACAAATTCAGAAAACTGGAGCAACAACAGAATCAGTACCAAAAATAAGACCGCAGTACACGTCATGTGTAACTGCGGTATCTTTTTTTCTTTCAACGAGAAACGACCGTCCCTTTGGCCGGTCATTTCTCGAAGGAGGGTTTATGAAATATAATGATTATTAATCAGTATTTTTTTGAAAGCTGGGCCTCACATTCTTCACGTGAGATCTCTCCGGAATTACATTTCGCCATCAATTCTGCGTCCTTATCCTTCAGACGATAGAAGAGTAATACCAAGGTTGAGAGAAGGAAACCTATTCCGGGAATCAGTGCATATACAACCCACATACCGTGAATAGCGGTTGGCGTTTGATAGCCTGCTTGACCAACTTCCATACCCATTTTGAGGAGCTGGTCGTAGCTTTCTGCAGAAACTTCATTCCAACCATAGAGACCCATTACTAAAAGGCCTAAGCTGGCGCCGATACCACCGATCGCTTTCGAAACAAAGGAATTCAGGGAGTAGAAGATTCCCGAACAATCCTTTCCTGTCTTGTAGCGAGTGTATTCAATCGTGTCCGGAGCGATGAAGTTCATAAAGACATATCTTAGTGAATTTGCCAGTCCGGCAATAGTGCTCAAAATAATAAACAACGTGATGTTCTCATATCCGACCAGGAACTGGACGATGTACATAGCTCCGAATACTATTCCTAAAACAATCAGGGAATTACGGCGACCAAACCTTTTTGAGATGGAATCAGCCTGTGTGTTGATCAGAATTGCCGGAACGAAAGCGAGCATGACGGGGATGGAGAGAATCATCGTTTTACCTTCAAAAAGGTAGAAAGAAATCAGCGAACTCACTGCGGAGGATGTAGCGGTAACACCTGCTATCAAAGAAGAGAGCAAATAGATCATCATGTATTTATTGACTTTTACACAGTTCCACATATCGCGCAGCGTGTAGTTTTCGTTCTTTTCTCCCTCAACATTCTTGAGCTCGGTGTTGTATTCTTTTCCGTTCTTTACAAGAGGGATCATGATGCCGGTACAGATAATCATCGCTACTACGGCAACTGAAGTAAAGCTGAATCCGGGACCCGCAACAGGATCAACGAGCAGACTAAGCACAATACCGACAACAACACCGGCAAGCATCTGGACAAGTCCCTTTACCTTTATGATACTGTTACGTTCATCAATATTATCGGTTAAGGTCATAACCAGCGAGTTCATCGGTACTTCGTTTAAAGTACAAGAAAAATCATATAGTAAATAGCTGACTACAAACCAAATAATCTTCACAACGAGCGGCAAAGATGAAGGCATCAAATAGAAAATAATGGTGAATAAAGGGAACAGAAAGAAAGTGAGCCTGAACCACGGTAAATATTTTCCCTCACCGGTGAGCTTTCGAAATGCCTTCCACTCCGTGATCTTCATCTTATCAATCAAATAGCCGAATACAACATCATCCACTGCATCAATGATCTTCAAAACCAGCAATACACCTGCAAGAACAGTCAGGTTGATTCCGCGCAAAGCGAGAAATGATGTCATAAAGGTTTGAAATACTGCTGTTCCGAACAGCCTTCCGCTGTCGGAAAGGTAGTAATTGAACCTTTCACGTCTGCTCAAGCGCCAGTCAGGATGCTTGTTAACTTTAGCTTTTTTCTCTTTAGCCATGTTCATACCCCTTTTTATTGTAGTTTAGTCATCCGATCATGAGACGATTTGATTGTGATAGCATTCCTTATAGTGCCTTAATTATAGCAGAACCTATAAGCTAAGGAAATACCTGTATTTTCTTATTATAATGGGTTAAATGTTAGTATTTTTGATTGCGTTGTGTAATATGCACAAAATAGTTATACATGGACTGGTTATTAAAACATGGTGTTTATGCTGGATTCAAAAAATCTTTTCTATATGTAACGCCAAAGTACTCGGCAAGCTCGACCATGTCTTTGTCCTGGATCGTATTGACGCGCGGCAGGTGCGCGGTGAGCATGTAGATCTGCGCTGCCTTCTCGACAGTCTCGATCAAGCCGAAGGTCTCGTCTAAAGATTTTCCAGCTCCGTAGATACCGTGCAGCGACCAGATAACGAGACGGAACTCTTTCATCTTCTCGGCAGTCGCCTCGCCGATGGAATTCGTTCCGCAAAGCATCCAGGGCAGGATACCGACGCCGTCAGGGAACACGACGATACATTCGGTACACATCTCCCAAAGCGTGTGAGTGAACTTCTTTTCGTCCAGCTCATGAACGAAGTTCATTGCCAGCGTGTTGGTCGGGTGTGAATGGATGACGACGCGATTCTCGGGATCAACGCTCAGTCTCGCCATGTGGCTCATCAGGTGCGCGGGCAGCTCGGAGGTGAACTTGCCGCCGTCCTTATAGCCCCAAAGGAGCTCGGCGACCGCACCGCCCTCGGTGATACGAATAATGCCGAGGTTGGTCTCAGGATCGCTCTCTACATTCTTGAAATACTTGCCCGTACCGGTGACGATGAAATACTTTCCGTCCAGCGCTTCCGCCTCAAAGCCGGTGGGGATCTTTCGAATAACATGATTCAAGTCAAGATACTGTGCGACCTCTTCCTCATCCAACATATAACTGATGTTGCCGCCGTTGCGCTCGTCCCATCCGAGACGGTACATATTCGCGGTCGTTTTCTTCATTTCCTCCACGAAGGGAGCGGTAAAAATGTCTTTCATATTATCTTCCTTTCGGTCTCATGTCATTCCGAGGAGGGCGGGCACGCGTGCCCGATACTCCGTGGGAATCCCACAAACAGAGAATGAAACGTCGGTACGCTCCTTTGTGGGATTGCCGCGTCGCTTACGCTCCTCGCAATGACCGTAGGTTTTATTATTATCTCGTGATGATATCGACCGGCACGTTGAAGATCTTCGCGACCTTCAAAATGGTGTCGATATGTCTGCCCGAGGCCGCCGCCATGTGGTGGGTGGGGCCGGCTTCCGCCCAGCGGTTGTTGAATTCTCTCGCACCGCAGGTGAAGCGGGTACGCATATTGGTGTCGCCGAAGGTGAAGATGGGGCCTTCCTCGTTCACGCCTTCCGCAACGACGAACTTGAAGTTTCCGTCCTTATCCTGAGTGATGCCGAGATAGGTCACGGGGCCTAAGTGCGGATAGAACTGGGTCAGATAACCGCCGCCGGTCTTGCCGTGGAACACGGGGACGATCTTCATGGTGGGCTTCTTCGCGGAGATGCATGCGTCGCCCGAACCGGAGTGTCCGATGATGCAGAAATCCTCGTTGAAGTCGATCGAATACATCTCGCTGAGCTGTCCCATTCCTGAAATAGTCTTGAGAATACTCATCGCCATACTTACCTTGATATCTCCCTCGACAGCGCATGCTACGCCATCTTTGATGAGCATGGAGAACGCGGGGATCAGCATGGAATCGAGCACGCCCGCCTTGCCCTGCGCGAAGCCATCATAGTGAGAGGCGACAAAGGCGATCTTCTCGTCCTTGACCCACTGTTCAAAGGCGACGACGTACTTCGCCATCTCCCAGACCTCTTCGATAGAACCGCCGCCCTCGATCTCAAAGGTATTGAGGATATCCTGCGCCTTTGCGCGGATGACATCTTCGTCGGTGATATCATCGGCGATCGCCCACATCTTCTCCCAGTCGAATTGCTTGGTATACAGCCACATTCTATGATAAAGATTGGTTTCATCAATATACAGATCCATCATACCGGGATAGGGTCTGCCGATCTGCGCGAGGTTGGTATCTCTGAATCTTCTGCGTACCTGAGCCGCCTTGCACCAGTCTGCGATCTCTGCGTCGACAGCGGGGTCTCCCCCTTCGACAACGCCGGTGATGACCGCATGGCGTTTACCCGCACGCTCGAGATCGGCGACCATCTCGCCGACAGCGCCGCAGGCGTACAGCTCGCCGAGCCAAGTCGCGTTATCCGTGTTCGGATAATCGGGCGCTTTCTTCTTCTGCAAGTTCACCAACACGACAGGGACGTCAAGGTCTCTTACGGCAGGGAGCATATTATAGGAAGTGGCATAAGTGAGCAGTTGTAAGATAACTAAATCTACATCAGCCGCGCGGAACTTGTCGCCCGCCTGCATTGCCAGCTCCTTTGTGGTAACGATACCGCCGTCGATAAGCTCGACGGTATCGGGGATTCTCTTTTTAAAGTCGGCGTATTGGCCCTCGAATTCGGGAACAAGACTCGGAAACTGGGGTAAATAAGCTCCGAGCGCGATAGAAAACACGCCGATCCTCGCTTTGGTTTCAACTAGCATTTGCTGCCTCCATCTGTATCTTCAAATTGCCGATCGCCGTTGCCTCGATAGGCAGGGCGATGACACGTTTCTTCGTGAAATAAGCCGTCAAACGGTTGAGGAACTGGTTCTTCGCGCCGCCGCCGACGATATAGATTTTGTCATAGAACATCCCGGTGTTCTTCTCCAGCTCGTCGACTGCGTTCTTGTAGCTGAGAGCAAGAGAAAGGTAAGCACAGCGGAAGTAATCGCCGAGCGTTTTCGGCGCGTCATCCAGCTGGCTGTCAAACGCCGCCTTCATGCTTTCGGGTGACATGAACACGGGAGCGTTCGCGTCCACCGTCTCGGAGTAGGTGCTTTTCTCCGCTTCGCGCACGATCTCGGAGAAGTCCTTATTGGGGCACAGCTCCTCGCGCAGGCGGTTGATCAGCCACATGCCCATGATGTTCTTCTGATAGCGAACGTAACCGACGCCGCCCTCGTTCGACCAGTTCGCCGCTTCGCTCGCAGCGGTGGTCACGGCGGTCGTCGCCTTCACGCCGAGGAGCGACCATGTGCCGGAGGAAATATACGGCGCGTTGCCCTGCATCTCGATTCCCTCTACCGCGGAAGCGGTATCGTGAGACGCACAGAGCCTGCACTTGATGCCGCAGTACTCGCCGATGATCTTGCCCGGCTGCTGCAGGGATTGGAACAGATGACGCGGAAGCCCCAGCTCCTCGATCATCCTCTGATCATACGCGCCCTGCCAGACGTTCACCATACCGGTCGTGGTGGCGTTGGTATATTCATGCGACTTTGCGCCGCAGAGCTTATACAAAAGATATTCCGGTATCATCAGAAAATCCGTCGCCTTATCCAGTCTGCCGTCGAGCTTATCGGCGTAGAGCTGATAGACCGTGTTGAACGGCTGGAACTGGATGCCGGTGTGACGGTAGGCAGTATCGAACGGGAACTTGTTATGCACCATCGGGATAACGGATTCCGTGCGGTTATCACGATAAGAATAACACGGCATGATTTCTTTATCGCCGTTCATCAGAACATAGTCGACGCCCCAGGTGTCGATCGAAAGGCTGTCGATCACAGGATAGCGCCGTTTTGCCTCGGCGATCCCGTTCCTCACCTCTTTCACGAGGTGTTCGATATCCCAGACCAGATGTCCTTTATCCTTTTTGACGCCGTTTTGGAAACGGTATACCTCGTCGGTATGCATCTTCTTGTCGTCGCGCCATCCGATGATGTGTCTGCCCGAGGATGCGCCGATATCGATCGCTAAATAATACTTCATGTTTGTTTCCCTGATAATCCACAATACTTATATAGTTTTAAGCCAAATCTGATAGCTTCTGGAATTATTTGTATCCTTTTAATATTTGCATTATACGATAAATAAACAGGCAAAAAAATACCTTTATATTTCCTGTTTTATGGGTTCAATATTATATGAAGATGCTGAATTGTGGAATGTGCACAAATCGAATGGTCACCCCTAAATCAGCCTTTTGGCGTTTACTTTATAAGTTAATTATTGTGAAATCTTTGAATACCATAAAGTGTGGTTCCATCTGTGAAGTGTGGCGAATCTTCTTCTCAATGCTTTCGGTGATATTTAACAATAAAATTTCTCGTTGTAATATATTACCTATAAAACAACTAAAATAAAGGTATTTTTTGCCTCGCTTTATTCGCTATAATTAGAAGTATAGAATAGGATTATTCTAAAAAATCTTAGGAGGAGTCGGTATGAAAAAGAAAAAAAGCCGCGGAATACTGATTATAGTAATTGCTCTGGTAATATTAGCGGCAGAATTCCTTGTAGTAAAATTAATCGTTGGCAACGATAAGCCTAAGGAGCTGGATGCTTCCGGCGCACTGTTGTCTGTTAACCAGACCGGCGATAACATCGTTTTCTACCCGGATAATACATATGCAATACAAGGCGATGTAGAAATTACAGGATATACTTTCTACTATGATACAAATGGGACTTATTCGGTTTCAAACGGCGAACTGATCTTGAATGAAAAAAAACCGAACGTAAAGGTCAACAGCTCCTTTGGAGATTTTGAATTGGCGGGTGATATCTCAACGTACGTTGAGGATGGTGCTTTGATCATCCATCTTGAAGCCAGTAACGAAAGCGATACATATGAGCTTGCGCATTTTGTTCTCGGAAAGGAACAGGCGGATAAGCTGGGCGTAGAGGGTATTACTGCAGCTTCTCGTGAGGATGATCCGAGTTCTGCAAAGAAGGACAAGGCCGAGACCCCCACTCAGCCACAGCTCAATGATGAAGGCGCGCTCCTTTCTGTTAAGAGCGGCGGCAACCAAATTTCATTCTTCCCCGACGGAACCTTTAAACTGATTGCTTACTTTACACAAAGCGGAGATGGATTAACCGTTGATTATACTTATACACTCAGCGAGAAGTATTCGGTGAAGGACGGCATGCTTGTTTTGCCTGAGAACGCAACAGGCGCTTTGAATGCTGATATATTTGCACAATATGGCAAAGTTGACGTCGAGACTCCAACAAAATGCTCGGCAAAGATTGTTGACGGTCTTTTAGAACTCCGATTTGTTATTCAAACCGGCGCAGGTGAAATAGAGGTTGCATCCTTCAAGATCGGTGAAAAGGATGCAGCTAAGCTTGGCGTAAAAGGCGTTACCGGTGACACCGTTGTTGAAGAAAAGAAGGATGCTGTAAGCACACAGAGTTCCGGAGGAAGCTCCGGGGGAAACGCTGCTCCTGCTCAGCCGGCAGTGTCCTCATCTGCAAAACCTCTCAGTTATTCAAGTAACGGTTATGACATTACATTCTACAGTAACGGCCAGTATACACAGAGCGGAACCGTCTATGCCGACGGCAACCCTGTCAGCGTTACGGTGACTGATACCTATACGATTGACGGAAATGGAAATTTGAGAATGAGTACCGGTAATCAGGTGTCATGCTATTTGTCCTATGGTGGACAGAGTCTTAGTTTTGGAGCATCCAACAACACTTCATGTACGAAGTCAGGCAATGGTTACAAAATTACCTTCAATGCATATGCAAATTCTCAGAATTATTATGTGGGTTCTATAACGCTCTCGGCTTCAGATATAACAGATATTCAAAAGAATTATGGACTTGAGGGAGATAAACCCGCAACTGTCCCCGAAACGCAGGCACCCGTCAAGCCGATTGTTCCTCAAAAACCAACCGAGAAACCTACAGAGGCTGCCGGAACTGTACTGCTTGAGTCGGAAAGCGGAATAAATCTGTTGTTCGATGCGGGCAAGGGCACATATACCATTGAAGGCAAGACCGTCTATGCCGGTATGGAATTAGCTGGCTACTCTTTGGAAAACGGTCCCGCTGCTTACAGTACTGCAAGTAATAAATTGAGCCTTTCCAACGCACGGTTAAAGATTACTGCTCTTCATGATTTGGCTAAATCAACGGAAGGTAGTTTTGATATTTCCTTTACAGTGCAAAAGGGGGAAAACGCTTTAACAATCACTATGTGGTCAGAAGGTAATCCGTTATCTGTTTATACCATGACTCAGGCACAGGCAAAAACACTTGGCATAGACCTCAGTAGCTACAGCGATTCGACTGAAACTCCCACCCAGCCTGCTACAGAAGCACCGACTGAAGCTCCTACCCAGTCTGCTACAGAAGCGCCGACTGAAGCTCCTACCCAGCCTGCTACAGAGCCGCAGGAGAGCCCTTATACACCCGATAGCAGCAAGACGAAGGTAACCTTTGTAAAGGATTATGATATGTTCAGCGTTTCGGGCGCAGGCAAATTCTCAGTCAGCGGAATAGACGCCGATCTTACCTTCTCTCTTGCAGACACTTACAAGGTGAATCAGGACGGAACAGTTTCTGTGACTAACACTCCTGTTTCGCTCACCTATACGGTAACAATGTTTGGACAGTCGCAGGAATCCAAGGCGAATCCCGAGACAACAATCGTGAAAGACGGAGATCAATACAAAGTTACAGTTTCTACAACGGTTAACGACCAGAAGATTGTTCTTTGCGAAGCTATGGTGGATGCCGATGAGATCATCAAGGATGAAGCGGAAAGTCCTTACACCCCGGATGAAAGCAAGACGGTTATCACCTTTATGAAGGACTACGGAGCGTTCTCCGTTTCCGGCGCAGGAAAATTCTCGATGGGCGGTATGGACGCTGATCTGACATTCAATATGGCAGACACCTATACTGTTGAAGATGATGTAGTCACAGCCGCAAACACAGATAACGCGCTTCATTACACTGTCACCCTGTTCGGACAATCACAGGAGGCGACCGCAAAACCCGAAACCGATATTACTAAGGATGGCGACAACTATAAAGTAACGGTTAAGACTACCGTCAACGGTCAAACGATCACCCTCTGCGAGGGTACCGTTAAAGCTGAGGACGTGATTAAAGAAGAAACCCCGGCAAATCCTTATACACCCGATAACAGCAAGACAAAGGTGACCTTTGTAAAGGATTATGATATGTTCAGCGTTTCAGGCGCGGGCAAATTCTCAGTCAGCGGAATAGACGCCGATCTTACCTTCTCTCTGGCAGACACTTACAAGGTGAATCAGGACGGAACAGTTTCTGTGACTAACACTCCTGTTTCGCTCACCTATACGGTAACAATGTTTGGACAGTCGCAGGAATCCAAGGCGAATCCCGAGACAACAATCGTGAAAGACGGAGATCAATACAAAGTTACAGTTTCTACAACGGTTAACGACCAGAAGATTGTTCTTTGCGAAGCTATGGTGGATGCCGATGAGATCATCAAGGATGAAGCGGAAAGTCCTTACACCCCGGATGAAAGCAAGACGGTTATCACCTTTATGAAGGACTACGGAGCGTTCTCCGTTTCCGGCGCAGGAAAATTCTCGATGGGCGGTATGGACGCTGATCTGACATTCAATATGGCAGACACCTATACTGTTGAAGATGATGTAGTCACAGCCGCAAACACAGATAACGCGCTTCATTACACTGTCACCCTGTTCGGACAATCACAGGAGGCGACCGCAAAACCCGAAACCGATATTACTAAGGATGGCGACAACTATAAAGTAACGGTTAAGACTACCGTCAACGGTCAAACGATCACCCTCTGCGAGGGTACCGTTAAAGCTGAGGACGTGATTAAAGAAGAAACCCCGGCAAATCCTTATACACCCGATAACAGCAAGACAAAGGTGACCTTTGTAAAGGATTATGATATGTTCAGCGTTTCAGGCGCGGGCAAATTCTCAGTCAGCGGAATAGACGCCGATCTTACCTTCTCTCTGGCAGACACTTACAAGGTGAATCAGGACGGAACAGTTTCTGTGACTAACACTCCTGTTTCGCTCACCTATACGGTAACAATGTTTGGACAGTCGCAGGAATCCAAGGCGAATCCCGAGACAACAATCGTGAAAGACGGAGATCAATACAAAGTTACAGTTTCTACAACGGTTAACGACCAGAAGATTGTTCTTTGCGAAGCTATGGTGGATGCCGATGAGATCATCAAGGATGAAGCGGAAAGTCCTTACACCCCGGATGAAAGCAAGACGGTTATCACCTTTATGAAGGACTACGGAGCGTTCTCCGTTTCCGGCGCAGGAAAATTCTCGATGGGCGGTATGGACGCTGATCTGACATTCAATATGGCAGACACCTATACTGTTGAAGATGATGTAGTCACAGCTTCAAACACAGATAACGCGCTTCGTTACACTGTTACCCTGTTCGGACAATCACAGGAGGCGACCGCAAAACCCGAAACCGATATTACAAAGGATGGCGACAGCTATAAAGTAACGGTTAAGACTACCGTCAACGGTCAAACGATCACCCTCTGTGAGGGAACGGTCTCTAAATCGGAGATTATTTCTGAGTCTGTTGATGCAACTGAAGCAGAAGAACCTACTGAGACAGAAGAACCCACCGAAGCTGAAGAACCCACTGAAGCAACGGGTATGACTTACAAGCCGACAAGTGAGGAAATCACCTTTGACACCGATAAAATGACCTTCACAGCAAAAGGTAAAGGTACATTGAGTGCTATGGGCTTGAATATCCCGATCACCTACAGCTTGACTGATAGCTATTCGATTGGAAAAGACGGCAAGATCGCTGCTGCGAATACGGAAAAGAAGCTCGAGTATACAGCGATGGGGGCGCCCGGAAAGGGAAACCCGATAACAAAGATCGTGAAATCCGGTAGTGGATACAAGGTGACGATATCTACTGAAATCAACTCTGTCTCTGTTACCTTGCTTAAGAAGACGGTTACCGAAAAGGAGATCCTCCCCACTGTGCAGGCGACAGGGGACACAAATCAAGGCTCGACTTCTGAGAAATCAACAGAGAATTCGACCGATCCCACGGAAGTAATGGTCGATACCGATCTTCCTACCGAACCTTCAAAAATTGAGGAAAAGGAAGATGAAAACAAAGCTCCGACTGATGCTCCTTCTGAGAATTGCACAGAAGAGGTTAACAACCAATCAACTTAACTGATGGCAAATCATCGGAACTTAAATCATAATAATACAAGGCGAATAACAGCCTGATGACAACAGAGTGTTTCTCGCAACGGTGAGAAGCACTCTGTTGTTCATTAACAAAAACAAGAGGACATAATAATGGACAAATTGATAAAGCAAGGATATATTGGAAATCCCTCACAATTGATCACGCTCAGGCGCATCAAAATAGAAGAAGGCAAAGCAAGAGGTACACAGATAATTGAAATAAAAACCGCTGATGGATTGGAGCTGGATATTCTTCCCGATTTAGGATTGGATATAGGACAGTGCCGCTATAAAGGCGTCAACATGAGCTGGCTGAGTAAGAATGGTTACGACAGTCCTGCAGTCTTTCACCCTTACGAAAACGAGTTTGTCAATACATTCCCCGGTGGATTGCTTTACACTTGCGGACTTCGTTCTGCCGGGCCTGCGAACCGTGATGGCGAGGAATGGCATCCGCTTCACGGGAGATACCACAGTATAGCGGCAGAGCAGGTGTGTGCTGAAATCAAGGATAAAGAGATCATTGTCAGCGGTACGATCCGTGAGACGGCTCTGTTCGGACACAATTTAGAGGTCAAGCGCATACTTCGGATCCCGGTTTTTGGATCAACAGTAGTCGTGAATGATACCATATCAAATCTCAGTTCGAAGAATGAGGAAATCATGATGATTTACCACTGCAACTTTGGCTATCCGCTGTTGAGTGAAAGAGCTCAGCTGAAGCTACCCGATAGCAGAGAGATCATCCCCCGAACAGAATTTGCAGCAAGTGGCTTAGAGCGCTCTTGTGTCTTTGACAAACCGGTCGATAACGAAGAAGAGCGTGTATTCTTTCATAAAATGCAGAAGGATTATACAGCATGTTTGGAGAACCCGGAGCTTGGAATAAAAATGGATATGTGCTGGTCGGGAGACACCCTGCCGATCTTATCTGAGTGGCGCAGCATGGCGAGCGGTGATTACGTTCTTGGGTTGGAACCGACGAACTGCTATATTATGGGACGGCACGAAGAGCGCAAAAACGGATCGCTTGTTACACTCAAAGCGTTTCAGTCAATGAATAACACAGTTAAAATAACTTTTTCGGAGGTATAAAAATGGATAAGAAAATGACTTTTGCTTTAGCATTTTGTAACCGCGGCTTTATGCCCGGAGAACTGATCTATGGTGCTCGAGAGGACATGATAAAGGCCGTTACTGAAGCAGGCTATGATTACATAGCGATGGATGCAGACCTTACACGCTACGGCGGCATCGAGACGAGAGACGAGGGTTTGCTCTATGCCAAGTGGCTCAAACAGCACGAGGGAGAATACGACGGCGTGATATTCTCCATGCCCATCTTTGCTGACGAGAACGGAGCTATTACAGCTTTGCAGGATGCGGGAGTGCCTATTTTAATGCAGGCTTATCCCGACGAGATTGGTAAAATGGACTTCCAACACAGGCGCGACGCCTTTTGCGGTAAATTCTCTGTCACCGATGTATTCACACAGTATGAGGTTCCCTTCACCGTTCTTAAGCCGCATGTCGTACACCCCCTTAGTCCGAAATTCCGGGAGAACCTACGAGATTTTGCAGCCATCTGTCGTGTAGTTAACGGCATGAAGCGTTTTAATCTTGGTTGCATCGGAGCTCGTACAACTGCTTTCAAGACCACTCGTTTTGATGAGGTCGCTATGCAGAAGCACGGCATTAACGTGGAGAGCTTCGACTTGAGCGAACTCTTCTATAAAGTGCAGAATATGGCAGATGACGATCCAAAGGTCATCAAGAAAAAGGAACAACTGGAGAACTACACCGATTTCAGCAGAGTTCCCGAGAGAAATAAAAATACTCTTGCAAAGGTTTCTGTTGCGATTGACGGCTATATTGAGGAATATCATCTCGATGCGCTGGCACTTCGATGCTGGAATGAGATGGAACAAATCCTTCGTATCTGCCCCTGCGTATTGTTGAGCGAATTGAACGACAGAGGGATTGCCGCTTCATGTGAAATCGATATGTGTTCCGCAATCACGATGCGCGCAATGAGTCTTGCGAGTGAAATGCCAACTGCTGTTCTGGACTGGAACAACAATTACGGTGATGAGGAGGATAAGGTTATCCTGTTTCACTGTGGTCCTGTTGCACAGAGTCTCATGACAGGAAAGGGCACTGTCACGAATCACAAGATGTTCGACAAAACCGATCCCGGTTCAGGATGGGGAAGTAACGAGGGGCGGATCAAGGCGTTTCCGACCACTATCTCAAACTGTCAGACAAAGGATGGTAAAATCATCGTATATGCTTCCGAAGCAGAGTTTACCACAGATCCGATTGAGGACAGCTTCTTCGGCTGTGCGGGCGTTTGTAAGATACCGGATATGGAAAATAAGCTCATTCGTCTGGCACGCGGCGGATTTAAGCACCATACCAGTATCGGAGTAGGACATATGAAGGAGATTTTAAAAGAGGCGTTTACCACTTATCTCCATTACGATTGGGTAGATATTGATAAGGGGTGAGTTATGAAGATCGCCGGATTAGATATTGGTACTACAGGATGTAAACTTACGGTGTTCGATGAGAACGGCGTTTATCTGAATAATGCATATCGGGATTATCCTGTACGGCGCGCACTCAGCGGGCATGAAATCGATTTATCCGCTATGATGGAAAGCGTTTATGAAGTTATTGAAGAAATGGCTCAGCGATACGCTGATATCGGGGGTATCGGCGTCACAAGCTTTGGTGAAACCTTCGTTATGACAAACGAATCGGGGGAGCCTCTTCACAACGCTATGCTCTACACCGATCCCAGAGGTGCCGAAGAGTGCGCGGTACTGGTTAAGAAGCTTGGCTCAGGTCGTATTGCTCAAATCACAGGGCTGGCGCCGCATGAGATGTATTCGATTTCAAAAATAATGTGGGTGAAAGCGCATTTGCCGGAAGTGTACGCAGCAGCAAAGCGCATTCATTTGATCGAGGACTTTGTCGTTTGGCACCTGACCGGGAAAGCTCAGATTGACTATTCCCTTGCAACGCGTACTATGGCATTTGACATATCCTATTTATCATGGAGCAAAGAAATCTTCGATGCTGCAGGGATTGATATATCGCTGATGAGTAAACCTGTCCCTACAGGTACGAGCGCAGGTGCAATCACGCTTGCTGCTGCTCTGCGGACAGGATTGAACAAAGATTGTATCATTGTATCGGTCAGTCACGATCAGATATCTGCCGCCATCGGCGCAGGCGCTTTTGATGAATCAGTCGCAGTGGATGGCGCAGGGACGGTAGAGTGTTTGACTCCAATCTATGACAGTCTCCCTGACGTCAAGGATATGAGCCGAAACAATTTTTCTGTTGTGCCGTATGTGCTGCCGGGTAAATATGTGGCATACGCTTTTTCCTATACCGGCGGAGCGCTGATACAGTGGTGTATGGATACCTTCGGCAAAGGGGAAACAAATGAGACCATGGAGGCTGCATATAGCGAGGACGAGCCGACCGGTTTGCTGGTACTGCCGCACTTTGCCGGAGCAGCAACACCATATATGGATACAGGCTCTAAGGGAGCAATTCTCGGACTAACGACCTCAACTACTCCTGCTGAAATATACCGCGCATGTATGGAAGGCGTCGCATATGAGATGCGACTGAACTATGATGCTATGCGAAAGTCCGGTATTAGCTTCACAAAACTCAATGCAACCGGCGGCGGGGCTCACTCAAAGGTATGGATGCAGATGAAGGCTGATATATTAAACAAACCCATAACAGCATTGAAAACGGTAAACGCCGGAACAGTGGGTTCTGCGATGATGACCGGAATCGCCGTAGGGATATTTACAGATCTAAGCGATGCGGCGACACATATGGTAAAAGAGACAGAAACCTTTATGCCCCGATTACAGATGCATCAAAAATATATGGAAATCTATGAGCGGTACAGGAAAGTATATGCTGCTGTCCGCCCGTTGGTATAAGGAGAGATAAATATGCTCGTTAATTTGGTTGAAATCTTAAAAATAGCCGAAGGTAAAAGCAACGCTGTAGGGGCGTTCAACACACCGAATCTGGAATGTCTCAATGCTGTGATCAACGCTGCCGAAAAGTTGGATGTTCCGGTTATTATCGCCCACGCTGAACTTCATGAGAGCGTATCGCCGCTTCATCGGATTGGTCCAATGATGATAACGGCGGCACAGCAGGCAAAGGTTCCTGTTTGCGTTCATCTGGATCATTGTGAAACGCTTGATTATATGGCTCAAGCGCTGGAGATAGGATTTACCGGTGTGATGTATGACGGAAGCACACTTCCCTATGAAGAAAATCTTGCCAACACGAAAAAAGCGGTTGCAATGGCAAAAAAGTATGACTGCGGCGTGGAAGCTGAACTCGGCGCTCTTGCCTCGCGCGAGGGGGGATCGCTTATCGCCTCCGGTCCTGTTTACACAGATCCTGAGGAAGCTGTCGCCTTTTGCAATGAAACCGGGATTGATGTTTTTGCGCCCAGCTTCGGTACAGCGCACGGTATCTATAAATCGAAACCGGTTTTGGATTTGGAGCTTGTAAAAACAATTTCAGAGAAGACCGGATTGCCTCTTGTTATGCACGGAGGCAGCGGCGTCAGTCCCGAAGATTATCGGATGGGAATCAAAAACGGTCTCAGAAAAATCAACTACTACAGCTATATGTCAAAAGAGGGTGTAAACGCTGTTTGCGATTTGCTGGAACGCGAGAATGTAACTTTCTTCCACGATTTAGCTCTGGCTGCAGAGAAGGCTATGGAGGCTGACGCTGAAAAAGCAATGCGTATTTTTTCGGGAAGATAAAAGGAGAAATATACGATGAAAAAAATAAGGTTGACCCAAAATTGGCTTTTCTGGAAAGAAGGGCATGAGGATCAAAAAGCTACAGTAGCAATCCCGCACGATGCGATGATACTGGAAGAGCGTTCGCCTGAATGTGTAAACGGTACCGCAACCGGGTTTCTTCCCGGAGGAATATACTATTACGAAACAACTATTTTCGGTGAGAACGAATGGAAAGATTGCCGTTTGCTGCTTGAATTTGAGGGAGTATATATGAACTCAACCGTTTATATGAACGGGGAGGAAATCGGCACGCGTTATTACGGTTACTCAAACTTTTTTATTGACATAAGCGAAAGAATACTACTCAATCAGAACAATGTGCTGAAAGTAGTTGCAGACAACTCGAAGTGTCCGAATTCCCGCTGGTATTCAGGAAGCGGTATTTATCGTCCGGTAAATCTTTACATAGGACCACATGACAGTATTGAGCCGGGCAGTGTAAAGATTACAACCCTGTCGATTGATCCTGCCGTTATTCGGATAGAGTCTCCGAAACCGGTTAGAGTTAATATCGGGACAGTCTCAGGCGAGGGCACGGATTTCACCTTGACGATCCCGGATGCTACTCCCTGGAGCGCAGAGACGCCTTATCTTTATACTGCACATATAACACACGGAGACGACAGCGAGGATATTCGCTTTGGCATTCGTACACTTGCATGGGACGCCCATCACGGGTTCAGTGTTAACGGCAAAACTGTTAAACTGCGCGGCGGATGTGTTCATCATGACCACGGGATTCTAGGAGCCGCTGCTTGGGATAAAGCTGAATACAGGCGTGCTAAGCGATTAAAGGACTTAGGCTATAACGCCATCCGGTTTTCTCATAATCCCGCAGGCAAAAACTTTTTGGATATTTGCGATGAAATCGGTTTATATGTTATAGACGAAAGCTTTGATCAGTGGAAAGTTCCGCAGTCAGCATATGACTATGCGCTTCACTTCGACGTTGAATGGCAGAAAGATGTCGAGAGCATGGTGACAAAAGATTATAATCATCCAAGCGTTATCATGTACTGCGTAGGTAATGAGATCACAGATACCGGACTACCTTTTGGCGGAGCGATTTGCAAACAGATTTGTGAAAAATTCAAAACGCTTGACGAAACCAGACCGACAATGATTGCGATCAACAGTATGCTTTCTACTCTTGCTGCTATGAAAGCAAAACAGGCTGCAAAAGGCACCGATGATAAGGAGAACGTCGGCAGCAAGGAAGTAAACGACATTGTCGCATTGCTGCCGAAGATCATGGCATCTATCACCGCGGACAGCTTAGAGGATATTATTCATGAGTGTGCAGAAGCAGTTGATATTGTCGGATATAATTACGGACATAACCTCTATCAGGGAATCCATGAGAAGCATCCCGAAAGGGTGATTCTTTCAAGCGAGACCTTCCCTTCGCGTATGGGAACCAATTGGGATATTGTTATGCAAAATGATTACGTCATCGGTGATTTCCACTGGACTGCATGGGATTACCTTGGCGAGGCGGGCGTCGGACTTCCTGTATACGGAACTTCCAAAGCACCGTTTTCGAAGAATTACCCCGCCTTTACAGCAAATTGCGGTTCAGTCGACTTGACCGGTATGCCGGAAAGCACCGCCATGTATATAGCTATTCTTTGGGGTGCGCGAAAACAACCGTATATTGGGGTAAGGCCGGTCAATCATAGTGGTGAGGAGTATGCTTTGGGAAATTGGCGCATGACTGACAGCATCAACAGTTGGACTTGGCCGGGATATGAAGGCAAAGCGGCTCAGATAGAAGTTTTCAGTCTCGGCAAGGACGTCGAGCTTATCCAAGACGGAGTCAGTCTCGGAAGAAAAAAACCGGATCACCTAAAGGCGGTTTTTGAAACGGTCTACCGTCCCGGAAACCTCACGGCTGTCAGCTATGATGAATTCGGAGCGGAACTTAGTCGTTCATCACTCACCACAGTCGGAAAAGCTGAAAAGCTTATTGCGTTGCCGGAGGAAACGAAAATCAAGAGTGGCGATATCGTATATATCCCAATCCATACAGTCGATATGAACAACGAGAGGAATATGTACGTAGAAACACCGGTTAGCGTATGTGTAGAAGGAGCAGGAGAACTGTTGGCTCTCGGCAGTGCCTGTCCGATCACAGAAGAATCATATCAATCAAACACCTTCAAGAGCTATCAAGGAAGGGTTCTCGCAGTTGTCCGCGCAACTGCAAAGGGAACAATTCGCCTTAATGCCTTTGCAGATAACTTGGAGAGTGCATCTGTGAGCATTGCGGCAGTGTAATTGTCTGACTGAGTGTTGAAAACCAATCAACAGGTTCAAGTCTTATATTAATATGGACAATTATCCTAACTGTGATTATATGATAATAGTTACCTGTCTTCCCTGTGAAGATTTATCAAGTTAATACTAAAGGGAAGATAGGGAACAATTGAGGAGATGATTATTATGTTGAAGGCAGTATTGTTCGATCTGGACGGAACCTTGCTCCCGATGGATCAGGAGGTATTCACCCATGGCTACTTCAAACTTCTGGCAAAAAAGCTGATTCCCCACGGTTATGAACCGGAGGCATTGGTCAAGGCTATCTGGCACGGCACAGCAGCTATGGTCAAAAATAACGGTTCTTGCACCAATGAGGAAGCATTCTGGAACGACTTTGCGAATACATATGGTTCCAAAGCACTCGCAGATCGTCCGCTTTTCGAGGAATTCTATGCAGTGGATTTCCAAGAAGCCAAGACTTTTTGCGGATTTACCCAGGCTGCTGCTGAGTTGGTTTCGACACTGAAGCAGGCAGGATTTCGGATCGCACTCGCCACGAATCCTATCTTCCCGGCGGTCGCAACAGAAAGTCGGATCCGCTGGGCAGGTCTCCGACCTGAAGACTTTGAGCTTTACACAACCTATGAGAATATCGGCTGTTGCAAGCCAAATTTTGCATATTATCGTGAAATCCTGAGCCGTATGGACCTGAAAGCCGAAGACTGCATTATGGTAGGCAACGATGTTCGTGAGGATATGGTTGCCGGGCAGCTTGGCATGAAGACCTATCTTCTTACGGACTGCCTTATCAATCCGGAAGGTTCGCCCATCGAACAGTGGCCGCACGGAGATTTTGACTCCCTGCAAGCATATTTGAAGGAGCATCCGCAACCATGCTGAGTTATGAAAGGATGCAGCCGACGGAGCTTTTGTCCTGTGCTGATCTTGCTGCCCGTGCCTTTGGCGATTACGAATACTTCTCCATCTATGTGACGAACAATAAAAAGCGGCAGCGATTTCTTCAAGCGTTACTGCGGTCAGAGTTCCGATCCAATCAAAACAGTGCAACATTCTTTACCGCAAAGAAAGACGGGATACTTGCCGCAGTAGCCATGCTCTGTGCGCCGGACTACAGGAAGCCGTCTGACGCTCAATATCTAAGGACCGGATATCTTGCCGCCATGCTGCACGGAGGCGCTCGGAATGTGAGCGCATGGAACGAGATGGAAAAGAATGCTGTCGCTCCCTGTCACAGTCTGACAGGCAACACTTGGTATCTAAGCTTACTCACTGTCGATCCCAATTTAGCCAAACAAGGAATCGGAAGTGATATGCTGCGTAACTGCCTCTGCCTTTATGTACAGCAATACGGCGGCAAAGCCTTGTGCCTGTTCACCAATTCTCAGCGCAATCGTCTGTTCTACCAAAAGAACGGTTTTACCGAGTTTCACTCCCAGCAGTTTTCCTATAACGGAAAGCAGATCGGAAGTTGAAGCTATCGCTTAAACTTCTAAGTAGAAAGAAGCCCTGCGAGCATTTGTTCTGGGGCTTCTTTCAGCTTTTGTGGCGATTATTCCTTATATTATGTTGTGCAAGTAAGGAGAGTAACATCATAATCACTTTGTACCTTGTGTGCGGTTCATCTTCTACCAAAAAAGCAGAGACTTTTTGGAAACCCCGTCAGATCGGTGACACCAAGGAGAAACTGACGGAAATGATATATCACTCGTCCCAACTGTTCGCGTTTATATATACGTTAGAGTAATGATAGGAAAAAGGCACACGTGCCCAACACAAACGATTTGTGAGAGGATTAGTGCCCAAGACCGTGTCAAAAATTACTACGCAATAACAAAGAAAACGGACTTTTGAAAATATGCAAAACAAATTGTTCTGAAACTATTGACAGCATAGAAAAACTGTGTTATACTATCACCAATTCAAAACATAGCGTTTCAAAATAGCGAGGTTTTATTATGGCAAAGAAAACACCTGCAAGATACACAATGATCTATGATTACGTCAATCAGTATTATGCGGAGAACAGCCGCTATCCCTCTGTCAGAGATATCGTAGCCGGTACCGGTATTCCGGTCTCAACAGTACACCGTTATCTAAACGATATGAAAGAAAGCGGCGAAATCGAATACAACGGTCGCAGAAGTATCAGCACCGCGCAGACAGAGATGGAAAGCCCTTCGAAGTACATGAAAGTCCTCGGCTATGTCTCCTGCGGTGAAGGTCAGGAAGAGGAAGAGACGGTCATCGAGTATATCCGTATGCCTGAGAGCATCGTCGGCAAAGGCAACTTCTTTGCGCTGATTGCAAAGGGAGAATCAATGATCGACGCGGGTATCCACCCCGGAGATTACGTCATTGTCCGACAGCAGAAAGGCGCGAATGACGGCGATTACGTCGTCGCTTTATACGAGGGCAAGAATAATCTAAAAAGGCTTATCAAAGAGGACGGAAGATATATTCTCCGTTCCTGCAACGAGGACAAAGAAACCTATCCGGATATCTATCCCGAGGATCTGCAGATCCAGGGCGTCGCGGTATGCGTAACACATAAGCTGAAATAAAACTGAATACAAGTTGAGCGAATAAATGTAGGTTGGTTGAGAGATGAAAGTATCCTGTAGCGAAGGTATTCTCTTGCAGTTTATCTTCGTTACAGGATATATTTAGATAGGAAGGTTCGTACATATATTCTATTAATTGAGAGGAAGGTCAAAATGAATCAATATGACAAAGGCATTGCAGAAGGCAGATATTATGTACACCGTGATCACAGCAAGGAGGTTCCTGCGGCGGTTTATCCGTATGAAGCTCCGCAAAACCGCAAAAAGTTCAAAAAGCTGAGGACGGTCAGCGGAGATGAATTGATGAAGAAAACCGTCAAGCCCGCCCGCTTTATTGTCAACGGATTGCTCCCCCGAGGGCTGAATATTGTCGCAGGCAAGCGCAAGGAAGGCAAGTCATGGCTCATGCTTGACCTCTGTTTTTCCGTCGCCGAGGGCGAGAAGTTTCTCGACCATGACACCGAGCAAGGCACGGTTCTGTACCTTGATCTGGAAGATCCCGAGTCGAGACTGATCCAGCGCGCGAGAGGAATACGCGACGTTATTCCTTCCAAGTTTCATGAAGCGACAAAGGCGGGCAGACTCGGGGGAGGTCTCACCGAACAGATCGAGGATTTCGTCAAAGAGCACCCCGACACCAACCTTGTTGTCATTGATACTTTGCAGAAGATCCGCAAGCCGAAGGGTGACACTTACGCGGGCGATTACGCCGTCATTTCCGCTCTGAAAAACCTCGCCGACCGACTGGATATCGCCATCGTTTGTATCCATCATACGCGCAAAATGAAAGCAAAAGATACCTTCGATTCCGTGCTCGGTTCGACAGGTTTGACAGCGGCTGCGGACGGCATTTATGTGCTCGAGCGCAAGGCGGACGGCAAACCTTTCGGCAGGCTTTCCTTCATCAGCCGAGACCTGCCCGACGGCGATCTTCCCGTCCGTTTTGATCACGATACCTGCCGATGGTATCCGATCGCTTCATCCGATATGGAACGCGAATTGCTCCTCGCCGATGAAGCCTTGTCCGCCCTCGTTTCGTTCATGAAACAGGAGCTGATCTATGAGGGAACAGCGACCGAATTGTGCGAGCGTTTGGGTCTGAATATCGGCGCGAATAACCTCAGCTCCAAGCTCAGTAAATACAAAATAGCGCTTCAAAAACTCGGCGTTGATTACACCAAAGAGAAGCGAAATAACCATAAAGTTTTCACTTTGAATTACAACCGAAAAGAGCCCGAGTACGATGGTACGATGAAATCGGCATACACCCCTGAAGCTTTGAAAAAGCCCGGTGAGAAGCCGTTTGTCGGCATTCCTGAGAACGGTCTGCACCGTACCGCGTAAATCATCGTACCATATTCAGAGTGGTTTTTCAGCGTTTGAAACCCATCGATTTTGAGCAGGTAAAAGCGGGGGTCGCTTACGTGGCTTCCCCCGCCTGCCACATCGGACGGCAGAGCCGACCGTTTCGCCGTTCTTTAGGGTTTTCCTTAGGTGGGTTGCAAAAGGGTCGTCCCGATTTGGAGGTTTTAAATGAAAAAGAACAGATTCAATACCTATCTTGACGAGGATTTAAGCAAGAAAATGACCGTTGCGATGGAGCTTTGTGACGCGGGTTCCGAAAGCGAATTCATCCGAAACGCGGTCGAGTTTTATATCGGTTATATTTTCTCTGAGAAGTCCTCCGACTATCTCTCTCCGATCATTACCGATACGATGAAGGAGATCCAGTACAGCTATGAGCAGAGAGTGTCCGAAATGCTGTTCAAAACTGCCGTAGAGCTGTCGAAGATCAATCACGTTCTGGCGGATTCTTTCAGGATCCCGAGGAGCTATCTTGAAGGTCTGACTGCTCAGACCGCGCGCGAGGTCGCCGAGAACAACGGCATCATTCACCTGGAACAGTATGTAAACGGCGGTGACCATCATGCCGAAGCTGATCATTAAAACGAATTATTACAAGAATCCGCAGAGCTATCATATCGATAAATATGTCCGTTATATCGCCACGCGCGACGGCGTAGAGAAACAGCGCGGGAAGAAGGATAACAATCCGTATACCAAAGCACAGCAGGAGCTGATGGATAAATGTATCTTTACCTTTACCGACGTCGCTGATATGCCTGAGCTCAGGGCTTTCCTCGACGAGCCCACACGTTACCGCGCGAGCGAATTCATTGATGCGGTGCTCGACGCTCACACCGATGATCTCGCCGACGTTCCCGAGCTGATGAAGTATATCGCCAACCGTCCCGGCGTGGAAAAGATCGGTTCTCACGGTCTGTTTTCTCAGACGGACGAGCCGATCAATCTCGAAGAAGCGGTCAAGACCGTGGAGGATCGCAAGGGAAATGTATGGAATCATATCATCAGCTTAAAGGCTGAGGACGCCGCGCGTTTGCACTATGATAACGCCGACGCGTGGAAGCATTTGATACGCAGAAATATCAACGAGCTCGCCGAGATCCATCACATGGATCCTTCGGATATCCGGTGGTACGCGGCGTTCCATGAAAAGGATCATCACCCTCATATCCATATGTTGGTGTTCTCAAAATCAGGCAAAGGCTACCTCAGCACGAAGGGTATGGAGAAGATGCGCAGCGTGCTCACCAACGATACTTTCCGCGGTGAAATGTTCCGTATGTTCACGGATCAGACGCAGTTGCGCGATCGTTTGAAGAGCGAAGTCAACGATTTATTAGAAGAAACTATGCGCTCCGAAAGTCCTTTTCAGATGTATTATCTTGCGCTTTTGGGACGGCTCCGAAAGGAGCTGGACGGCTGTAAAGGCAAGAAGGTTTACGGTTATTTACCGAAGAAAGTGAAGCGCTTTGTCGACTATGCTGTCGCTCAGTTTGCCAACGATCCGAGCATCAAAGAGCTGTATCAAAAGTGGTGTGAAGTCAACCGTCAGAAGCTGAGTATGTACCACGACAGCCTGCAGGAAGACGACGTTCCTCTCGAGGATAACGGCGCGTTTCGTTCGCTGAAAAACGCCGTGATCCGAGCGGCTTTGGCGATGGATTTCACGCGGCCTCCGACCGAAAATTACATCAATATCGGTGGATTATTATCTCAGCTTGCGAAGCAGATCGCGCAAAGTTCCGTGAAAAAACTCGACGCTCTGAACAGGAAAACCGCTCGCGGAGAGAAGAAGGAACAGCAGAAGATCAATGAAAAGAAGCTCGCTCACGGACTGAAACCGGGAGGAGCTTTTGAGAAAGAAGAGGAAGAGCCGACCGAGAACTTCTCGCTCGAACCGTTCCTCGATACCGTTGACATTATCCTGCTGAACAAAAAGCCCACCAAGCTCCGCTGTGTTCATGTACCTTCCGAAGAGAAAATAGAAGAGGATTATGAAGCATATCTCAGAGAGAAATACGGCGACAATTATGACGAAGACTTTGATGAAGAGGAAGGTCAAGGCTGGGGTCAGTCGATGTAACGCTATCCGGATTAAGTGGGTGTAAAAAGAAAAGCCGTCCCGAAGGACGACAAATCTTATGGATTTATTAATATTTATATTCCTTGATGATACACAGCTCACCCTGCACATCATAGCGCATGGTGAAGTCGTCATACTCGACCAGGCAAGCGCAGTGACCGCCAGGGACGGCTGTATTGGCATACAGATTATATGTAACGATATGACGGTTGTAGTGCTGGGTTGGTTCACCGCCCGGATAGAGAAGCATGGATTTCAGGCCTAAATCTCTGGCGGCAAAGGCGGTTAGAACCGCTCCCTCTACGCACATGATCTGTTCATATGTATAGTGATCCCGAATGTATTCGGCGAAGGCTTTCGTCTTTTCTCTGTCGGTCATGGACGAAGTCCAGCATGCTTTTTCTGCCGACCGAACGATCTGTAATGTCTTTTTGATATCATCGGGAGCATGGTTGACGTCGATCTTGACTTTCACTCGGCGGATCAATTCACCTTTGTAGTACAGCTCGATCGGGAAGCTTCCGTGCGCTTCTCCGATACACTGGATTGTCGTCTGGAAAGGAAAGTACAGTCCGCTTCTGTAATGAGCGTAGACATAGGCGAGCGGATGATCCTCACTGTCGGTCACTTCACAATCGTAGCCGTGTAGGATACCGTTTTCCTTTTCAATCAGGTAACTCTCTTTGAAACGGCTGTCGGTGTAGTCGATTGCGTTTCGGTAGTGACCGTTGTTGACGACCGTCGTGATATCTCGAGGATCGATCTCGCTCTTTGGCAAAAGCATCAAGGTAATGCTTTTATCTGTAAGAGTGATTTCCGACGGAACCTTCTTTAAATCGAAGGTGACGCCCTCAACCGTGACATACCGATCAGTCGGCGATGGTTCTGCGACAGGCTTCGAAATTGGATAGCTGTCTGATACATTCACTAACCGGCGTTGCAGGTGTGACGCGTCCATCACGGTCACAGCGTGATCGCCGTCGATATCCGCGACAGAAGAAATAACGGCGACAGGCGTTTTGATACCGACTGTGTACCGCTGAATGACTGTCGCGTCGGTGATGCTGATCTCGCCGTCACCGTCGACGTCGCCTAACATTCTGCTCTCGGCATGAACGGATACGGACATCATCATCACCATACAGAGAGATAACGATAAAACAGATTTGATTTTCATAACAAAAACCTCCTTCACGGTTTGGTGTATTTTAGCTTAGGTTGAGAGGTTTTACAAGTAAAAGATTAACTCATAGAATTGTTCAATGTGACAAGCTTAACGTCGTCAATAATTGAGCTGTCATACAAAGAAATAGGGATTTCCCGAAAGGAGATAGAATGAACGATAAAAACTACATTACACAGGCAGATGACAGAGAAGAAACCATCCCCGACAATATGCGCTACACCTACATCGGATCGTCAGTAGAAATCGACGGAAAGAGCTATCCTGTCGTGGCGGCGATACCGCTCGGGACCGCCGATTGCTCTCTTCCATCGGCAGAGGAAAAGCTGATGAAATTAGTTCAGGGAAAATAAGATATTTCACTGGATATTTCCGCCGACTTAGGGTATAGTGTGCTTGTATCCTATTCGGTGTGACAGAGCAGCACCCTGCTCGGAAAGGATGGAACTATGAACACTACCGAATACAATAACAATCTGATCACCGCCCTGTACTGCCGTCTCTCGCAGGAAGACCTTCTGGCAGGTGAATCAAACTCCATAACCAACCAGAAGCTCATTCTCAGCAAGCACGCTGAGCAATTAGGGCTCCGCAACTGCAAGTTCTATATTGACGACGGTTACAGCGGTACAAACAATACGCGTCCTGCTTATGTGCAAATGAAAAAGGATATGGAAGCAGGATTGATCGGAACAATCATTGTCAAGGATCAGTCCCGACTAGGGCGAGACCATCTGGAGACCGATGCGATGATGGAGCTGGTATTCCCTCAATACGACGTTCGCTTCATCGCCGTGAACGACGGAGTGGATACCATTAACGGCTTGAATGAGATGTCCGGCATCCGTAACTACTTCAACGACTTTTACGCTGCCGATACCTCGAAGAAGATCAGAGCCGTTCAGAAAGCAAAGGGTGAGCGAGGTGAGCCTGTGGGAACCACGGTGCCTTACGGATATCTGAAAAATCCAGAGTATAAAGGCAACCAAAAGGAAGCTCCGTGGTTGATTATCGACCCAGAAGCGGCGCCTATAGTAAAACGGATCTTTGATATGAATGCAAGCGGATTAAGCCCATATGCGATTTGCAGAACGTTTGAGCAAGAACAGATTTTGTGTCCAAGTGTCTATCTGTTCCGCAAGACCGGAAGCAAATCCGGCACACCGAGCTTTGACCGACCGTATCACTGGTCTGAACGGACTGTAAGAAAAATGCTCAGCAATCAGTTCTACTGTGGGGATACGGTGAACTTCAAAACTTATACCAAGTCCAATAAACTGAAAAAGCGAATCAGAAACGATTCGAGTCGTATACTGATCTTCCGAGACACGCACGAGCCAATCGTTGAACGCAGTGTGTTTGATGCCGTACAAAAGCGCTTTGGAGGCAGAAAGCGACCGGATAGAACAGGTGAATTGGACATGCTTGCGGGTTATCTGTATTGCGGAGACTGCGGTAAGCGTATGTATTTGCATCGAACCTATAAAAAGAAGGCAGGCAATAATTTCTATCAATGTGGAGGATACCAATCACATACGACAGATTGCAGCATCCACTACATCCGTCAAAATGTTATTGAAGAAATCATACTCAGTAATCTGAGAAGGTTAACTTCATTCGCGCGTTCTGAGCCTGAACAGTTTTATGAGATGGCTTTAAAAAGAGGTAAAACTGAGGCAGCAAAGATACAGAAAAGCGCAGTTAAGCAGCAAGCGGATATTGAAGTGCGACTTAAGCAGCTCGACAGTATTATCCGCTGTCTATATGAGGACAGAGTTGTCGGACGAATTACCCCGGAACGGTATGATGAGATGGTGGTCGGTTATGAGAAAGAGATGGCTGAGCTCAAACAAAAGCAGACAGAACTGAAGAACAACTTGTCTCTCTACTCACAACAGCAACATGCAATACAGGATTTTATTGATAAGGCGAAAGCGTATGCTGAAATGCCGAAGCTGACCGTTGAGTTGCTCCATACTTTTATTCAAAGGGTAGATGTATATAAAAAGATCGACAAGAATTCCCGCAAAACAGAGAATCCCATTATGATCTACTATAAGTTCCAGATAACAAAACCCGAGCAACTCGCTGTCATGTTCGGTCTTGAAGAGGACGACTTCAGTAAAGCCGACAACCCCGAACCTGCAGAGCTTGACTTTACCGCATAATCGCGGCATAATGAAAATGGTCGGAGGGCAAACGCCTTCCGACCAAGTAGATAATATAAATGTTCCGTTAACGACCCCACCCTAACTCGGGGAGTTATGGGGACCCTGTGTTCGCGATTGGCTAAGCGCCACTGTGGTGCTCCCGCGGCAGGGGGTCGGATCACAAACCGCACCAGTTGAGGGGATATGCGTTTTGTAGGGTACGGCGATTGTCGACGTACCACATGACAGGAACGTTTGTACCCTATCCGACGTTTTCGATCAATGAAATGCCCGGCATTCTCGGTACGTCATAAATGCCGCACTCTACAGAGGAATTGATCTGCTCCGCGTTTAGGTAACATTGATCGGAAACGCTTCAGCGGAAGCGGGAGTCCCCCACGATAGAGGATGAATTATAATAGATCCAACAGATCCTCGGTGTCGATGTCGGTTTGCAGCGCCATGTTCACCGACAACGAGATCAGATGCGCGGCACGGTCGATCAGCAGATCCACCTCTTTGGGCGTGACTACCATGCTCCTGCCCTGCGGCGATACACTGCGGGAGAGCTCCACGCTCTCCTTTTCGTCATCGATCTCCAATAGGTCGAACGCGAGCGTCACCGCGTCCACCACCGTGGGCACACCGATCGCGATCACGGGGATACCCATGGTCTCGGCATCGATCCGCACCCTGTGGTTACCAACCCCCGCGCCGGGCGAGATGCCGGTATCGGAGATCTGCACCGTACACCCGAGGCGCTCGAGCCTGCGGGACGCGAGCGCGTCCACCGCGATCATGGCGGAGGGACGGATGTTCTTGATCACGCCCTGCAACAGCTCACCTGTTTCGATCCCCGTCTGACCGGTCACACCGGTGTTGACGACCGCGACTGCCCTGAGCCTGTCCAGTCCGGTCGACCGGGCGACCTCGCCGCGGATATGGCGCGTCGCGAGCACTTTAGACGCCGTCTTCGGCCCCAGCGCATCGGGGGTGATCTCCACATTGCCCAGTCCCGCCACCAGCACCAGTCCGTTCACGGGGAGCAGACGGCGGATCTCCTGTGACAGCGCCTGTACACGGCTGTCGGTGTCCCGAATACTGTCCGTCAACGGCGGCAGCTCCACCGTCACGTAATGTCCCATCGGCTTTTTGAGCAGTTGGGCGGCGCGTTTGGTCATGATATGGAGCCGCTCGATCGGCAGTCCTTCCACTTCCTCCGAGGTGTAATCGATCCCTTTGATATCCTCGCCGAGCAGCTCGCGCTCCTCTACGGCGAGGTCGGTTCTGCGTTCCATGATTCCGATTCCTTTCCTGAATAACTACCATTATTATGTGCCGACAAAATGTTTACATTCAGGAAAAAATGTGTTAATATAATGCTGATTTACTATGCTATACTATGATAGAATGATTATCCCTTCACGGAGGTATGGATATGCTGCGTAAACCGATCACCATACTGCTGACTGCTGCACTGATCGGCACAACGACCTTTGCCGCCTCCGCGGCACAGATCGACACCGCCGCAACAGGCGCACAGGTCGACCCCGCGATCGTCGCCGCGGATTACGCCGAGGTCGGCGGTACACTGGAACCGGAAGAACCGCTCCCGACTGCTTACAGTTCGGCGGAACTGGGCTACACCACACCGGTACGCCAACAAAAATACAATACCTGCTGGGTATACAGCTCGACCGCTACACTGGAATCGCTCTTCCTCAAAAACAACGAGCAGGCGTTCCACCTCTCGACCATGCACATGAACTACTGGGGCACTGCTCTCGAAAACGGCAAGGGCTGGCAGCGCGAGTATTACGCGGCGGGATATCCCTATGTCGCGCTGGGATACCTGACCTCGTTCGGGTGTATCGACAACGAGCTTTTTGACGAGAGCAAAACCGTCGACGATCACCATACCGCCGACAACCTCTACCCCTATCAGGCGGTCAACTCCGTCATTTATCTCGACGGAAACGATCGCGATACCATTAAAACCGCGATTTCTCAGTACGGCGGCGTCATCGGTAATTTCCACTATAACGGCGATTACCTCAACGAAAGCACCGCTTCTTATTGCTATAACGGTGAGTCCCTTGATACCAATCAGCTCAACGGTCACGCGATCGAGATCGTCGGCTGGGACGACAACTACGCTGTCGACCGTTTCAAAGAAGGTCCCCTGCCCTCTTCCCCCGGCGCATGGCTGTGTAAAAACAGCTGGGGCAGCTTTTGGGGCAACAATGGTTATTTTTGGATCTCCTATGAGGATCTGTATCTCTTTGAATCCCGCTTCGGCCCGAGCTACGCGATCGCGGAAGCTTCTCCGATCAACGCGAACGCAAAGATCCAACAGGACGAGATTTACGGCGCTACCTATGAATTTGAGTACATCAAACAGCTGCGACCTAATCTCAGCAAGATGACCTATGCCAATGTGTTGGATTTCTCCGACGGTTACCACAACATCGACAAGGTCGTGTTTGAATCCACCTCCGAGGGCTCCAAGTACACCGTCAACTACATCCCGGTCGACACCAACGGCGCGCCGATCACCGATTCAAGCAAGTGGACACTGCTTGCGAAAGGTACGATCGAACACCAGGGCTATACCTGTGCCGAGGTTTACGGCTTTGACGCGCCGCAGTCAAAAGGAGCGATCGGCGTCACGATCGAAAAGAACGGCGATACTAACATCGGGATCGGCGTTGACGAATGGCTCACCTCAGGCGGCAATTATCTGTTCAAACCCGAATCCGAATACGGTCAGAGCTATCTGATCGGCTTATCCGCCTCAGCGATGGATATCATGAGCTTCTATCAGTCCAAATTGAGTGATACCGTCGGCGGCACCTTTGTCATTAAAGCGCTTTGCACCAACAACAAAGCGGTCGGCGATGTTGACCGTGACGGTGATTTTACGATCACCGATGTGACACTCACCCAACGCTATTTTGCCAATCTGGCAAAGTTTGATGAAGAACAACTGCGGTTTGCCGATTTTGACAACAACGGCTCGGTCGATATCACCGACACGACCCAAATGCAGCGCAAGCTCACACAGCTTACATAATCAAATGGACAAAACCGGAACCGCGTCATGCAGTTCCGGCTTTTTTATCGGCGCTCCGCCTTGCCATCGGGATAGATATAGCCCTGAAAGATCCAATTCTCCCTTCCTGCCGAGGGATCGTCGACAGGCACGGTATCCATGTAGAACTCCGCGCCGCTGTAGGCGGAATTGGAGAGCAGCACCGTGTCGTCATCCACCTGCTCGACGACCGCCACATGACCCGGTCCGCCGTCAGCGTATGCCCAGCACGCGATCGCGCCCGGCTCAGGCTGATCACCGTAATCATAGATCTGATTCTCGGCATTGTAATCATACCAGGTGCACGCGTCATACGGCGACAGCTCGGGGCGCTCACCGCTGATCTCATACGCCCTGCCCCACGCATAGCAGGTGCAGTTCGGCATACCGTAGCCGGCGGCATAGAACGGATTCTCGCTCGAATAATACCGTGTGTTATCCACGTCGGGAGAGGTCAGGCGCGGCGTGTACGCTTCCTGCGTTTGCGGATGCTCAAGCACCTCGGGCAGCTGCTTTTCCGTCGCAGGCGGTTGTGTCGCTGATTCTGTCGGCGCATCGGTCGCCGGGACAGGTTCCTCGCTTACCTGTTCGGGCTCCTCATACATTGCGGCGGAGATCGCGGTGATCGTACACGCCAGCAGTAAAAAAGCCGTCACAAACGATACAAACTTGATCAGCATCTCTATCACATCCCCTGTTTTCAACGGTAATACCGGTTTTCGGTAAAAGCTCTATCCTAAACCTATGAAAGAAACTGGGCGGATATGACAAAAGCTCCCCCGTCAACGAGGGAGCTTAATATTACATCACATAAAAGAGGATCGCCAAAAATTGCAGCACACTCCCGATCAGGACGAACACATGGAACACCGAATGGATATAGCGCACCTTCTTGCCGATGCCGTACAGCACAGCGCCGATGGTATAGGCGATACCTCCCGACAAAAGCAGGAGGAAGCCGGGCAGCGTCATTGCGTCGATCGTCAGCTTCAGCACCGCGATCACACACCAGCCCATGCCGATATAACACACCATAGAAACCTTTTCAAAGCGCTTGAGGTCGATGGCGTTCAGCGTCACGGCGATGGCGGTCAGCGCCCATTCCACGCCGAAGATCGACCATGCCAGCGCCGGATTCAGCGGACGGATGCCCACGAGCAGGATCGGCGTATAGGTGCCCGCGATCAAGAAATAGATGTCGCAGTGATCGATGATCCGCATCACACGCTTGGCGTTGCCGACAGGCAGTCCGTGATAGATGCTGGACACGGTAAACATGATCAACAGCGTCGTGCCGTAGATCGCGCCGGTCACGATCGCCCACGGGTTGCGGTGCAGCGTCGCCATAACGACCAACAGCGGGATCGCCGCTACGGCAAAGGCCGCCCCGATGACATGGGTCACGGTGTTGCAGATCTCTTCACCGCGCGTATAATCGGGCAGCTGTGTTTTCGGCTTTTTCTTCGCGATATCACGGCTCATCGCTTGAACGGCATTCATCAGGAATCCTCTCGCTGTTCATCACCGACGAAGAACAGCGCGACGGTACCGGTACCGGTATGACAGCCGATGGTGGTGCCGACGTCGAAGATCGGGACCTCCTTGACGTTCTTGAAGCGTTCCAAAACCTGATCGCGCACGGCCTCGGCGTCCTCAATGCAATCCGAGTGGGAGATATAGCATAAACCGTCATAGTCCCTGCCGCCCAAGGCGTGCTGTTCCATCTTATCGACCAGTGCGGTCAATACCTTCTTCTTGGTTCTGATCTTATCGATCGGCTTGAGCTTGCCCTCGGGGCTGACGCACAGCAGCGGGCAGATCTCAAAGATGCCGCCCAGCACACCGCTGATCTTTGACACACGGCCGCCCTTGATGTAATAGGTCAGGTCGGTGGAGCAGAACCAGTGCTGTACCGTCTGCTGATGATCCAGCGCCCACTGATAGAGCGTATCGATATCCATGCCCTCGTCACGTTTTTGTGAGAGCAGGGTCATGTACAGACCCACGCCCGAGGACGCGCAGAGTGAATCGACGATATAGATCTTGCGGTCGGGGAACTCCGAGCGCAGCATCTGCGCCGCGGCGTTGGCGCTCTGTACGGTGTTCGAGATACCGGACGAAAGGCACGCGTGCAGGATGTCCTTGCCCTCGCTGAGCATCTCGCGGAAATAGTCGACATACTCGCCGACGGAGACCTGAGAGGTCGAGGTATCTGCGCCGTCACGAATATGACCGTAGAACTCCTTGGCGCTCATGCTCTCATACAGGTCGTCGGTATAGGATCTGCCGTTGACCACAAAATGAAAACCGATATAGCGGATGTCGAGCTTCTCGAACATCTCCTTCGTCATATCGGCGGTTGTACAGGTACTTAAAATATAGCTCATAACAAACACTCCTTTTGATTCGCATAATCAAACACGTTCACCTTATTGACGGCAGAGAGCCATTGCCGCATGGGAAACACTTTCGTTGTCGTTTCACGGGGCAGAGCAATTAGGGGAAACAACAACGATTTATACTAACTTCATTTTATCCTTTTGGTATCAAAATTCAACCCATTCGACTGCTTTCACCATCTACTGTTGACCGTATTGTATTCTACACGCAAAAAGAAAGGAGTAGAATGCTTCAATAAGCACTCTACTCACAGTAGAAACACGCAAAGAATCTGGATTATTTCGCCTTTGGCTTTCGCCTGATCGAAAAGGCAAAGATGATAATGATCTGCGCCGGGATCCCCAGCAGGAACAGCTGCCACCAGTTATATTTGAGCGCGGTCAGGTAAACCGAGCAGATGATGCCCCATACCAAGCCCGAGATGATGTACAGGTTCCACGAACGGTCGCCCCATACGGAATTGAGCACCAACAGCGTGATCAATGAGACAGGGATCGCGTACACGAAGATCAGCCAATTGACGATGCCCGCGATCCACAGGATGACGAACAGCAGTACCGCCAGCGCCCAGATCCCCGCCAGCACCGTCAGCGTGATGAAGCGGCGGCTGTAACGGCGGCCTTCGGTTTTATTCGGTTGTATCTGTTCATCATCCGCATGCGGGGTGATGATGTAATCCACCGTGACGCCCGCGAGATCGGCGATCTTTTTGAGCACAAAAACATCGGGAACCGACTCGCCGCGCTCCCATTTGGAAATACTCTTGTCCGAATAGTTGAGCATCTCGCCGAGCTGAGCCTGCGTCAGGTTCATTGAGGTACGCAGGCGGGTGATATTCCCCGCTACGACCTTCTTAAATTCATCCATTTATCTCAATCTCCAAAAAATATCAACAGTTGTATATGCAAAAATAAGTATAGCATAAGCAAAAAAAGAAATCAAGTGCAAGATCGGTTGCAAAAACACCGTTCTTGCAAAAAGAAAACCCACGGTTCCCCGCAATATCATTAAGTTAAGGAAGGCTCCTTTTGGTAAAAGGAGCTGTCACCCGACACGCGTGCCCGGTGACTGATGAGGAGTTGTCCAAATCTCGATTTGGCATACAACTCCCATGCAACAGCGCTCCAAGAGCGGATTCATCCGCGATTGGCTAAGCGCCACTGTTGGAATTGCATGAACTGACCGAGCGTCAGCGAGATACATTTTCCTTAACTCAATGACATTGACGGTTTCCCGTAGGCATTTTCTTTTATTTTTCTATTACAGAACTTTCGCTAAGAAGCTCTTCAGGCGGTCGCTCTGCGGATGGTCGAAGATCTCCTCGGGCGTGCCCTCTTCGATGATCTTGCCGCTGTCCATAAAGACAACGCGGGAGCCGACCTCGCGGGCAAAGCCCATCTCGTGGGTGACGACGACCATCGTCGCGCCTGCTTTTGCCAGCTCCTTCATGACGTCCAGTACCTCGCCGACCATCTCGGGGTCGAGCGCGGAGGTAGGCTCGTCAAAAAGCATGACCTCGGGCTCCATGCACAGCGCGCGCACGATGGCGATACGCTGTTTCTGTCCGCCGGACAGCTGAGAGGGATAAGCGTCCGCTCTGTCGGAGAGCCCGACGCGCTCGAGCAGCTCGTGCGCCTTTGCCTCTGCCTCATCCTTGGATTTGTGCAGCAGCTTCTGCGGGCCGATGGTCATATTGCGCAGCACCGTCATATTCGGGAAGAGGTTGAAGTGTTGGAACACCATGCCCATCTTCTGGCGGTGCTTATTGATATTGACATGCGGCGCGTTGATATCCACACCGTCAAAAATGATCTCACCGGAGGTGGGCAGCTCCAACAGGTTCAGTGAACGCAGAAAGGTGGATTTACCCGAGCCGGAGGGGCCGACGATGACGATGACCTCGCCGCGGCAGATATCCATGCTCACGCCGTCCAGCGCGTGGATGGTGCCCTCGCGGTAATGCTTTTTCAGATCATGTACCTCGATCAAAACATTCTGCTTATCGCTCATTCTTGCGCAGCCTCCTCTCGATAATGCTGACGATCCAGGTCAGCAGCATGACGATCGCCAGATAGATCAGCGCTACGGCGATCAGCGGCATAAACGCCGAGAAGGTCGCGCCGCGGATGGCGTTACCGGCACGGGTGAGGTCGACGACGCCGACATAACCCGCGACAGAGGTCTCCTTCAAGAGCGCGATAAACTCGTTGAGCAGGGTGGGCAGGACGTTCTTCAACACCTGCGGGATGATGACATAGATCATCGTCTGCACATAGTTGAAGCCCAGTGACCGACCCGCCTCAAACTGACCCTTGTCGATCGACATGATGCCGCCGCGCAGGATCTCCGCGACATAGGCGCCGGAGTTGATACCGAACGCCAGCGACGCGATCAGGATATCCTTGGTCGACGACGCGAAGATGATGAAGTAGATGATCAACAGCTGTACCACAACAGGTGTACCGCGGATCACAGTCAGATAGATCTTACAGATCGCGTTGAAGAAGCCCAGCACATAGTAGCCGATGCTCTTGCTGTGCTTCATGTTCTCTTTGTTATTATCGAAGGTGGTGCGGATCGCGGCGATCACGATACCGATCGCGATACCAAGCAATGCCGCAAACAGCGTAATCCTCAAGGTGTTGCCGAGACCCTCGAGCAGAGATCTCCAACGATCCTTTTCGACGAAGTTCAGTACGAACTGCGCCTTGATGTCCTCCCACCAGGAACCGCCCGCGCTTGCGTCAGCCGTCTGCGCGGCGCTTGCTGATACGCCGAAGAGGGTGGCAACGCCTAAAACGGCCGCGAAGCAAACCGACGGTGAAAGTAAACTTTTCTTTTTCATACTCATCCTACCATATACAGAGAAACAGGGCGGAGGATCTCCGCCCTGAGTCGGTTCAAAATATTATCAGTTCGCCTTGATGTACTTGTCGATGATGCCCTTAACGGTACCGTCAGCGATCAGTTCCTTCAGAGCGGCGTTGACCTTATCCTTGAGCTCGGTGTTGTTCTTCGCAAAGCAGATCGCGTAATCCTCTTCCGCGTACTTGCTGTCGAGGATCTGCAGACCCTTGGTAGAAGCAACATAGCTCTTTGCGGGCTCGTTATCGATAACGACCGCGTCAACCTTGCCGGAAGCGAGAGCGGTAACAGCGTCATTACCGGACTGGAAGCGGGTGATCAGGGACTCATCCTTGCCTGCGTCCTTGTAATCGTCGCCGATGTACATGTCGCCGGTGGTGGAGAGCTGTACGCCGACCTTGTAGGAGGTGTCCTTCGCGAGCAGATCGTCAGCCGTCTTGATCTCGCTGCCTTCCTTGACGATGACCGCCTGGATACCGGTCGCATAGCTGTCGGAGAAATCGACAGACTGCTTTCTCTCATCGGTCACGGACATACCCGCCATACCCATGTCATACTTGCCGGTCTGTACACCGGTGATGATGGAATCGAACTCGATGTCAGCGATCTCAAGCTCCATACCGAGCTTGTCGGCGATTGCCTTTGCGATCTCTACGTCAATACCGGCAAACTCCTCGCCTTCCTTATACTCATAAGGAGGGAAGGTAGCGTTGGTAGCCATAGTGAGCTTAGCAGCCTTCGGAGCCTCGGTAGCCTTAGCAGCGTCGTTGCTGTTGTTGCTCTTGCCGCAGCCTGCGAGTACAGCGACAGAAGCGATCATGGCAACTGCCAGTACAAGTGCAATAATCTTTTTCATTTTCTTAACCTCATTTCAATTATTTTATTTGCCTTGTTTACTATACAACAAATCGAATCATTAAGCAAGTAAAATTTGCATAAACATGCTATTTTCATTGAATTCAACAACCCTGATTATTTGTCAGCCGTTAAATTCGGTCTATTTGATTGCCGTTTTCTTACCACATGCAAGCATGCAGAAAAATATGTATCAGAAGGACGTCAGGAACGCCTGCAGTCGCTCGCTCTTCGGATGATCCAGAATGTCGGGAGTGCCGTGTTCCGCGATCACGCCGCCATCCATAAAGATGATCTGGTCGGACACATCATGCGCGAAGGTCATCTCATGGGTGACGATGATCATCGTCATATTCTTATCCGCAAGGGAACGGATAACCTTCAGAACTTCTCCGGTCAGCTCCGGATCGAGCGCCGAGGTCGGCTCGTCAAAGCAGAGGATATTCGGCTTCATGGCGAGTGCTCTCGCGATCGCGACACGCTGCTGCTGTCCGCCCGAAAGCTCACAGGGGTAGTTACTCACCTTATCCTTCAAGCCGACGCTGTCGATCAGCTCCAGAGCGTATTGCTCGATCTCTTCCTTAGAACCCTTACCCAGCAGCTTCGGCGCGAGGGTGACGTTCTCGAGCACGCTGTACTGCGGAAAGAGGTTGAAGTTCTGGAACACCAGACCGAAGTGCAATCTCTTTTGTCTTAACTCAGCTTCGGACGGACGCTTGTTGATTGCGGCGTCAAAGATCGTCTCACCGTTGACGATGATCTGACCCTCGTCGGCAAACTCGAGCGAGTTCAGGCATCTGAGCAGGGTGGTCTTGCCGGAGCCGGAGGAGCCGATGATCGACAGCACCTCGCCCTTTTCCAGATCAAAGTCGATACCGCGGAGCACATGGTTACGACCGAAGCTCTTATTCAGATTTTTAACTTCCAGAATAGCCATCACAATGCCTCCTTACGCCTTAAAGTAGCTCAGCTTCTTCTCGACCCAGCCGAACAGCAGGGTGAGGATGCCGGAGAACGCGAGATAGTATACGCCCGTGAAGAACAGCGGCCAGATCGCGCCGGAGATACCCTCGCTGCCCTTGAGGAACGCCTGTCCTGCCCAGATGACCTCCTGCAGCGCGATGATGCGCGCCAACGAGGTATCCTTGACCAGCGTGATGATCTCGTTCGCCATCGGCGGTACGATACGCTTGATCATCTGCAGCAGAGTGATCTTGAAGAAGATCTGGCTCTTTGATAAGCCAAGCACCTGACCGGCCTCCTGCTGTCCGTGAGGGACGCCCTGGATACCGCCGCGGTAGATCTCGGAGAAATAGCACGCGTAGTTGATGATGAACGCGATGGCAGAGGCAAAGAATCTGCCGCCTTCACCGCCGCCCCAGAGCTGTTGTCCAAATACCAGCCCCGGGAAATAGAAGATGATCAGCAGCTGGAGCATCAACGGTGTGCCGCGGACGATCCAGACGATGAACCTGACCACCATCGACAGCGGCTTGAACTTGCTCATCGATCCGAAGGAGATGATCAGTCCCAGCGGGATCGCGCCCAGCAGGGTCACGGCAAAGAGCTTTAATGTCTGCAAAAAGCCGACGTTCAAAGCGTGGAATACGATAGGAAATTGTTGAAAAAATGTGTCCATTTGGATAACCTCATCTGAATAGTTCTCAAAAACAACATAGGCAATCGAGAATAAATCCGAGCACGGGTTTGTTCTCGGTTGCCTAAAGCGAAGCCTGTTTGTACTTGTCTTGCTCTCCCACAAGCAAATTATAACAAATACCTAATCCGCCAAAAGACAGAGAGCCGAAGCCCTCTGCCTTTGTAACAGTCAATTATTCCGTATGAAATATCCGATTATTTCTGAACCAGATACTTGTTGGTGAGTTCCTCAACAGTGCCGTTGGTCTGCGCCTCGGACAGGAACGCGTTGCACTTCGCGGTCAGGTCGGAGCCCTGACGGAAGCCTACGCCGTATTCCTCAGCGTTCAGAGAAACGGTGTAAGCGAGCTGTGCGTAACCGGTGCCCTCGCCTACCATTGCCTTCGCCATGAGCAGGTCGATGATCGCCGCGTCACAGGTACCGGAAGCAACCTCCATCAGCGCGGTAGCCTGATCCTTGACCTCGGTGAACTTGAAGCCGTTAGCCTCAGCCTGCTCCTGACCGGCGGAACCGCTCTCAACAGCAAAGCTCAGGGTCTTGCAGGACTCAGCGTCGGCATACTTGTCGGCAACGTTCTTGTTGACAACAACGACCTGCGCGTTGTTCAGGTAAGGATTGGTGCAGGACATTGCGGAGGTGACCTCGGGGGTCAGGGTCATACCGTTCCATACACAGTCGATGGAACCGCCCTTGAGCTCGAGTGCCTTGTTGTCCCAGTCGATCTCTACGAATTCGACCTTAACACCGAGGCTGTCGGCGAACTTGGTAGCCAGCTCAGCGTCAAAGCCGACCCACTGGCCGTTCTCCTGATAATCCATCGGCTTGAAGTCGGTGATACCGACGATCAGCTTGCCTGCCTTCTGGACCTTGTCAAGGTCAGCAACGGTAGCCGCGGAATCAGCGGTCGCGGAATCAGCGGTCGCAGCAGCCTGGGTGGCAGCCGCCTCGGTCGCGGCGGGCTTGTCAGCGGTCTTTCCGCAAGCAGCCAGCACAGCGCCAACCATCAGCAGAGCCAATAATAATGCAATAATCTTCTTCATTGTTTTCCTCCATATCAATAGTTTCTGTCAAATTTTTGACAGTACAACGCTATCTATTTTAACGTATTAGCACATTAAAATCAATATCTATATTGCACAAAGAATCACAAAAGGGATTTAAAAGGAATAGCATAATTCACCACTGCACTGTGATAAAGTGCTTTTGTGGAAAATATACTGACAAATATCCCCCCCGATCGATCTGATGTATCAACCTGTGTTCCTATCATTCTGCCACATACAGCTCTTTGTTGAACGCCGACATCGACAATGCTTTTGAGCGCAAAAAAGCGGCAACCTCGCGGTTGCCGCCCTATCATGCTTTGATTATTCTTTGATCTTCTTCACTGCAAAAGCGCCTGCGCCGAGAGCGAGAATAGACAGACCGACAACGATCCAAATCGGATCACCGGTCTTCGGGGAACTCTTATCAGGATTGCCGGGAGTGGTCGCAGAAGGAGCAGTCGGATGCTCGGTAGCAACAGGGCTGACTAACGCCGCGGTTGATAAACAAAAAGAGAAAAGCATGATTGCCACAACAGCTATTGAAATAAACTTTTTCATCATTATCATCTCCATGAAAATACTAACTCAATGTTAGCTCTATGATAGCATTAAACCTTATGATTTGTCAATAGATTTTCGGAAATTAATCCGCCAAATTTTACAGTTTTGTCATTATTCTTTGTCACGATTTGATAAAAAAAGCCGCGGTATCTCGTGCATTACGCACGAAATACCGCGGTTCTCTTTCAAAGATCAATCGGCTAATGTCATCTGGAACCAGTCGATTTTTCTGCCGAATTCTCCGGCGTAGCCGTCCTGTCCGGACGAGGTCTCGTCGTCGTACTGCCACGGAAAATAGTAGTTTCCGATGGGTGCGACGCGGTACTTTGCCTTGAGCCAACCGCATCGCTTGACGACCGACGAGGGCGTATCATAATACACCTCGATCGCGTCGATCGGCTTTCCGTCGCCGGCGTAACCGTTTGCAGCATCGTTGATGTCGCAACCGGTCACATACGGGAGCCACCTGCCTCCCCTGACATGGACGCGGTACTTTACCGCGCCCTCGGACACCCTGATCGCCACGTCGGTGATCGCTTCACCGGTGACGCCCGCGTAATCGGACAGATCTGTCACACTCGGCAGCCATCTGCCGCCGCTGCGAACGCGATAGGTCACCTCGGGAAGATCTCCCGCGCTGTCAGAGCCGTCATAGGAGGGTCTGCCGGCGCAGGATACCGTCGAGAGTGAGCGCACACGCCGCATCACCTCGCCGTTTGACGAGGAGCCGGTGTTGCCCTCGATGGTCGTGATGGTGTTATCACCGTTGACGCTCTCGATGATGCCGACATGGTCGCTGACGTAGGTGCCGGGCACTAAGGTGGAACGCTCGTTCGTCCAGTGGAAAAACACCACATCGCCGCGCTTGAAGCCCGACATAATCAGTCTGCCGTGATCCTGAAACGCCTTTGCCGCATAGCCGCAGTTAGCGGTTTTGGTATAGAGCAGTGAAGAGGCGCCCGCCTGATGGAACACCCACTGCACAAAGGTCTCGCACCAGTCGTAGCCGCTGCCCGACACGGTGGTGCCGTAGTACCAGTTATTATATTTGCACTTCTTGATATTGGTCGCCTTGGTGCCGATCTCGGCACGTGCGATGCTGATAATCTTATCCGCGTTGATCGCCATTTCATCACCTTCCTGTAGGGCGCCTTCGCCATCCTCAGACAGCGAAAGCGCCTGTTTTATCAAATCATCCGTTTATATCGCGGCAAGACAGCTTTCGATATCGCCGATCAAAGCGTCGATCTGTGCCTTGTTATAAACATCATCGGATTTAGTGAGAGCGACTGCCTCATCATTGAACTTGACATACGGCACATCGTTACAGAAGAACATGTTGCCGTCATCCACGTCGTCGATTTCGGAGGCGTCCACCTCTGCTACAAGATCCATCTTATCATACAGCTCTGAGCCGAATGCCAGCCGAACCCAATGATCGTTCGCGTTGCAATAGAAGACCTCGCCGCTCAGCCCGATACCAAGCTGTCCCTTCACGCCTCCGATATTAGGCGTGACGTTGTTTTTGTAAGTGTAGGGACGCAGCTCCGCCATCAGGTCAGCCGCTGTGATATCCGCGGAGAGCGGCAGCTCGGCGATCTTGCGCGTATCCGGCACTCTGTCGGCAGTTTTCATATCCGCGTAAGAAACGGAAAAGGTATTGCAATCTGTCGACTTCGTATCGACATACCGCTTGATCACACTGTTGGATACGGCGTTGTCACTGCTGTCGCTCATAGCGCTGTCGGGAGCAATACCGCTGACATGATACGCGGTGCGGACATACTCTCTCCTTTCGGGGTCATAGATGCACCAGTAGCCGTCGTCATCGACATACGGCGAGGTCGCGGTGATCGTCTCGAGCGCCTGATTTATACTATTCTGCAGCTGAGAAGGTGTGACATACTCCATCTCGCCGCCGTCGTCGTCGAGCTCTACCGCTGAACCGATGAGGAAAAAGTCCTTGGTCGTATGCTCGATACCGCCGTCGCTGTCGGCGATCTTCACCTGTACCTGCACCACGCCCGAGGAGCAGAGATCCTCTTTTCGGATCTCCCATGTCAGCACGGTATTGCCGTGATCGATCTGAGCCGTCAGCGGCACCGTGCGCACGGTATCGTCATCAAAGCGCATGCACAGAGTAAAGGTGCAGTTCTCGTCCATGAAGTCGATCATGGTGAACTGCTTTGTGTTCACCGTATTGTCGCCTGCGAATCCGACAAAACGGTCACTGTCCGGGATCATCAATTTCCCGTTTTGGATGGTAATCATAAAACTCACCTCCAACTATGCCGAGATAACAAAAAAAGTTGCATAAAACTATGCAACTTCTTTAAAACTATTATTAATTTCGAATGATTCGATTTTAAATCACTTTGCCGCTCGGGTCGGTCTCGGTACGTCGGCAAGCGCCGTACCCTACAACGAATCCGAACAGACCGTTATCATACCATATCGGCGAGATCGAGGATCATTCGCTCGGTCTTGTCCCATCCAAGACACGGGTCGGTGATAGATTTGCCGTAGCAGCCACCGTCGATTGCCTGATTGCCGTCCTCGATGTAGCTCTCGATCATGAAGCCCTTGACCATGCGCTCGAGCTCCTTGTTATAGCGGCGTGCCGCCATGACCTCCTTGACGATACGCGGCTGTTCAAAGGGATTCTTGCCGGAGTTAGAATGGTTGGTGTCGATGATACATGCGGGATTTTTGAACATGCCCGAGGCGTACAGGCGCAGCAGGTGCGTCATATCCTCATAGTGATAGTTCGGCAGGCTCTCGCCGTGCTTGTTCATGTAGCCGCGCAGGATCGCGTGCGCGTAGGGATTGCCGTGGGACTGCACCTCCCAGCCGCGGTAGATGAAGGTATGACCGTGCTGCGCGGCGGTGATGGAGTTCATCATGACCGACAGGTCGCCGCCGGTGGGGTTCTTCATGCCGACGGGGATATCCAGCCCCGAGGACACCAGACGGTGCTGCTGGTTCTCGACCGATCTGGCGCCGACCGCGACATAGCAGAGGATGTCATCGAGATAGCGGTGGTTCTCGGGATAGAGCATCTCATCCGCGCAGGAGAAGCCGGTCTCCTTCAAGGCGCGGATGTGCATGGAGCGGATCGCGACGATGCCCTTGAACATATCGGGCTTCTTTTCGGGATCGGGCTGATGGAGCATGCCTTTGTAGCCCGCGCCCGTGGTACGCGGCTTATTGGTATAGATGCGCGGGATGATGAAGATCTTGTCCTCCACCTTGTCCTGCACCTTTCTCAGGCGGCTGATATAATCCAACACACTGTCCTCTCTGTCGGCGGAGCAGGGGCCGATGATCAGCACGATGCGATCATCCTTGCCTGCAAAGATATCCTGCACCTGCTTCTCCCGATCAGTGACAATCTGTCTGAGCTCGTCGTCGAGGGGGTACATCTTCTTGACCTCCATCGGGATGGTCAGCTTGCGCTCAAATTCCATGTTCATGTTCATAACAATACACCTTCCTTTATCACAGTATTGTGTAGGGGAGGGTCTCGACCCTCCCGTTCGCCGCAAGGCGACAATGATCTCACTTATCATCTATTGGAAACGAGAAAGAAATATTTGGATGCTTTCTCTGCGGACAATACTGTTGTCCGCTTGGGAGGGTCAAGACCCTCCCCTACAATCAGGTTGCCTTACTTATTAAAATACGCTCTTCTCTTAGTGCTCAGCCGCATCTTCTCTCTGAGTTCCTCCACCCTGCCGTCTCGGATCATATCGCGCAGGGCGGCAAACTCGCCGAGAAAGATATCCATGTACTTCAACAGCGGCTCACGGTTGAGCATAAACAGCTCGCTCCACATCAGGTCATTGATGTTGGCGATACGGGTCAGATCGCGGAAGCTGTCGCCGGTGTAATCCACCAGATGCTCGTTGTCGGAGCAGGTCATCAGCGATACCGCGATACAGTGGGTCAGCTGTGACAGATAGCCGATCATTTCGTCATGTTCCTCGGGTGAGAGCACGGAGATACGCGAGAAGCCGATGATCCTCGCCAGTCCGCCGACCCATCGGATCCCCTCAGGGGTGTTCCTGTCCGTCGGCACGATGATGAAGTTCGCGTCGCGGAAGATCCTGTCATCGGCGTTCTCTACGCCGTAGACCTCACGACCCGCCATCGGGTGGGACGCGATGAACTCGACGTCATCCCGCAGCATATTTTGGATGTCATAGACGATACAGCTCTTCACGCCGGTCACGTCGGTGAGCATCGCGCCGGGCTTGAGATAATCCTGATACTGCGCGATCCATTCCTTGAACACGTTCGGATACAGACCGAAGATCACCGCGTCGGCTGAGCCGACGATCTCGCGATCCACGGTGACAGAGCCATCGTCAATAATGTGATGCTCCAGCGCGTAGTCGATCGCCGACTGCCGCTTTTCGATGGCGGTGATATGATAGCCGAGGCGTTTGAGCGCCTTGGCGTAGCTGCCGCCGATCAAACCGAGACCGACGATGAGTATTCTTGAATTACTGATCCATTCCATTTATTTGCACCTCTGCACCTAGTTTTTGCATTTTTTCAAAGAAGTCGGGGAAGCTCTTGTTCACCGCTTCCGCGCCGTCGATCACGCCGCCTGTCACGGTCAGCAGTACACTCAGCGCCATCACGATCCGATGATCGCCGTGAGCGCTGAGTATCGTGGTCGGCCGACGGAGCGTTCCGCTGTGGACGATCACTTCGTTCTCCCCTACCTCGACGTCGATACCGAATTTTTCCAGCTCCTGCCGCATCGCGTTCGCGCGGTCACTTTCCTTGATCCGCAGACGACGGGTTCCGATGAACCTCGCGCCGCCGCACAATGCCGCTACAGCGAACAATATCGGCCCCAGATCGGGACAATCTGCGATATCGATCGGATCGATCCCGTTTTTAATATTCTCATAAAGAATTTTATATACACTGTCGCCCTGCAGGGTATCCTCCATCAAGCCGTCGATCTTGACCGATGAGCCTGCATAGTTGAGCGCTTCAAAAAACGCCGCGTTGGAGTAATCGCCCTCGACGGTCACATCCGCGGGATGATAATGCTGATTCCCTTTGATCCGATAGATTATCGAGAGGCTCCCTTTCCTAAGGGAGCTGTCGCGGACACTTGTGTTACGCGACTGAGGGTTGCTATACTCTATTTGAATACCGAACTCTTTCAGCGCCGCGACCGTCATATCGATATACGGCTTGCTCTCCACGGGCTTCAGGATATGGATCTCGCTGTCGCCGTCGAGCAGAGGCAGTGTGAACAACAGCCCCGAAATAAACTGGGAGCTGATATTGCCCGCTACCTCATAGACGCCGCTTTGCAAAGTTCCCTGCACAGTAAGATGATCGCTTGCTTTTTCAAAGCGAATGCCCTGATCGCAGGCGATCTGCTCATACACATCCATCGGACGGGTCATTAGATAGGGACTGCCGGTGAGCACCCTCTCTTCCACGCCGAGCATACACAGGGGCGTGAAAAAGCGCAGGGTACTGCCGCATTCGTTACAGCGGAGCACAGCGGTTTTTCCGATGGTCTTCCGTACATCCGTCCCTTTGACAAACGCCGTATCGCCGTCGAGCTTTATCACTGCGCCCAACGCCGTCAGGCAGTCGATCGTCGCCTTCACATCCTGTGAGAACGCCAACCGTCTGACGGTACTCTCGCCCTCGCTCAGTCCGGCGCCGATCAGCAGACGATGCGCCATGCTCTTGGACGGCGGCGCTGTGACCGTGCCGTGGAGTACAGACGGCTTGATCTCAACCTGCATAGCGTTCCCTCAAAATGTCCATCGCTTCCAGGTAGCCGTCGATTCCGTGACCCGTGATCGTTGCGATACACGCGAGCCGCACATAGCTGATCTGCCGGAATTCTTCGCGCTTATCCACCTCGGAGATATGCACCTCCACCGCGGGGATCGACACCGCCTTGAGTGCGTCGAGGATGGCGACACTGGTGTGGGTATACGCGCCGGGGTTGATGACGATACCGTCGATCCTGTTATACGCTTTTTGTATGTGATCGACCAGATCGCCTTCGTGATTGCTCTGATACAGTTCGACTTCAACACCGATCTTCTCTGCATGATCCTCGATCAACGCGCAAAGAACGGCATAGGTCGTCCTGCCGTAAAGCTCCGGTTCACGGATCCCGAGCATATTCAGATTCGGCCCGTTGATTACCAATATTTTCATATTACTCTCCATTGATCACAGAATCCGCGACATCCTCGGGGTCGCAGTCGCCGTCGATGATAAAGTCGGCGGTACTCATATACGTATCGATGCGCTTTTTGTACAGGCGCAGGATCTTATCCTTTTTGTCCGCGAGCGGTCGGTCGTCGGTCGGGATCAGGTACTCGGGCGATCGGTCGATGAAGAAAATCGCGCCGTTTTGCTGCAGTGCCTCGACATTCTCGGGACGCATCACCGCGCCGCCGCCGAGGGAGATCACCTTGCCGCTGAGCGCGGATACCTCCTTGATGACCGAGGTCTCCAGATCACGGAAGTATTGTTCGCCCTTTTTCGTGAAAATAGTCGGGATATGCCCCTCGCGCTCCACGATCAGGCGGTCGGTATCGATCAACTCTCTGCCGAGTTGATCGGCAACGAGCTTTCCGACGGTCGATTTGCCCGAGGCGGGCATACCGCTCAGCACTATATTTCTTTTATCGAAATATATCTCTTCATAGATCTTATTGGTCTGCTTGACGACGTCCAGCTCGCGACCGAGGAATTTCTCCGCCGCCAACACCGCCTGCGCGACCAGCATATACAATCCGCCCTCGGTATCGATCCCGCGCTTTTTTGCATTCAACACCAACGTCGTTTGCAGGGGGTTGTAGATCACATCGATCACACCGATGAGCCGCGGGAATCTATCGATGTCGATCGGACAGTCAAAGATATGCGGGAACATCCCGCAGGGGGTCGCATTGATGATAACGTCCGCGTCGGTATGCGCGGCATACGCTTCTTCATAGGTAATCGCGCCCTCGCACGCATGACGGCTGACGCGCAGAATCTCTTTCGCGCCCATGCGATCACAGACCGCCTTCGCCGTCAGCGAAGTTCCGCCCGTGCCGAGGATCAGCACCTTCTTGTATTTCATCACAACACCCGCTCGCTCGATCAGCGCCTTCATGCCGCCGAAATCGGTATTGTAACCGCAGAGGATTCCGTCGCGGTTGACGATGGTATTCACCGCGCCGATCGCCTGCGCGTCAGGATCGATCTCGTCTAAGATCGGGATCACATCCTGCTTGTAGGGAATGGTGACGTTGAGCGCTTTAAAATTCTTTTGTAGAATAAAATTTTGTAATTCTTCTCTTTTTAGTTCTTTTAGAGAATATTGGTAATATCCCAATTTCTCATGTATCTCTTTGGAAAAGCTGTGCGGCAGCTTCTCACCGATCAATCCGTAGTCCATACTTTTTATCCTTTAGCCAAAATAGGAATCAGGTGAGGACGGAGTCCTCCATCAAGTATTCACTATTCATTATTCACTATTCACTGTCGCAACGCGACACAAGCCAATCCGTTCCGTATCGCAGCGCCAACAGATCCGCCAATGCCAGTGCGGTCACGCTGTCCACCACAACACGCGCGCGGTGGATCACCGCGGGATCATGCCGCCCTTTTAATTCTAAAACAGAATTTTCGCCTTTGATGAAATCGACCGTATCCTGCGCTTTAAAGATGGACGGCGTCGGCTTGACGGCACAGCGGAACATGATGGGCATACCGTTGGTGATGCCGCCGTTCACACCGCCGTTGTGATTGGTCGTTGTTTTGATTTCTTTATCAGAAATATAATAGTTGTCATTGTAGTCGGAACCTCTGCCGTTCACCATTGCGAACGCGTCGCCGAATTCTACGCCTTTGACAGCGGGTACGGAGAACAGCGCGTGACTGAGAACGCCCTCGACGGTATCGAACCACGGCTCACCGACACCCGCGGGCATTCCGATGACAGCCGTCTCCAGCACGCCGCCGATGCTGTCGCCGTCCTTTGCCACCGCTTCGATCGCCGCTTTCATCTCATTGCCTTTTTCTTCATCCAAAACGGCAAAATCGAGCGCATTGAGCTTGGCGATATCCGCTTTAATGTCGCCGAAATCAGCATCCGCAACACCGCCGCAGGATCGGATATGCGTGCCGATCTCGATCCCCTTCTCACGCAGGGCGGATAACATGATCGCGCCCGCTGCTACCAAAGCCGCGGTGATACGTCCCGAAAAGTGACCGCCGCCGCGATAATCCTCATAGCCGTGGTACTTGGCGTAGGCGGTATAGTCCGCGTGACCGGGTCGCGCCAGTGAGCGCGTCGCGGCATAATCCTTGCTGTGCTGGGCGGTGTTGGGGATCAGGATCGTGAGCGGTGTGCCGGTTGTTTTTCCCTCAAAAACACCGCTGACGATCTGATATTCATCCGCCTCATGGCGCTGTGTGCCGATCTTGCCGACAGGGCGGCGACGATCGAGCTGAGCACGGATAAAAACATCATCGATCTTGATGCCCGGCGCTAAGCCGTCCAGCACCGCGCCGATCTGCGCGCCGTGGCTCTCGCCGAACAGTGTGATCGCTATACTGTTTCCGAATGTATTTTTCATAGCGTTCTTCCTTACAATTTGTGGGCTCTGCCCACACTCGATTGATAAGCGGGAGGAGCACAGTGGCGCTTAGCCAATCGCAGATACAGGGGACCCCATAACTCCCCGAGTTATGGGGAGAGGAGGAACCGCCACACGAGATCAAAGCGTACCAACCGGATACGCTTATCGAGTACGGCGAGTGACGACGATGGAGCGCTGTTGCATGGGAGTTGTAAACCAAATCACAGATTTGGACAACTCCTCAAAGCCCCTCCCCTACAAAAAAGGTTATTTTGTGATCTTTTCGATCATCGGGTACAGGTCTTTAAACCGCACCTTGTTCATCTCATATTTGCCGGGCGCGGGGACGGCGATGACTGTCACATTGTCGCCCTCGCCCTTTTTGTCATGGGTCATCGCTTCAAAGATCTCATCGGCGCTCAGATCGACCGCCGTCGGGAGCCGCAGGCTTTCCAAGATCCGAATCAGCCGCGGGCGGAGCTCGTCGCTGACCATCGGGATCATCCCGATCGCGACGCACTCGCCGTGGTACAATCCATGTCGTTCCTCATACGATTCGATCCCGTGTCCGATGGTGTGACCGAAGTTGAGGATCTTTCTGAGCCCCTGCTCCTTTTCATCCTGCTCCACGACGTTCTTTTTGATCATCAAAGAGCGGGTGATGATCTCGTCCATATTTTTATTTATATTTCCTTTATCGAATAATTCGAATAGTTCCGCGTCGGAGGTCAAGCCCATTTTCAGCGCTTCGGCTAATCCCTCGCTGACCAGTCGGTCGTCCAAAGTCGCGAGCAGATCAAGATCGACCAACACCTTCTTCGGCTGATAGAACGCGCCGACGATATTCTTGATGTCGTCGAGATTCACCGCCGTTTTGCCGCCGATGGAGGAATCCACCTGACTGAGCACCGTGGTCGGGATATTGTAGAAGTCGACGCCGCGCATGTAGCTTGCCGCGACAAAGCCCGAAAGATCGCCGACCACTCCGCCGCCGACTGCGACGACCGCATCCTTGCGCGAAAAGCCCTCTTTGAGCATCCGCGAGAGGATCGCCGAAAATGTCGATATACTCTTGCTGTCCTCACCCTGCGGCACGGTCACGACGATGCCGTCCTTTGCCATAGCCGCCACCGTCTGCGCGTACTGTTTCGGCACGCCGTCATCGGTCACGACCAACACCCTGCGGTCGAGGTCAAGGTATTCTCCTGCTTTTTGCAGTGCGCCGCGCTCGATCACGATATCGTAGCTGTCCGCGCCCAGATCCATATGTAAAACGTTCATTGGAATCATCCTATCATCAGTTGAGATTGCCACGGGCTGACACGCGTGTCGAGCCCTCGCAATGACAAATTGTTAATCCTCTTGTAAAATCACTTCGTCAAAGAAATGTCCGACCACCTTGAGCCTATCGCAGTGCAAGCCGAGGTGACGCAGCATATCGGAGCCGTTCTGCCCTGTTTCGTCACCCTCTGCCTCAATGTAGAAGTAATACTCCCACGCCAGATCCTTCATCGGGCGTGAACGCAGGGCGCGCATATTGAAGCCGTAGGAGCTCAGCACATTCAACGCCTGAGCAAGTGCGCCTGCCTCATTCTTGACGGTGAACATCAGCATGAAGCGGCTGTCGCCCGAGGTGTTCACCTGTTTATTCTCCACGCGTGAGAACACCGCGAATCGGGTGGAATTCAACGCGCTCTCGTTGATGTCATGGTCGAGCTGTTCGAGCCCGTACAGCCGCGCCGTTTCAGCGGAAGCGATCGCCGCGACGCTCCTGTCACAAGCGTCCTTGACCGCCTTCGCCGCCTTTGCGGTGTTGGCATACTCCGTTGTATCATAGCCGTGCTCACGGATGTATTCCGCGCACTGCGCCAATGCCTGCGGATGGCTGACGACCGTTTTGATGTCCTTGGCACTTGCCCCGGGGACGCCCAACAGATGGTGGGTGATTCTGAGGGTATAGAGCCCGTTGACAAAGAGCGATCCCTGGAACATCAGATCCATCACCTGACCGACCTCGCCGGCATAGCTGTTCTCGATGGGCAGCACACAACAGTCGCATTCTCCCCTCTCCACCGCCTCATACGCGGCACGGAAATCACGGTAGGAGATCAGCTTGCCGTAGGGGAAGATCTGCTTGGCGGCGATGTTGGCATAAGCGCCCTCGATGCCGCTGTAGGCGACCTTCACGCCGCTGATGATATGCTCCTGATACTGCTTGGACACCGCCATCTCGTCTTGCAAAAACCGCACATAATAGGAGCGGATGTCGGGATCCCTGATCAAGGCGGCGTTTTTCTCGATCACCGCCTGCTCACGCTTTGCGTCATAGATCTGCAAACCGCGTTCCTTCTTATACTCGGCGATCACCTTCGCCGCCTGCATACGGCGTTCAAACAGCGCCGCCATCTCTTTGTCGACCTCATTGATCTGCAGCCGCGCCTCCTGTAGCTTATCCATCCTATCACCTTCCATTGATCAGCGTATTTCTATATAATCGGGTGTGGGCTATGCCCTCCCATAATTCTTCATTCTTCATTCTTCAATCTTAAGTCTTTCGATTTCGGTGTTTCGCAGTAGCTCTCAGCCAATCATCGTTCGCCTGTCGCAAGCGACAGCTCCGATTCTTGGGAGAGCCTTGCGTGGGTGTTGTAACCCAAATCACAGATTTGGACAACACCTCAAAAAAGCGGTTCTGCCCGAAAACAGAACCGCTTACCATTCAACTAAAGCACCTGTTACCGTTCGAGCAGCTTACTCATTCTTTGCAAAGCAATAAAAGCCCGCATAAAAGCGCGCGTAGGTAAAGGTAAAGTAGCTATTGAGTTTTTCGGTATTCGTAACAGTCATCACAATAACTCCTTAAGCCTCCCCTTCCTAAGGGAGGTGGGTCGGCTCTCCGAGCCGACTCGGAGGGTTCAACCTTAACACGGTTGATGATAACACATTAAAGCACAAAAGTCAATAATCTACCGTTATTTTTTTGACATGAAAAGGAAAGGCGCCGCGACAACTGCCGCAGCGCCTCAGTTTGTCGAAAAAGTATTATATAATATGAGCAGTCGTTTTCCAAGGCTCCTTTTGGTAAAAGGTACCCCCGTTGGGGGAATGTCCGCAAAGCGGGCAAGGGGGAGCCGCTTCCGGCGAGGAGCTCCCGCGAACAAGCGGGTGAGGAATTGTACCAAATTGTTTGAGCGAAGCGAGTAACTAACTATTATAACGTTGCATCAATATCAAGCGTGATTAAGGAGTATCTCCCTTCGGTCGATCAATTCATACAATTCATCCGCCTCCTTTCGGAGGCACCTTCCTTTCCCAAAGGAAGGCTATAAATAGATTAAAGGCGCCGCGACTACGGCCGTAGCGCCTTGATAAGGGGATGAAAAAATGGGGTTATTCGATCGTAAACAAGCCGGCATTGCTTCTCTGGAGGAAAGACACGTCGATGGCACTTGACCTCGGTTATACCGGATCACTTACATCAGCCGAGTAATTCATCGTTACAGAAGTATAAGGTTTTAGCTTCGGTCAGGTTTCCGTTTGCATCCTTTACTCGAACCAGAATGTCGTGTGAAGCGCGAGGCGCAAACATTTCAAGCGGCAAGGTCAGTGTATTCTCCGTAGAACACTCACGATACAGATAAGGTCTGTTATCATCATATAACAAACTCCAGCCATATCGGGCATAGTATTCCTGCGTATACTGATCTCTTATGGTCGGATCGAGAATCGTATAGCAATATGTGTAAGGCGCAGTACCTCCGGTTTGGTGAACCTCAATACTCGGGGAATCACTGTACGTGTAATCGATCCAACTGACCGCGGCAAGTTGAAATCCATCATACGGATAGCTATCGACAACCGAATACGTCTGCTCATAAGGATAATCATAATAGAAATCCCGGATGTGTTTCAAAGTACGGAAGCTATCGCTGTTATAAGCCCTTACGGCTATGTCGTATTTTCCGCTGTCAGTAAATGTATATGTGAGTGTGTTTTTCTCTGAACGCTCCTGAACCAATTCACCATTGATAAAGAATTCAAATGTACAGTTCTCTTCACCGCAGTTAGCTCTTGCCGTAAAGGTTATCGGGACACCGACAGAAGCCTTGCCGGATTGATAGTCGGCAAAGAAACTCGTTACAAGTATATTTTGATTTGCCCAACCGCCGAATGCTTCGGGAATCGTCATGCCAACTTCTTTTCGTTGAATCCACGTGATGTCAGTAACGCTTACTTCACCGTCACGGTCATAGTCTGCCCTCAACTCGGTTTCGTAATCAAATTCTGTAATATCAACTAATCTGCGTTGGATCAATGTCACATCAAGGATGTCTGCACTGAAATCTCTGTTCACATCACCAATCAGCACCGGCGGTAATGCCGCACTAACGCTAATTGTCAAAAGTGATGTGATTATCACCATCATCAGAAGGATAGAAATAACGATTCTTTTCATTGTGTATATTTCCTTTCAATACATCAATATTTCGCTTACCAGTCATTAGCCGACTCTGTACTTTCGCCATCTGAAAATTCTTTTATAATGAGCCGCAAACCTTTTCAGTCGATGTCATTCGATCGTATACAATCCGGCTTTGCTTCTCTGGATCAAGGTCGCGTCGATGACGTTGACCTCGCTGTCGCCGTCCACATCCGCGAGCGGTTGAAAGAAAGAGGTAGTGGCGATCCCGGCTTCATGGCGCTGGACGCAGGTCGCGTCAACAATTGTGCACTCACCGTCACCATCCGCATCGCCTTTGATGTAGCGGGTCAAAAGCGGCAGAACATAATCGCCCTTAAAAGAAGATCCGGCGAGCTCTTCGAGCATATCGTCAGTCATCAACCCCTCATCATACGCCTCTTTGAAGCCGTACAGCCGATCATTCACAAAGAGGAACGGCTCCGGATGGGAACATTCGAGCAGCCAGTCGCCGATGCGCTCTTCGATCATGACGTCGATATAGCCCAGATTCCGCACATAAAAGTGAACGGCGTATGCGTCCGAATCACGGAATTGATAATAATCTCTGAGGTTGATATCTCTCGCAGTGATGGTATGGCGGGGATCATAGTACCGTTCATTCGCGGCGGGAGCGATCATCTCGGAGAGTGCCGTAGGCGTACTGTATGAGCCATACGTATCCATATCCTTTACGATATCCAACTGTGCCAACTTGGGAACATTATCCTTCGATACTTCCGCGATGATGAACTCTGCGGCATCGGTTTGACAGATGACCTTATATAACAAATCGGCGTTGTCATCGATAAAACCTTGCACATATGCACCGATGATCGCCGACATTTCTTTGCGGTAATACATCAGGTGCTCCTGCTGATTGGTCCATGTATATTTTTGACTGATGATTTCCTCAACATGCTGTGCCTCGGGACAATTTCTCAAAAAGATACATACCTGGATCATAACGTCGGTAGGACTGTTGATCTCTTGGATCAACGCAGGGGTCAGCTTCTTCAAATAGTCATCATTGCTTTCAGCCGACGCCGCTGTGATGCCGCAACTGAACAGCATGATCAACGCTAAACATAATGCCACTGCTTTTTTCATGTGAATTCCTCCTTTTAGATTTATTTAACCGCTTATCTGTAGGGAAATGATTGCTCCTCCCCTACAATAACAACATCTCTCATTTAACATATCGATTTACCCTACACCGTCAGTGTGCCACGTGCGAGCACAGCGCTGTCGGTGTAAAACAGATACTCAAAGGTCACTGTATCTTCTTCAACTATCTGTATACCCGGTTCATACATGGCGTACACCATGCCGTTATCCATCACGGTATACTGTACCTCTGCGTCGGTCTCGGTTGCGGGGGAAGTAATTCCTTGCACCGAATACATACAGCGAACTATTTCTCCCTCTTTGATCAGCGATGCGGGAAAGGTCGCGGTAAAGCAGATTTCGCCCGCGACAACTTCACCGTGATATTCTGTCGGGATCGGTATTTCAGGCGGTTCCGTCGGGACAACAGAAGGCTGTGTCGGCTCAGGGGGGTGTGTTGAATGCGCTCCCTGTGTCGGCACCGGAGCGAACTCGGTAGAGCCTACGGTCTTTGATCCCGAGCGCCCCTTTTCCGTCGGAGCTGTGGCGGATGGTTTTTCTCTTGTCGCTTTTGACTGTGCGGGTGTTTCGATCACCGGATCGCCCGCCGCGTCAGTCGGGTCAACACGGGGGAATGACGGGAATATCGCATCGAAGCGTGGGAATTCTTCGCCATCGGGGAATGTTCCCTCCCCCGCCGATTCGGTCGGTGGTACATCGCCGGCAGCATTGTCACGCAATTTGATCGGCGCATGGTTGCCGAACGACAAATATGTCAGCAGACCGATCACGCTCACAAGGACGATACTCGCCGCCGCGGCGACGCGATACAGCGGAAAAGCACGCTTTCTCACGGAAGTCTCGGGGATGGCGGCGGCGTTTTTGATCCACTGCTCGGGCGCTTTGATGTTGTTCAAACTGTCAAAGTTCACTTGATTCATCCTCGTCACCTCCGTAAATTTGTTTGAGCTTCTCTCTGCCGCGTTTGAGCAGGGTTTTGACGGTGTTGGGCTTTATGCTTAGAATTTCGGCGATCTCCGCTACCTTGTACTGCTCACAGTAATGCAGATACAGCACCTCGCGATACTTTGGCTCCGTGCGCATCAGTGCCCACGATATGTCGCGTTCGTTGTCATGCCATGCCGACGGCTCAACGGTGGTTGATCGATGTGCCGCGTCGAGGGAGAGAAAACGGCGATTTTTGGCGATATAATTGCGACATTCGTTAACGGCGACGCGGATCAGCCATGCTTTCAGATGGGTTTCACTTTGGAAGTCGGGAGACTTTTGAAAGAGTTTGATAAAGGTGTTCTGAAAGCAATCCTCGGCGTCAGCCCAGTTTTGCAGCCGCATCACACATACGCCCGCGACCGTATCGGCATATTTTGCCAGTACCGCGTCGTAGCTCAGTCCTGCATACAATCCGTCCGCCATTATCTCCCTCCTTCATAAGTAATACAACCCAAACGCCGTTTTGGTTTCAACAAACCAGAAATTAATTATTTCGTTGCAAGCAGTGGGGTATTAGACCCTCTTTTTTCGGTTGAGATTGCCACGGGGCGCATTCAAAAATAGTCATTGCGAGGAGGAACTTTCTTCCGATGTGACAATCTCAACCTTAAGCAACCGAGAATAAATCCGAACACGCTGTAAATGACAATATTTCGGAATAATTCGGCTTATCAATCTTGGCAGGCGCCAGCGCGTCATCGCGCGCTCCGCTATATCGCCGCCCCAAGTATGGGACGGCTTGATCGCTACGCGGCTCTTCCTTTCCCCAAAATGCAGGCTTTTTGGGGACCCCGATCAACTTTCTGCACCGAATTCTTCTCGAAATCTTGCACATTTTCAGTCCTTCGGAGTTTTGGCGGAGCAGATTTTCGTCTGATTGTGGCAAAACCACAGCGAACCCTGATGGGTTCGCGAGGATTTTAACAAAGAGCGGGCGGAAATATGCCCGTCAAAACTGGTTCGGATTTGTTCTCGGTTGCTTAACCATTGCGCCCCTCGCAATGACAATTCTAAGATATAATGAAAAAACCTCCGAATGCCTAGGACACTCGGAGGTTTTGTAAAGCCATTGAACGATTACGCAGGTCTCATGCGGTTGCCGCCGATACAGCCGGCAACGATCAGGTCGATGCCTTCTACGATGAAGTAGACGCTCGCCATGATACCGATCGCACCCGCGAAAACAGCCGGATTAATGAACGAATAGATACCGGCACAGATCACGAGGATCGAAACGATCAGCCCCAGCACGAATAATCCGACGCCGATGAACTTCTTCATGCGGATCACGTTGACCAGGCCGAAGATACCGCGGATGACGAACCAACCCGCCATGATGTACAGCATGATCGTTTCTGTCATAAATGACATACTCGGTGAGAAAACGATGAAGCCGCCCGCGATCAGGGAAAGGATTCCCAGAACGATACCCGGAACTACACGAAATCTGATGCTATCGATCAGGAACGTGATACCGGTCACAAACAGCAGGATCATGAAAAAGTACATCAAGCCAAAGGTGGTCGCGATCGGTGTCGCCACACAAGCGATACCGCAGATCACCAGCAGGATACCCATAATGATCATAAATACTGACATAGAATTACTCCTTTCTTCACAATTTGTCACTTCTATTATAATGGCAGATGAAAAAACTGTCAATGAAAAATCAAATGATCTTTGGTTTTTTCCGAGACGCAAAAAGCGCCGTGACCGGGGTCACAGCGCTTTGTGATTTGGTTAAACTATAGTCGATCGTCATTGCAAAGCCTGCAAAGGCTATGGCAATCTCAACCGATATCTGTCAACTCTTACTTGTTGCTGATAGCAGCCTGAGCAGCAGCCAAACGAGCGATCGGAACACGGAAGGGTGAGCAGGATACATAGTCCAGACCGATCTTGTGGCAGAACTCAACGGAGGTCGGGTCGCCGCCGTGCTCGCCGCAGATACCGATGTGGAGTGCGGGATTCACGGGCTTGCCGAGCCTGATCGCCATATCCATCAGCTTGCCAACGCCGGTCTGATCGAGCTTAGCGAACGGATCGTTCTCAAAGATCTTGGCGTCATAGTAAGCTTCGAGGAACTTGCCCGCGTCGTCACGGCTGAAGCCGAAGGTCATCTGAGTCAGGTCGTTGGTACCGAAGCAGAAGAAGTCAGCCTCTTTCGCAATCTCGTCAGCAGTCAGAGCCGCTCTCGGGATCTCGATCATGGTACCAACCTCATACTTAAGGTCAGCGCCTGCAGCGGCGATCTCAGCGTCAGCAGTCTCAACAACGAACTTCTTGACATACTTGAGCTCCTTGACGTCGCCGACGAGCGGGATCATGATCTCGGGAACGATATTCCAATCGGGATGAGCCTTCTTGACGTTGATCGCAGCGCGGATAACAGCCTTGGTCTGCATCTTAGCGATCTCGGGATAGGTGACAGCCAGACGGCAGCCGCGGTGACCCATCATCGGGTTGAACTCGTGCAG
>CAMJMQ010000008.1 GCA_946407065.1 uncultured Clostridia bacterium | reverse complement strand
TGTAGGGAGAGCGTAGATCAGACGTTGGACAGAAGGTGACGATCCGAAGACGGGGTAACTGTTTACCGACAAATCAATATACACCGCTTCCGCCATATGAATCAGCACGGAGTATCTATTATGATGCTCCGTGTTGATTTTTTAATCAAACATTGTTAAATAATTATTTACTCTTGTGTTATACAGAGCGCTACTGTATAATCAATTTAGATGTAGATAATTGTCGAATGGCGGGGGTGAGAAGTATGAAGCGGATCCTTTGTATCTTTTTATGTTTGCTGATACTTGTATTTGCCGCGTCTCCCATTTCCGCGTATGTTCCTCAGAATTCCCGCGCCTATCAAAGTTCAGATGATACCGGTATCTATACGATTCGATTCAACGGTAAGCATGCGGATATCACCCGCTACGCTTCTCATACGCTCAACGCCGGTGTAGATGTTCCCTCCCCTATTCGCTCGGTCTGTGCCTATCGTGGTAAAACGGTGCTGCTGTGTGAGGATGTCAGAAAGAATCAGCTCTCGGTATTTGTCTATTACTTGGATACCGACTTTTTAGAAGGCTTTGTGATCAATGACGCGTTATTATATAATCATACAGATTTTGCCTGCGATAACGGCGCGATCTATATTGAGAACTATCGGGATGATCATGAGGTTTCGGCTTTTTCTTACAGCGGAAGCTATCTTGGGCGATATCGCTTTGACAGCGAGATCAATGCCGTTTTCGGTGGATTTCACGACGGCATCTATGCCGTCGCCGGTGATACATTGTATCGATTGTCATCCGGACGTTTTAACGCGTTGTCGGGTGATGAGGTCGATACCCCTCTTTTCCCTGCCGACAGCAATACTTATGTGTCCGGTCATGGTAAGGTATATCAAATAAATGGCGATCAGCTCTCTTATCTGTTCACCGCCGACTATGATAATCATGCTGCGTCAGCTTGTGTGATCGGGAATACGCTCTATTATCCGAACGGCAGTACCATCAATGCATATGACCTCGATTCGGGAGAAAAGATTGCCTATTATCGCGGCGCGGGGCAGATAATCTCCGTTTATACGAACGGCAATACCGTGATCGCCACCGGTGATTCCGGTTCATTTACGGTTAGAATTAGTGATTTTACATCTTTGAAGGTAGATGATGATACCGATGAATCGGGAGCTGATGATGAGAATCACGATTCGGATCACTCAAACGGCGGTGATACCGCTGCCGATCGTACAGGCCAACAAAGATCGGAACCGTCCTCGATATCATCCGATGTCTATCAGGTTGATTCCACACGTTATTATATCTCCGATATCCCTGAGCAAACGACGGTAGCGGCATTCAAAAAGAATATGCGCTATGACGGCTATTCACTCACGATCTATCGAGGAAACGCCGTGAAAAAGAGCGGTAATATCGGCACGGCGATGAGGGCGGTTTTTGATTCCGAAGACTTCACCTATACCTACGAACTGGCAATCACCGGTGATATCACGGGTGAAGGCAACCGTAATTCGCGCGATCTGAACACATTGATGGATTATTTGATCGGCGCTTCCGATTTTAACGGCGTATATATGCTTGCCGCGGATCTGACGAACGATAACCGAGTGGATGTTTGCGATGTTGCGACATTGAAAGGTATGATATAGATATAAACGAAGCCCCGCCGTTTGGAGGGGCTTTTACACTTTATTCTGCGGCTTCTTTCGTTTGAGCTGCTTCTGTTACTGCTTCCGTAGCCTGAGTTTCTTGAGCCTGATCGTTTGCCTGTGTGATGATGTTCGCCTGATCGGAGGTCGCCTTTTCGGCCTCGCTGCCCTCACGTACGAACTGATAACCCATAAAGGTCAGGTAATCGCCGTCTATATTATAGTCGAGCGATGTTGCCGTTGCTTCGGTTACATAGTAGGTGAAGTTAATGGTAGAACCTTCGATGGTGTAGATACCGTTGTATTTCACGCCGTCCTGCATGAATTCCAGAACCATGGAACCGTCATTGTTGAAGGTTACCTTATAGATATCATAGTTCATGTATTTGAAGATCCATGTACCGACAAGATTTTCATCAGCAGAGAAATTCTCGGGAAGATCCAACAGCTTTTTCTCTCTCTTTGACTGTTTCAGGGTGAATTGATAGTCTTCGGAATAAGAGCAGGACATCTCCTGATTACCGAACAGTCTGGAGCCCTTGATAGAATAAGTAGCGGGCGCTCCCTGATAGAAACTGCCGAAACTTTTGTCTAAGGTAATGGTTTTGCCGTCTTCACCGTTTGTCTTCTGGAAAGAGCCTGTCATCTCGATGCTGCCCAGATAGCCGGTGAAGGTACCGTCGGTTTTGAACTCATAATAATAGGTCACATCGTTGACGTCATTGGACCATGTAACGTTTTCGGGTTCTTTCAGGAAGAATGCCATGTACGCGAGAAATCCGAGAATAGCAACCAATACGATGCAGCAGGCGATAATAATCGGCTTTTGCAGTACCGGTTTTTTCTTTTCCGGTTTTTCCTCTTCAGTGACGGTATTTTCTGCGGTTGCTTCAGCAGCTACGGAATCGATTGAAACAGTTTGCTCTGCACCGTCTGTAACGGTAGCTTCATCGGTTTCGACTGATGATTCCTTTGCCGTATCGTCGGTAACAACAGTTTCATCGGTATCAGCTGATAATTCAGTCTTTTCTGTATCGTCAGACACAGAGGCTGTGGTTTCTTCTGTATTTAATTCGGGATTCATTTTTTCACTCATGGATATACCTCCTATTTTCAATCATTGTATATCATACTACAGAAGCAATTCAAAATCAAGACCTTGTTTTTGAATCAAGATCTTTTTGTGCCATTCGACGAAATTCATCCTTTTTGATCCGATGAATTATCATTATTTGGTGATAATACTTATCTTATATCCGATTTTTTGTTTTAATTACATAAACTTGAGTTTAGATATTGTCAATAAGTTTGATTTATGGTATAGTTTAAGTGGTGTTTTATGCCAAATTTGATTCATAGGGTGATAGTATGGATTATATGAACATTTACAAGGAATGGCTTGAAAAAGCAACCGAAGACGCACAATTGGTACAGGAGCTGAATGACGTCAAGGACGACAATGACGCGATCTATGACCGCTTCTATACCCCGCTGAAATTCGGCACCGCCGGACTGCGTGGTGTACTCGGAGCGGGTACCAACAGAATGAATATTTATGTGGTTCGCCACGCAACACAGGGTCTTGCCAACTATATCAAGAAGAAGTACGGAACCGGTGCTGTCGCGATCTCTCACGATTCCCGCATCAACTCCGATCTCTTCAAGATCGAGGCGGCTCGTGTACTGGCGGCGAACGGTATCAAAGCATATATCACGGAAGAACTCGAACCCACCCCTGTGCTGAGCTATTTGGTTCGTCATCTGGGTTGTGTAGCGGGTATCATGATTACAGCGAGTCACAACCCCGCGAAATATAACGGCTATAAGGCATACGGGGAGGACGGCTGTCAGATGACTGATGTCGCCGCCGGTATGGTATTCGATGAGATTCAGGCGCTGGATATGTTTGATGACGTCAAGCTTTGTGATTTTGATGAAGCGCTGAAAAACGGCTCCATCGAATATGTCAAGGATGCGGTCTATGATAGCTATCTCGATGAAGTCAAGAAGAATCAGGTCAACGCCGGTATCTGCGAGGGTACCGATCTGAAGGTCGTTTATACCCCGCTCAACGGCGCGGGCAACAAACTCGTCAGACGCGTCCTTTCCGACGTCGGCATGGAGAATGTCATTATCGTCAAGGAGCAGGAGATGCCCGACGGTAACTTTACCACCTGCCCCTTCCCCAACCCCGAGCTGGAAGAGGCGCTTGAAAAGGGTCTGGAATACTGTAAGGCGAACGACGCTGATCTGCTGTTAGCGACCGACCCCGACTCCGACCGCGTCAGCATTGCCGCAAAGCGTGCCGACGGCACCTATCGTCTGTATACCGGTAACGAGATCGGCGCGATGCTGACCGAGTATATCCTCAACTGCCGTAAGGCGCTGGGCAACCTCCCCAAGGATCCCGTTGTCGTCAAGACGATCGTTACCACTAAGATCATCGAAGCGATCTGCAAGAAGTACGATTGCGAGCTGAGAAACTGTCTGACCGGCTTCAAGTATATCGGCGAGATTATCTTAGGTCTCGAGCAGAAGGGCGAGGAAGATCGCTTTGTCTTCGGCTTTGAAGAGAGCTGCGGCTATCTTGCCGGCACCTATGTCAGAGATAAAGACGCTGTTGTCGCTTCCATGCTGATCTGTGAGATGGCGGCATACTATAAAAAGCAGGGCAAGTCGCTGGTCGATATCATCGACGGTATTTACGATGAATACGGCTACTATCTGAATACCACGCTGAACTTCTACTTTGAAGGTGCCGAGGGTATGCAGAAGATGGCAGGTATCATGGATGGCTTGCGTGAGAACGCTCCCGCTACCATCGCGGGCTACAAAGTTGTATCCGTTGCCGACTACGATACGCATGTCGCTACCGATCTCGTGACCGGCGCTACCGAAAAGATCGATCTGCCCAAGTCCAACGTGCTCTCCTACACCACTGAGGGCGGTCACTGCGCGATCGTCAGACCCTCCGGTACCGAGCCGAAGATCAAGATCTATATCACCGCGATCGGCGCTACTGCTGACGAAGCAAAGACGATCACCGACAAGATCGCCGAGGATATGAACGGTTACTTGAAATAATAAATCCGATTGTTCTGCATTTTGTTTGCAACACGATACTGAATATAAGAAAAGCCAAGTTCTGCTTGAACTTGGCTTTGTTCTTTATCAGGTTTTATACTAAGTATCATTAAAACACATTAACATTTATTGCGTTGCGTCGTCGCTCGCCGTTCTCGGTAAGCGTATCCGGTAGGTACGCTTTGACCTCGAGTGGCGGCTCCTCCTTTCCCCACCGCGCAGGGGCGCGTCGGGGACCCCTATAACACATAGCGGTGTTGTCGTCGTCGCACGCCGTACTCGATAGGCATATCCGGTTGGTATGCCTTGACCTCGTGTGGCGGCTCCTCCTCTCCCCATCACGCGGGGCGTGATGGGGTCCCCGAAAGATGACATACGCCAGCAGTGACACTAAGCCAATCGCCGACACGCGTGTCCGCTCTTGGAGTGTTGTTGCATGGGTGTTGTTAGCCAAATCAAAGATTTGGACAACACCTCAAGTATGCCTGCGTCCTCCGCCTTGCTCTGCGAAATTTCTCGCTAACAAATTTGTTAAAGCGTTTAATGGATACTTAGTATTATTCAGAAGTATCGGGAGGATCCGCTTTGTTCTCCCCCGCTTTCTCCTGTTGTTCACGGATCATTTTGAGGAGCGTACTCTGCTTGACCATCTTACCGTTATGGAAGATGTAGTCGTCGGTATCTTTCAAGGTGCTGATATCGATATCGGAAAAGTCATCTTGAACAGGCTGAGACGCTTGTGCCGCTTTCTTTTTCTCCTGCTCTTTGAGACCCTTTTCGATCTTCTCGGTCAATTCACCGCTGATATCCTCTTTGTTTTGCATGATATTTTTCATGCCGTCATAGATGAAGAAAACGATCATAAAGGTCACGGTGGCGGGGATCAGCAAAGCCCACAGCAGAGCGACAACGATCGCCAATACTGTCGCCGAGCGAATAAACGCGACAGCGGTAAAGCAGATACCGAACACGATACCGACCGCGATCGTAGCGAAGATGTTGTTCTTGAATTCGCCGAACGACATCAGCAGACTGTTTTTGTAAATGTAGCGCAGCGGCAGATCGTAGGTCACACTCATGACAGGGATGTAAAAGATCGTATACAATAACAGTAACGCGATGATGATGCTGAAAAACAGCAACACATAAAAGAACCATCCCGACGATAAAAATCCCACATAGACCGATACCGCCAGTGTGCTGAACGTCACGATGATGTAGATGACGATACCGTGCACCAGAAAGTGTAAAAAGTTGTCTTTAACGGCGGTGAGATAGGTTTTGACTACCCTTACCCCGGTATCCCCTCTCGCAATATTTCGGCATACCATCACGACGCCGGAGTAAAACGGAAACAGCAGGATAATTGCCGTCAAGGACAGCGGCAGGCTGATCGCGCCGTGAAACAAGGCGTTATTGAGTGCGTACAGCGCGCCGAACACGATCGCCGAAGGGATCGCAAATAAAAGATTGGTCAAGAGAATACGATGAAAATTTGAGAAATAGCGTTCCAGCAATAATTCAAATCTCATCCTTTTTCTTTCGTTTGTCATATTGTCCTCATCAAAAATGAAATTTGTTCGCGAACAGGATCCACAGAACCATATCGGTCACGGCGCACGCGCCGATAGATAGGAGCGCAAACATCGTCTGCTTTAAAAAAAGCTTTAATCGCGTTCTCAACTCAGCCTCGGTATCGTTGCCGAAGGCGGAAAGACGCAGAAAGCATAGGGACATTCTGAATCCGCGGGTAGAATAGCGAATCAGTGCGAATAAGAACAGAACCGTTCCCGGCAGAACGACCAGAATGTAAAAGCCGATCCCCGCCAGTTGGTATTGAGAGAAGATGAATGCGGAGGAAAGCCCGACCGTAAAGCCTTTGAGTGCGCTCAAAAGCGGAACCGTCGTAAAACCCCATACCGATAGCGCCGAAAGAAACACGCAGAAGATAAACAGAAAGTATGATACAAAGCAGGATATAAAGATATCGAATACGCTCATCTCCAGACGCGCGTCAATGTTGGTTATGAACAGCAGATCCAGCTTTTCAAATACTTCCCGACTGAACCCTCGTCCGGTTGCGGCGCCGACGATCAATCCGATCAAAAAAGCCGCGGCAAACGCAGACTGTATCCCGAACCGTGCTATCAGCTGCTTGACATCATAGCTGTGTCGCTTGATATCGGGAAGGCTCAATACCTTTCGATTGTTGTTTCTGAATGTAAACACAAAGCCCTTCATAGAATCACCCAGTCCATCATATGAGGGCTTGTATCATTTTATGTGTGGAAGGAAGGATTACGGGCACATTTGAAATTGATCGAATACTTATAGTTACCGTAATCCGGCTCATAATCACCGTAGAAGAACATCTCGGTCTCATCGACACGGCGGTACAACAAGCCGTAAACACATCTTTCACCCACGTGATGATACTGACACCATTTTTCGATCATTTTGTTTTTGTTGATATTGTTGAAGTCATATTCGCCGTATTTATTCTTGCCGGATGATTCTAAAGCATCGATCAACTCATCATCGTCGGAGAACGGACCTGTGCCGATGTTATACGCAAAGCATACCAGCGCGTCAAATTGTCGCTGATTGCACTTGATATTCTCGTGCTTCAAAAAGTAGTTGACGTCAGAGGTATAACCGGCGTTATTGATGTTCTGTACCAGATACGCATATGCCTGCGTTTTGGTCAGGTTATTATAGAACTTTTCACCGGGAAAGACAAGGACGCCATAGCCGAGGGTCGGATCGTCAAGTGTGATCGGATCAATGTAAACAGAGGATGAGAAGCCCTCAAAGGTCGCGATCAGATCAACAAGTTGATCGGAAGCACGCCGTTCTGCCACAACGGTCGTCTTCATGTCGGTGGAGTTGGTGACGTAGGCGGTTGTCTCACCGTCCTTGCAGGAATACCATGCTGTTCCGCCGTCAAACTGGGAATACGCCTTGACATCGTATGTTCCCGCCGATGAGAAGGATGTGGTTCCTTTCCAGACGTAGGTGTCGCCCTCTTGAACCTTAGATGTCGCGTCAACATACCTGGTGGACGATCCCATATCGACCGAAAAGCGTACGCCTGTACGCATGGTATCGGTCACGCAGATCAGGGTCACTGTCTGGTTCTTTGCGGCGCAGTTCGGCGAAGAATAGGCAAACTGCACGGGATAAGAGGATTCGACGGTCACCAGACAGGTGGCGGCGCCGGAGGAGGTTTTGACGGTAAGGACGGCTGTACCGGCTTTTTTGCCGTAGACCAAGCCGTACATTCCCTCGTTGTAAACGGTAGCGACCGAGGTATCGGAGCTCGACCATGTAACGCCGGAGGTGGTGCTCTTGAGCATGATGGTCATGAATCGGTCAACAGAACAGGTCTTTTGTGACAGATTGACCGAGGATCCGTTTTTGACTGTGATCGTACAGGTAGCGGATTTGGTCGAGGTGCTAGCCGTGATGGTAGCGGTACCCGCTTTGATGGCAGTGATGATACCGCTGCTGTTGACGGTCGCGACAGAGCTGTTGGAGCTCTTGAAGCTCACAGATACATTTGAAGTTGCCTTCAAATGATAATAGTTGCCTGTGTATATCGTAGCGGAGGTAGCGCTCAGCGAGAGTGTTTCGGGCGCGGAGGTCGGCTTTGGTGCCGTCGTGGGAGCCTGTGTAGGAGCAGTTGTCGGCGCCTGAGTCGGTGCTTGAGTCGGCTTTTGTGTAGGCGGCTGGGTCGGCGCGGGCGGATCGGTAGGTTCGTCTGTAGGCGCTACGGTCGGTTTTTCGGTTGGAGCGTATTCTTCACCGACATAAACGGTACAGGAGAGGTTTTCTCCGGATACGCTGTCATATGCGTCGATCTTGGCGGTGCCGTTCTTCTTAGCGGTCACATAGCCGTTATCGTTGACCTCAGCGACAGAGGGTGTGTTGGAGGTGAATTCCACTCGCGCGTTGACGGTATGAGAGTAAGCATCGGTCACATTCAGCAAAAAACGCTCGTTGATCTTGAGATAAGCGACGCTTTTGTTCAGATAGATATGTCGCACACCGGGTTTGACACTGCTGTCAAAATCATTCGGTATGCCGTCAAATGAAATTCCGCGATGTATATAGCCGGTGTCGGAAAGCTCGTCTCCTAACGCGACGCCGATATCAGCCTCATCGGATTCAGCAGCGTTCGCCGTGGGGTATGCGCAAAGGAACATCGAGGTCAACACCGCAGTCACTAACAGGATCGCTGTGATCAAATCGATTCGCCTTTTCATACTCTCACCGCCTTTTCAGTCATTAATTACTAAATAAATGTTAAAGTGTTTTAATGAAACTTAGCATAAATATATGATACTATTTTTCAGCCGTTAATGCAATGTCGGTTACAGCTTTGTATTTTTATTCAGCTTTTTATGCCATTTGAACAGGTAAAGTGTTACAAGCCTTGTAACACATAGATCGTAAATAACGAAAACGATGTTACCGATGATCAAAAATACCCACGGTAAATACACACCGAAGATCGTAAAGCTCTCTTTTGGGATGGAAAGCAGCGTCATACCGATGTAGAATGCCGCGATCATACAGATATTGAACAGGGCGAATTTGACAATGTACTGCACGATCTTGGAGGGGATCCGTTCGATCACGCTTTTGACGATCGGGTAGAATCCCAGAAATGCCGCGTAGTATAAAGCCGCTTCTTTATCGGACAGCAGTAAAAAGGATAAGACTGCCGTGATGAAATAGACGGCGATCGCCCATCGATAACCCAGATTGATCACTAACAGGATCAATAATATGCCCGCAAAAGTCGGAAACGCAAAGGTACCGAAGGGGATCACTGACGTTAAAAACATCAGTACAAGGCTGAGGGCGGCAACTACGCCGCCCAAGGATACTTTTATGGAAGTTTTCATTATCAGCACCCGCGCGAACAGCAGTTACACAAACAGTTGGCGCACAGCATACCGGTGCAGATGTCACAGCCGGAACATCCCATACCGGTTCCCGCGGTATTGTACCCGGGATTATTATAGGCGCGGCGAGCGTTCATATTATTGAACGCGGCGCTGAATTCGGGATTAGAGGGATCCATCTGATACGCTCTTTGAAAATAGCTGTACGCCTGATCATTCCAGCCCTTGCGTGAAAAGACCATGCCCATCAGGAAATACCATTCCGCGTCACGATTTGTGTCGGGAATTCCGTTGAGCAGCTCCATCGCGTCGTCCAATCGTCCGTTCATGATATATTGACGCACATCGGGATAGGATGTCCTGGTGTAAGAGTTGCCGGTACCGTAGGAGCCGTTATAGGAAGAGCTGTGGGAGCCGTTACGGCGCATATCGCAGATGCGGTCATATGCTTCATTGACTTCTTTCATCTTTTCTTCCGCAACGTCCGCGAGCGGACTGTCGTTATAGTTGTCGGGATGATATTTTTTCGCTAAATTACGATAAGCGGTTTTGATCTCTTCATCGGTAGCGGTCTCGGATACGCCGAGCACTTCATAAGGATTCTTCATTTAATCCTCCGTTTCTTTGGTATCGGTATATTTACTGATGATCTTCTTTTGTATATTCACACAGGATACGCACAGCACATTTCGGATGATGTTGTCATACCTGCCTTTGTCGAGTAAACCGTAGGATAACAGTGCGTCGGAGAGCGCATGGTTGAGATTTGCCTGCATATAATCAGGCAGATCCTCTCTGTTATCCAGTAGAAAGGGATTGAAATTGTGATGCTTTTGATCCTTTTCATAGTCATCACAGGCGTCGATCAGATAGATCCAGCGCCCCATTGCGTAGCCCATCGATTGCAGGATACGTTTTGTTTGCTCTTGCTTGAGCGGCTCACGCAGCGGGATCTGATCAGCTAACAGTCCGCACATCTCGCCGAGCATCGTCGCGGTCGGATCAGCCGCCTGATCGAGGACGCAGTTATCGTCCCGCTCCGCAGTGATCTGCCGCTCCATCATCTTGGATACGCTCTCGTCGATCATGGGATATTTCTTTGCCGCCTTTTTGCGCCAGCTTGCGAAGAACGGCTGTACCATTCGGTAAAAGATCCGTTTATACCACGGCGAGTCCAGCAGATTATCCTTGAGTTTATAATAGGCGGAAATAACGGATAATGCCGCCGCCAAGGAAAAAGCCAAGGTCTGTGTGTCGGCATAATGACACTTCTTGAAGGGGTTGAATCGGCATCGTCCCTCTTGGTAGCACGGCGGTTCTTCACTGAGATCCAGCGCCATCATCGCGTAGAAGGTGCAGTCATAGCTGAGGATCAGCCGCGCGAAGATGGAATAATCCTTGCCGAGCTGTCGGCACAGCGTGCAGTATATGCCCTTGTAGGCTTCAAATTCTTTGCCGAGCAGGTTCGCCTGATCAACCTTGATATAACCGAACAAGTCCTTTTCCCCCATATTATTTTCATTATTCTATCATATTTTACCGCTCTATACATTAACAATATATGAATTTTCCTGTGCTTACGGTTGTATTTTTAGCCGATTTACGCTATAATAGAGCCGTTTTAAACAAATCTCACTGTAGAGGCTATGTGGATTATGAATGTATATGACTTTGATGAAACCATCTACAACGGTGATTCAACGCGCCATTTCTTTTTTTGGTGCTTTCGGCATCATCCCAAATCACTCCTGTATCTGCCGCTGATTGGGTATGCGAGCCTGCGTTACTACACCTTTCATATCGGCACCAAGACGGAATTCAAGGAGAAGATGTATCGTTTTCTGAAAGTGATCGACGGTGAAGAGGATGTCAATCGCTTCTGGCGGGAAAAGCTCAGTGGGATCAAGGCGTTTTACAAAAAGACCCATCGGGATGATGATGTGATTATCTCCGCGTCACCTGAATTCCTGCTCAAACCGTTGGAGGAAAAGCTGCACTTTACCGTGATCGCGTCCAAGGTCGATATCCATACCGGAAAGTATGACGGACTCAATTGCTATCATGCCGAGAAGGTCAAGCGTTTTCGAGAAATATACCCCGAAGGTCATATTGAAGCCTTCTACTCGGACAGCTATTCCGATGAACCCCTGGCGCTGTTGGCGGACAAAGCGTATATCGTCAAAGGCGAAGAGCTGATCGACTGGGATTATCACCAACATAAAAAGAATCTGCGTACATAAAATGACCCTCTTGCCGTTATAGCAAGAGGGTTCTGTTATGGGATGATCAATCGTTACATCCGCAACCGCAACCGCCACCGTTATCGGAATTGTTATCAACAACATTCGGCGGGAAGAATTCATCCGTCGGAAAGTCGAGGCGCGAGAACATCTCGCAGGGGCTGTCGGTCGAGCTTTCACAGCGCTTTTCGGGAACGCAGAAATCGTAGGACGGGATCAGCATTTGCACGTTGCGCAGGAGCTGTACGATGGAGAAGACGCCGAGTGTCGCGAGAACAAAACGCTCTCCCCTCTCGCTGATATTGCCGCCGATCTGTCGGAGTACGGAGTTCGGGATCTTGTGACAGACCTTGTGACAGGGCTTTTTCTCCTTGACCGATACCGCTAAAGCGATCGGTTTTGCCACCTGTACATTTGCGGTCGGAAGACTGCGGACAGGCATATTCTGCGTGTCATAGTCATCCGTTGTCATATCCGAGGAGAATACACGGACATTGCCCTCTGAGCCGTACAGGATCACTTTTTTGTCCGAGATACACAAGCCCTCTACCTGTTGAGGAGCGGTGTTGGGAGAAGAAAAGACATCCAGTGTGACCGAAAAGAAGAAGGTGATGTCGATGGAGTAAAAGCCGCGGTTAAAGGGCACGGGTTCGATATCCAGCATCACGTTCAGCACATCCGCGTTACGGATACGGACATTGACGGCGCTGTCGATCAGCGCCTGTGACGCGTCGCTGAGGTAAACAGGAAGATCGGACAGACAATCTTTATCGCCGCAGCTGTCATATACACGCCTCGCGTCAATGCAGACAGGCTCGCCCTGATGTCGGTTTTCTACCGTTTCATTAACATTATCAGGCATAAGTAAAACCTCCAAAAATGTATTTGATGGATTACATCATTACATAATACGGAGGTTTTCTTGTTTTGTGAATATTAATATGTCATTGCGAGATCATCAACGCTTGTGTTGGTGGCAGTGGCAATCTCAACCGATGTTAAGATTTATTTGATGATCTCCATCTTAGCGAAGTTCGCCATCAGCGTCTTGGTGCCGACCTTGTCAAAGGCGATCTCCAGCATGGTATCGTTACCCATCGGCGTAGCGGTGAGTACCATGCCCGTACCGAATACTTTGTGGAATACGGTATTGCCGACGCTGTATTTGTTGGAAGAGGGCTTTGTGACAGGCTTTTTCTTTGCAAAAGGATCGAATTTCTGCTGCGGTTGATACTCGAATTTGTGATTCGCGTAAACATTTTCGTTTCCTGTTCTCTCGATAAGCTCGCCCGGGATCTCGGTAACAAAGCGGGATTCTCGGTTGTGTGTAGTCGAGCCAAACAGCATACGCTCACGTGTTTTGAGCAAATAGAGCTTTTCCTTGGCGCGGGTGATGCCGACATACGCCAAGCGGCGTTCTTCGTTCAGCTCCCCCGCTTCCATGATGGTTGCCATCGACGGGAACACGCCGTCTTCCATACCGGGGATGAATACGACGGGGAATTCCAGACCCTTCGCGGAATGGAGGGTCATCATCACAACACTGTCGGTCTCAGCGTCATAATTATCGATATCCGTCATCAGGGAGATCTCCTCAAGAAAAGCGCCCAAGGTGGCTTCATCGCCGTAATCCTCCTGGAACTTGATGATATTGGAAGACAGCTCGTCGATATTCTCGATGCGCTGCTCATAGTCATCCTTCTCCGCGATCAGATAATTCTTATAATCGGTATGCTCCAGAATCAGATTGTATAATTCCGCAATAGAATAATCGCCCGATTCCGACGCCTCGATCAAGCCATCTATTAGTTTGGCGAAATTCTCGAGCTTCACAGCGGCACGGGATAAGGTGGGATAATCGGAGGCGTGTCGGATAACGGAATACACGCTCTCTCCGATACCGGCGCCGATCTCAGCTACCTTCGTCATGGTCGCGTCCCCGATGGCGCGCTTGGGCTTGTTGATGATACGGCGCAAGCGAATATCGTCATGCGGATTGTTAATGACCTGTAAATAGGACGTCATATCCTTGATCTCTTCACGGTCATAGAAGCGGTGACCGCCGATCACGCGGTGCGGAATACCCGAGCGCGACAATGCCTGCTCGACCGCGTTACTCTGGGCGTTCATACGGTAGAGAACCGCATAATCGGAGAAACTGCGTCCCGCTGATACGCCGTCGAGGATCGTGCGCGCGATAAACATCGCCTCTTCCCTCTCGTTCGGCGCGGTGTGGACGATAATGCGCTCGCCCTTCGGATTCTGCGTCCACAGGGTTTTGCCCTTACGCTCAACATTGTTCTTGATCACATTATTCGCCGCGTCAAGGATGGTGCCTGTGCTGCGGTAATTCTGTTCGAGTCGGATGACGACAGCGCCCTTGAACTCATTCTCAAAGCTGAGGATATTCTCGATCGTCGCGCCGCGGAAGCGATAGATACTTTGATCGTCATCACCGACGACGCACAGGTTGTTTCTCGCGCGTGAGAGCTGGCTGATCAGTCGATACTGGCTCTTGTTGGTATCCTGATACTCGTCCACCATGATGTATTTGAAGCGGCGCTGATAGAATTCGAGCACATCCTGATTTTGATCGAACAGCTTGATGGTGTTGCAGATCAGGTCGTCAAAGTCCATCGCGTCGGAGGTCAGCAAGCGCTGCTGATACAGCTCATACGCCTGTGCAATATACTTGAGTCGGCTGTCGTAGGAAGCGTCGGTCTTGACGTCCTTCGGTTCCTTCATCTTATCCTTATACTTTGAGATCTCGTTAAGGATGGTTTTATGCGAGAGGAACTTTTCATCGATGTTCAGCTGCTTTAAGATCTCCTTCATCAAGCGGCGTGAATCATCGGTATCATAAATGGTGAAGTGGCTGGTAAACCCGAGACGATCGCCCCAGCGCCTGAGGATACGCGCACAGGTGGAGTGGAAGGTCGCCGCCCATACTTCCTCGGCGCCCTCGCCGCCGACAGCTTCGATCCTCTCCTTGAGCTCCCCCGCCGCCTTATTGGTAAAGGTGATGGCGAGGATCTGCCATGGCTCGGCAAGCCCTGCCTTGATGATATACGCGATACGGTTGACGAGCACGGTCGTCTTGCCTGAGCCGGCGCCCGCTAAGATCAGTACGGGACCCTCCGTCTGAAAGATCGCCTTCTGCTGCATATCGTTCAGCGAAGAAAACTGCGCCTTGATTTCATCTAAATTCGTCATAATATCCCTCTAAATTCAAATTCGTCAACCATTGTAACATATCAAAAGGGATCTATAATTCTCATTGAAAATGATAAAATTTCAATGTTGTAACAAAAAAGAGCGCCATGAAACGCTCTCGATATTCCTGATTTTAGTTAGTTGACAAAAAAATTGACAAATTGATTCTTCGCAAAAGAGAAAGGCTCAGAAACAGCTTATTTAAGCCATTTCTGAGCCAAGATAGTGGTCGAGGTGACAGCCGTTTTATCTTTTGGGTAATATCTACCTCGCCTTCGGATCGACACCTCCTGACCGAAGTCTGATTAACGCTCTCCCTACAAACAGTCCGCCGGACTGTTTGTGCCTGTGCGCCGTCGCTTACGCTTGACGCTTGGCACGGTCGCCTTCAAATCCTGTCACCTCTCCGACTGTCGGAGATAATAGAAAAAGGGACACTCACAAAAGTGTCCCTTTTTCTATGGTCGAGGTGACAGGATTTGAACCTGCGACCTCTTCGTCCCGAACGAAGCGCGCTACCAAACTGCGCCACACCTCGATAAAACAGCCCCGAAAAATATCGGGGCCGATGGCTGCGGAACTAGGATTCGAACCCAGACATACAGAGTCAGAGTCTGCTGTGCTACCCTTACACAATTCCGCATTGCACTTCTACTATTATAATCAAAAAATCCGATATGTCAAGTGGTTTTCATATTTTATTTTTGAATTTCATTTTATCTATTTCATAGCGGTGCGGATATCCTCGCCGATGAAATCAAGTCTGTCGCATGCCCCGATCAGGCGTGAAACAAAGCGCTGGGAGTAAGTGGTGACCAGTTCCTCCAGCGGCAGATTAGTGCTGATGATCATCGGTTTATTGGCTAAAATCCGTGAATTGAATAGATTATAGACGCAGGAACGCGTGAAATCCGAAATAAACTCCGTTCCCAGATCGTCTAAGATCAACAGATCGCATTTGAGTAGGGAGTTAAAGGTATCCTCCTGTTCATTGTAACGATAATTGAAATGTTCACGCTCAAGCTTGGAGAGTATCTGCGGAGCGGAGGTATAGATGACAGATACGCCCTTTTTGATGACCTCATTCGCGATGGCGAGGCTCAGATGGGTCTTGCCCAGTCCCGTGTTGCCCTTCATCAAAATACTCTTGCTGTGCACATTGAAGGTATCGGCATAGTTGACGCAGTATTGATAAATATTGGTCATCCTGGTATAGGGTACCTTGCCGAGCACATCGGGCTCCTTGCTGTAATGCTCCGTGTTGAAATTTTCAAAGGTGCATTCACTCAGCGGCAGATCGGCGCTGAGCTGTTCGCTCGCGACATCCGCCATCAGCTTTTGCAGACAATCGCACACGGTGGTGCGGTTATCCTGCTCGATATAGCCGGTATCACCGCATTTGGTGCAGTAAAAATGCGGCTCTAACACTTCTTTGTTGATATGATGATCTTTGAGCAATTGTTCCTGTTCAGCCTGCAATCGCAGACTTTTTTCGCTCAGCTCCCTGAGCTTTTCGTTCTCACCGGGCTTGTTGGTGACGACGGCTTTCGCGATTGCCGCGCCTATGCTGAGCAGCTCGCTGTTGATCTCGCTCAGTCGCGGGATCTCTTGAAAGAGCTGTTCACGGTTGAAGTCCGCCATCCTCATCGCCTGCTGACGGCGTTCGGATAAGCGTTCTTTTGCGATATGATAGATCTCTTGTGAATAAGGCATAGTATTTCCTCGTTATGATCAGATTGAGTTCTCTTGGCTGTCGCCGGATGGTGACAGAGGAATGGTGTTAATCGTCGAATAATGACGCGTTCTCGTATTTACTGACGTCAAAGGACGCGCCCTCCACCGAGAATACGGAGCCCTTGCCGCTCTTTGCTTTTGATTTGGGTTTTCGTTGCTTGGCGCTCTCTTCCTTTTGGAGCGTATCGAGGGATTTGATCCCTTTCTCATACCAGCGTTTGAGGATCGCGTTGATGTAGCTGATGTTGTAAGTGCCCTTGGTGTTGACACAGCGCTCATATGCCTCGGTGATCATCTCGTCGCTGAACTGCCAAATGTTGAGCCAACGGTCGGCGTTCTCCATCTGTGCCTTGGTGGGATTGCCGACATTACGGATGCCGAGCAGTGATGACACTCTCCCCCACGCTTCACGCGATTTGGTCATGCGGTCGATCTCCTGCTCCGCGTCATTGACGGTTTTGATGCCCTTATCCGCCCATTGGATGCCGTAACGCTCGATCGTGCGCATGTTGGCGCTGCCGATCGATTTCAGATAATTGAGCAACAGGAAGATGACCTCACAGGGCAGTCCGAAAGAATCGTACAGCATCACGATGGTGGCGGTATCTCCCGGGGAGAGCGGTTTATTCAAGACTTTTTGCATTTCTTCCAATAATCCCGCTAAAATGGTGTTCTCCTGCAACAGCTTGGAGACAAACATCGGATCGGGACGCTGCGCGCGGGATATCGTTGTATGAGATTTTTTGGCGGGTTCCGATTCTTTGACGTGGGAATCTGCAGCGACAGGTCGAGCGGCAGCGGCAGGCGCTAAGGCGCTGTCATGTTTTGTAAGCAGATCGCGTTCGATCCAGAAGTCCACGGCGTTTTGCACTTCATCCGCCGACAGACGCAAGGCGTCCCCGATCTGTTCGGCACTGTTATCCTCATCCGAATGACGCAAGAGATACAGCAGGACCTTGAGCTGGGATTCGGAGGCGATCTTGATATGTTGATCGACAACGGACGAGGGTACGACAAATACGCTCGTCCACTGTCCGAGATTGATTTGATATGACATGGTTTTCATCCTCAAAGTGAGATTGAATCTTAGTATAACATAAAATTCCGCTTATTTCTATCGCTATTGGAAATAAAAAAGATATTTTGTCGGCTTGCTTGACTTCGACTATGATTCGTATTATACTATCTATAGTATTAGCGGATGTAGTTCAATGGTAGAGCGCAACCTTCCCAAGGTTGATGTTGCGGGTTCGAGTCCCGTTATCCGCTCCAAAGGTTCGCGCGGGCGAGCCTTTTTCATTATCATAGATTTGAGGTGTTATCAATGAAATATACGTATATTCCCCGCGGCGTTTGCTCGCGTATGATCGAGCTCGAGATCGAGGACGATGTGATCAAGAGCTGTCGCTTTTTAGGTGGCTGTAACGGCAATTTGCAGGGCATCGGCAAGCTGGTGCAGGGCATGGACGTGGATGAAGCGATCGAGCGTTTAGAGGGTATCGACTGCGCGGGCAGGGGCACTTCCTGCCCCGATCAACTCGCGCACGCGCTCAGAGCGGCACAGGAATCCTGATGCCGACTGCACTGAGGAGCACAGCGATCGTGATCGCGACCGTGATCGAAGTCTTCTTTCTGCTGTGGTTCCTCCTCCCCATTCGCTACCGCATCTTTAAAGCCGGCAATATGCTGGGTGTTCTAATCTGTCTGATCGCGTTGTTCCGAACGGCGTTCAGCGCTGTGTACCGTCAGCTGGACGGCTCTATGCTGAAAAACACTTTCACCAAGATCATCTGGCTGATGATCAAATACGGCTGTATTCTGTTTGTAATCTATGCCGTTGTTGTCAGTATATGCATGATCATCGCGATGAAAAAGAAGCCGAAGAAGAACGCGACGGCGGTTATCTTAGGCGCTCAGGTCAAGCCATGGGGCGCAAGTCGGCTTTTAAAACAGCGGATCAAAGCGGCTGAGACCTATCTTGACCGGAATCCCGCTGTGAAAGCGATCGCAAGCGGCGGTCAGGGAACAAACGAGCCGATGAGTGAAGCGGCGTGTATCTACGAGAATATGGTCAGGGACGGGATCGATCCCGAGAGGATATTGATCGAGGATCAAAGTGTAAACACCGAACAAAACCTGCTGTATTCCGTCAAGATCATCAAGGAACGTCAGCTCGGCGACGATATCGCCATCGTGTCAGACAGCTATCATCAATTGCGAGCGCGGATCATCGCGTATAAGATCGACCGCAAGCTTTGTGTCGGCGCGATCAACACCGTTAATACACGATTCGGATGGTTCATCTATCCTTCGTTCTTTGTGCGGGAGTGGATCGCCATTCCTGTCGAGATCGTCAAAAAGCTCGGTAAACCCGCCCGCCATCGAAAGATTTAACCGGATATGATATAGCTTGACACGCATCGAGCCCTCGCATGATTTCTATTGAAACGCAAAAACAGCCTTCCCGATCAATTCGGGAGGGCTGTTGTGATATACAAATGATTATCCTTCCAATTCACCCAGCGACAGCGCTTTGAGATACGCGTTGATAAAGCCGTCGAGGTCGCCGTCCATGACCGCGTTGACGTTACCTGTCTCAAACGAGGTGCGGTGATCCTTGACGAGGGTGTACGGCATAAAGACGTAGGAGCGGATCTGGGAGCCCCAGGTGATTTCCTTCTGCACGCCCTTGATGTCTTCGATCTTCTCGAGATGCTCACGCTCTTTGATCTCCATCAGCTTTGAAACCAGCATTTTCATCGCGACATCACGGTTCTGGTACTGCGAGCGTTCCACCTGAGAGGCGACCACGATACCTGTCGGGATATGGGTCAGACGGACAGCGGACGAGGTCTTGTTGACCTTCTGACCGCCGGCGCCGGAAGCGCGGTATACGTCCATCTTGATCTCCTCGGGAGGAATCTCGACCTTGATATCATCATTGATCTCGGGCATGACCTCGAGGGAGGAAAAGCTCGTGTGTCGGCGACCCGCGGAGTCGAACGGCGATACACGCACCAGACGATGTACGCCCGCTTCACCCTTGAGATAGCCGTAGGCGTTTTCGCCCTCGATCAGCAGCACGGCGCTTTTGAGTCCCGCTTCATCACCGTCGAGGTAATCGATCTCTTTGACATTGAAGCCGTGAGCGGCTGCCCAGCGTGAATACATACGATAGAGCATCTCCGCCCAGTCCTGTGCCTCCGTACCGCCGGAGCCCGCGTGGAAGGTAAGGATCGCGTTATTCTTGTCATATTCGCCTGTGAGCAGGGTCTCGAGCCGTTGACGGTCAATATCCGCGCGGATGCCGTCGAGCTCCTGCTGTGCTTCTTCGATCAGGCTCTCATCCTCCGCCTCGTCGCCCAGCTCGATCAGCGCCATCGCGTCCTCGTAGCGTGCATCGAGCTTCTCGTACTTTTCGACCTTGGCTTTGAGATTGGCGGTACGTTGGAGGATCTTTTGAGAATTCTCCATATCATCCCAGAATCCCGGCTCCGCGGCACGGTTCTCAAGCTGCTGGATCTCGCTTCTCATCTGACCGAGTCCGAGCGCGGACGCTAAATCATCTATCTCAGGCTTCATTGCCTCTAACTTCAATTTCAGTTCTTCAAATTGCAGCATATTTTTCCCTCATTATCATTCATCAATGTGTCATTGCGAAGCGTTGACACGCGTGTCGGCACGTGTGTCGGGCTGTGACAATCTCAACTGATACGCATGTACAATTATAATACAAAGGCGGTCGGTTGTAAAGATGAATATTGCATAATTCATCCGCTTCCCGAAACGTAATTATTGTTTTAAAAAAATAAAGTTGCAGATTAGGGAAATGTTTGGTATAATAATATGACAAGTATATCAATCGCGAATTACTCGCTTTTACTTCTTTTATGATAAAGGAGCAGTTTATGGATTATATCGGACACAAGTGTCCTGTGTGTCAAAAGTATTTTCACGCGGATGACGACGTTGTCGTATGTCCTGATTGCGGGACGCCGCATCATCGGGAGTGCTACGAATCGTTGGGTCACTGCCATAACGAAAATCTGCACGCTCAGGGCTATGATTATCAGGAAGATACGAATAAGACCGACGAGAAGGACGGCATGAAGATCTGCCCCTCCTGCGGTCACGCCAACGACAGTAACCACTTTTTCTGCGGAAAATGCGGCGCTCCCCTCTCTCCCGCGCAAAACGCGCAGCAACAGCAGACCCCGCCGCAGGGCGCGGGCTTTGGTGTGCCGTTCGGCCAACAGCAGAATCAGCAGGGTGGCAACACCGCCTTCAATATGCCGTTTATGGATCCGCTTGCCGGCGTCGACAGCAACACTGACTTCGGCGACGGAATCACGGCAGGTGAAGCCGCGAAGTATGTCAAGCAGAACACGCCGTATTTCATCCGTGTGTTCAACAACATCAAGACGATGAACAAGAGCAAATTCAATTTTGCGGCGGCGTTGTTCACGGGCGGCTACCTCTTGTACCGTAAGATGTACAAGCTCGGCGCGATATTTGCTTTTATCCAGTTGGCACTGTTGGCTGTTGAGACCTATTTTACGATCGCGTATAATGCCCTGTATACGGAATTCTTAACTGTTTATTCGCAATCGATGTCAACCGGCTTTTTTATGTCGGACATCAGTAAGTATATGCAGGGGCTCGACGCAACACAACTTTTGGTACTGTATCTGCCCACACTGGTCGAGATTGCCCGCATCGTGATGATGATCGTGTTCGGCATTTGCACGAACCGTATGTACTTTAAACACTGCAAAAAGCAGATCAAGCAGATCAAGGAATCCGCCAAGGAGGGCGAGAATCCCGAAACGATTTTGCAAACGAAGGGCGGTGTCAATACCGGCTTGGCGGTCTCGCTGATGGTCACCTATCTGATCATTATGTATCTGCCTAATATCATCACGGGTCTAATGTAACATTTGATTCATCAAAGAAAGGATATATAACATGAAAGTCACAAAAGCAGTCATCCCCGCGGCGGGACTCGGCACCAGAGTACTCCCCGCTACCAAAGCGATGCCCAAGGAAATGCTCCCCATCGTCGATAAGCCCGCGATCCAGTACATCGTTGAAGAAGCGGTGGCGTCCGGTATCACCGACATCCTGATCATCACCAACCGCGGCAAAGGCGTGATGGAGGATCACTTTGATAAAGCGCCCCTGCTGGAGGACAGCCTCGAAAAGGCGGGCAAGACCGACCAGCTGGACGCGATCAAGGATATCCACAACCTCGCCAATATCCAGTATGTACGCCAGATCGAGACCAAGGGTCTGGGTCACGCGGTATCCAGAGCGCGCAGCTTTGTCGGTAACGATCCCTTTGTCGTCATGTATGGCGATGACGTTATCATCGGCGATATCCCCGCGACCAAGGAGCTGATCGACGCGTACGGTACCTACGGCAAGGGTGTGCTGGGCATCAAGCCCGTATCGGAGGAAGCGATCAGAAAATACAGCTCCCTCAAGGTCGAGAACATTCACGATAATGTGTTCAAATGCACCGATATGATCGAAAAACCGCAGCGCAAGGAGGATGTCTTCTCCCTCTACTCTATTCTCGGACGTGTTGTTCTGCCTGCTGAGATCTTCGACATCCTTGACCACACCAAGCCCGGCGCGGGCGGTGAGATCCAGCTGACCGACGCGATGGCGGAACTGGCGCGCAGCTGCGGTATGACCGCGGTGGAGTTCACCTCCAAACGTTATGATATGGGCAACAAGCTCGGTATCCTGCAAGCGAACATCGAGGTCGGTCTGAAGCATCCCGAGGTCGGCGAAGGTCTCAGAGAGTATCTCAAAGAGCTTGCTAAAACATTATAATTACACTGAATGAGAGAGCGTAACGATACGCTCTCTTTTTTTAAACAATCAAGGCGAATAAAACGCAATCATCATAAAATGAATCATAATCAGCTTTTACCGCAAAAAGGTAACAAAATTATAATCTTTTAATTCCAAACAATCATCAACAGTCAAAATAAAAGAGTATAATAAGGAACGAAAATCGGGACAGAAGCGAATATCCCGACATTTTTATGATCTCACCCCTTTGGAGGTACTATATGAAAGCAGTCATCACGGTACTCGGTAAAGACAGCGTCGGCATCCTCAGCAAGGTGTCCACCGCCTGCGCGGAGGTCGGCGTCAATATCATCGAAGTGACCCAGAGCGTGCTGCAGGACATGTTCGCGATGATCATGCTCGCGGATATCGGTTCAGCAACCGTCGCCTTTGATCAGCTCCAGAAGAAGCTGGAGAAGGTCGGCGAGGACAATAACCTGAAGATCCACGTGATGCACGAGGACATCTTTAACAGTATGCACAAGATCTGAGGTGCCGTATGCTTGAAACGAAAGACATCTTAGAAACCATCAATATGATCGATAACGAGCATCTCGACGTGAGAACCATCACGATGGGGATCTCGCTGATCGATTGCATTGACAGCGATATCGACAAGGCGTGCGACAAAATCTATGATAAGATCTGTATGTACGCAAAGGATCTGGTCAAAACAGGCGAGGATATCTCGCGAGAATACGGCATCCCGATCATCAACAAGCGCATCGCGGTGACTCCGATCGCCATGGTCGCGGGCGTTTGTCAGACGCAGAAGATCCTAAAATTCGCCCAGGCGCTTGACAGAGCTGCAAATACCCTCGGCGTCAACTTCATCGGCGGGTATTCCGCACTGGTGGAGAAAGGCTTTGCCGCGGGTGATTACGCGCTGATTGAGAGCATCCCCGAGGCACTCTCCGTCACTGAGCGAGTGTGCTCCTCCGTCAACATCGGATCTACCAAAGCCGGTATCAATATGGATGCGGTGAAGATGATGGGTCAGACCGTAGTCGATACCGCCAAGCTTACTGCCGACAACAACTGTATCGGCGCCGCAAAGCTCGTCACCTTCTGTAACGCCGTACAGGATAACCCTTTCATGGCGGGCGCGTTCCACGGCGTTGGTGAAGCGGACTGCGTCATCAACGTCGGCGTATCGGGTCCCGGCGTAGTACGTGCCGCGCTCGAAAAGGCGGATTGTCAGAATATTACCGAGGTCGCTGATCTCGTCAAGAAAACCGCGTTCAAGATCACCCGTATGGGTCAGCTGGTCGCGCAGCAGGCGTCTCAGCGGCTCTCCGTACCGTTCGGAATCGTTGATCTTTCCCTCGCTCCTACCCCGGCTGTCGGCGATTCCGTCGCGCACATCTTAGAGGAAATGGGTCTGGAGATCTGCGGCTGTCACGGTACCACTGCCGCGTTGGCACTGCTCAATGACGCTGTCAAGAAGGGCGGCGTGATGGCTTCGTCCCATGTCGGCGGACTGTCGGGCGCGTTCATCCCCGTATCGGAGGATCAGGGCATGATCCGTGCCGTCAAGCAAGGGGCGCTCGATATCACTAAGCTCGAGGCGATGACCGCCGTGTGCTCCGTCGGACTGGATATGCTGGTCATTCCGGGTGACGTGACCCCCGAGACCGTTTCCGCGATCATTGCGGATGAAGCAGCGATCGGTATGGTGAACAGCAAGACCACCGCCGTGCGCGTGATCCCCGCCATCGGCAGAAAAGCCGGTGATGAACTGAACTTCGGCGGACTTTTGGGCGCGGGTCCCGTCATGCCGCTTCGCAAGGGTGATCCGAGCGACTTTATCCATCTGGGCGGCAGATTGCCCGCTCCCCTACAGTCTTTGAAAAACTAATATCATACATTAAACACTACATTGCCCCGAATATGTTCTTCGGGGTTTCCTATCGAACAGAAAAGATCGAGGTGTGATCCATGCAGGATTTATTGAAGCGCATCATTGAGATGGATGAGCAGGCGCGTAAGATCGAACAACAGGCAAAGGATGAAAAGCTCAGGAGCGAAACAGAGGTCGAACAGCTCAAGGAGCAGATCTACAACGATTATATCGTCCGCGCGAAAGACCGCGTCGAGAAGAATATCACGGTCGACCGTGAAAACGCAGATAAGCGATACGCACAGGCGCAACAGCATAGCGAAGAAATGAAGCAGGAAATGAACCGCCTGTATCAGCAAAACAAGGACAGCTGGGTCGAGGAGATCGTAAAGAGAGCGATTAACTGATCGAGCAACCCTCCGTCACGGACACAAGTGTCCGCGCCACCTCCCTTAGGAAAGGGAGGCTGATTCGTTAGTTTTATAGGAAAGGTGGTGAGTGCATGGCGATCATCAACCCCGCCTCCGCGATCATCGCAAAGATCAAAACCAAATACGGAAAGCGACTGACGGAAAAGGACTATCGCGCGATGGTCAAATGCGAATCCGTCGGCGACGTAGTGCAATACATGAAGTCCTACACTCATTATCAGATGTTTCTGGATAAGGTCAGCAATGATATCCACCGCGGCAACTTAGAGCAGATTATACGGGAACGACAGTTCGAGGAGCTGTTGACACTATGCAAGTATAATCAGGGCGACACACCCGTGACAAGGTACCTCCTCAGAAGCACGGAGATTTCGGAACTGATGAAGTTTATCACACTCTTATCCATCCGCCGACCGCAGGAATATCTCTTCTCCCTGCCGTTGTATTTTACGCAGCACACGGACATCGAATTGGAGAAGCTCGCTGCCGTACATGACTTTAAAGGACTGCTCAGCGTACTGGAACGCACCGATTACGCGGAGATCATCCGTCAGTTCCCGCCCGATGATAACGGCGAATATAATCTTGCCGCTATCGAGGACGCTTTGGAGAATGATAATCTCGATAAGCTGTATACCGATATTGGCTCCATCAAGAATAAAAAGGACAGGAACGAGCTGAAAAAGCTGTTTGACACCCTGTCCGATTACCAAAACTATTCCCGCATCATCCGACTCAAAAAGAACTATCATATGAGTAATGACGCGATCAGGAAACATCTGCTGCATTACGGAAAGCTCACGGGGAAAAACCTTGACAGGATCTTATCCAAGGACGAGTATGAGGAGATCCGTGAGGAATTGAAGCGCACGAGCGTCGGCAAAAAGGCGAGAACCATCGACACCGATAGTGAGATGGCGGTACAGGGACGCTATGAGATCTGCCGTCATCAGCTGTACTTTTCCACCAATCCCGAGATCGTACTGCTTGCCTATCGTATCGTATCATTGACGGAGCTTGCCAACGTGATCGCTGTCATAGAGGGGGTTCGTTATCAGCTCGAACCCGATAAAATCTTAGAAATACTCATCCTGTAAAGTTGAGGTGAAAATATGGCACTGGAAAGAATGAAGCTCGTCAGCATCATCGGCTTGATGAGCTATCTGGATGACGTCGCCGCCGCACTAGGTCAGACGGGCGTTTTCCAGCCGGATGAAACCGCGGAGTTCTACTCGGACAACGAGAACATGATCCCCGTGAACACATCCAATGAATTTGAACCGCTGCTCGAAAAGCTCAGGGAGCTGATGAACGGCGCCGGTATCCGCCCCAGGATCGTCGATCTTCCTGAAGAAAAGGATCTCGGCTTTGAAGAAGCGAATCGCTTTGTCGGCGATACAGCGAGAGAGCTTGGCTCACTGATCGAACGGCGCGACGTTCTGCGGCGAGAGATCGCTGTCTGTACCGAGAATATTGAAAAGGCGGAGCACTTTGTCGATCTGACGCTGGACGTCAAGAAGATCCACGACTGCGAGTATATCTTTACCCGCTTCGGAAAACTGCCGAAGGACAGCTACATCAAGCTCGATAATTACAAAGAGAATCCGTATGTCGAGTTCTTCCCCTGCTCTCGCGATGATCTGTACTACTGGGGTGTGTATGTGACCCCTGTCAGTGAGGCGGATAAGATCGACAGGATCTTCTCCCGCCTGTACTTTGAGCGGGTCGAGCTGGGCGATATCTACGACACACCCTTGAATTACGTCAAGCAGCAGACGGATCTGAAACAACAGTTGGAAGAACAGGTAGGGGCGCTCGATAACGAGATCGACGCTTACGCAAAGCGCCACACGGATGATATTCACAAGATATTCACCTCGCTGTGCCGACACCACGCCTTCCTCTCCATCAAGAATCATGCCTGCAAGTACCGCAAGAGCTTTGTGCTGATCGGATGGATCCCTGCGGAGTATGAGGGGCAGATCGAGACCCTGCTCTCCTCCATTGATAGCGTCGAGGTAACCTTCACCAACGCGAAGGATGAACTCAAGCATTCACCGCCCGTCAAACTCAAGAATCCGTTCTTCTTTCGGCCGTTTGAATACTACACCGAGATGTACGGACTGCCGAACTCACAGGAGATCGACCCTTCGGGATTTATCGCGATCACCTATACCCTGCTCTTCGGTATCATGTTCGCCGACGTCGGTCACGGGATCCTGCTGTTGATCGCCGCGATCATCATGCTCAAGGTCAAGAAGATGCCGCTGGGGGCGCTGCTCATCCCCTGCGCGATCAGCTCGACGATCTTCGGCTTCATCTTCGGATCGGTGTTCGGCTTTGAAGAACTGCTCACACCCGCGTACAAAAAGCTGTTCGGATTGAATGATAAACCAATCCATGTCATGGAAGGCAGCACGACAAAAATGCTGATCTTCGGCGCTGTCGGTATCGGCGTAGTGCTGCTGATGATCGCCATGATCCTCAATATCATCTCGTGTCTGAAACGCAGAGATATCGGAGGTGCGCTGTTCGGGGTGAACGGCGTGAGCGGACTGGTATTCTACACGGCGCTGGTCGCGGGACTGGTCTGCACGATGCTGTTCGGTATCAATATCATGACGCCGGCGTACATCATCGGATTGATCGTTATTCCATTGATATTGATCTTCCTCAGAGAACCGTTGTCAAAGAAGCTCCGCGGAGAGAAAAAGCTTTTTGAAGGCGGCTTCGGGTCGTTCTTTATCGATAACTTCTTTGAGCTTTTCGAGGTGCTGCTCAGCTACGTGACCAACACGATGAGCTTCCTCAGAGTCGGCGCGTTCGTACTGGTGCATGCCGGTATGATGGAGGTCGTGTTCGTCATGGCGGCGATGTTCGGGCCGGTTGGCTCCACCATCACCATCATTTTAGGTAACCTGCTGGTCGCGGCACTCGAGGCACTGCTTGTCGGCATCCAGGTGCTCCGACTCGAATACTACGAGATGTTCAGCAGATTCTATATCGGCGACGGCAGAAAGTATGAGCCCGTCAACGTGAAGGATCAGATAGTTTAGAGATCAGTGGTCAGTGATCAGTGATCAGGTTAATATAAAAATGAGATTGCCACGGCTGATACGTTTGTCGAATCAGCCTCACAATGACTAATTAATATTTGGAGGTACAAACCCATGTTACAGTATTTATTGATGTTTATTCCCGCCGCGTTTTTGGTGATTTCCGTCTTGCTTTGCATCCGTTCCTTCAAGAATGGTAAAAGCCCCAAGCGCGCGGTGCTGACCCAGATCTTTTCCTTCCTCGCGGTATCGGCGTTCTGCCTGATCACCCCGATCGTGGCGCATGCGGCTGACGCGTCCACTGCGGTTGAGGCGGCGGCTTCTTCCTCAAAGGGATTGGGCTACATTTCGGCCGGCCTTTCCACCGGTCTTTCCTGTATCGGCGGCGGTATCGCTGTCGGCGGCTCCGCTCCGGCGGCAATCGGCGCAACCAGTGAGGATCCCAAGAACTTCGGTAAGTCGATCATCTTCGTCGCGCTTGGCGAGGGCTGCGCACTGTACGGCATGCTGATCTCCATCATGATCATCTCGAGCCTTTGATACCATGAGAATGTATCTGTTGAGCGATAACGACGATACCTTGATGGGCATGCGCATGTCCGGCGTAGAGGGCGTTGTGATCCATCAGGAGCATGAGGTCAGAGAGAAGCTCGACGCGCTCATGCAGGAGGACGATATCGCGGTTATTCTGATGACCTCTACCCTGCTCAATCTGGTCAGGGAAACGGTGTATGACTTAAAGCTCAAATGTCCGAAACCGCTGATCATTGAGATCCCCGACCGCCACGGCAACGGACAGACCAGGGACAGTATCTCGAAGTATGTCAAGGACGCCATCGGCGTGGATATGAAATGACGCGTGCGTCGTTTTCTATGTCACAGTAACGTGCCGCGGATTTGATACAATGAGCGCAGAAAAAGAGCCTTCCCCTTGGGGGGAAGGTGTCACCGAAGGTGACGGATGAGGGGATTACTCTTTCTATCAATGTCGAACTCGGTGAGGCTGTATGTTTACCGAGGATAAGGGAAAGCTTCACACTCTTTTTTAAGATGATTTTTCGGATCAATCAGCCCCTCATCCGACCAATTTGCTTGGGGCAAATTGCCCACCTTCCCCCCCGAGGGGAAGGCTATCTTTCACCATACGACAGAAGGTTTATTATGAACACAAAAACAAAGGAATCCAAGTTTCTTGACGCGATCAACAAATACGCCGAACAGCAGAAGGCGCAGATCACGCAGGAGATCGAGGATTATAAGAATACAAAAATCGAACAGGCGACACAGCAGGGCTTGCAGGACGCGTATGATCTGATCCGCGCGGATATCGCAAGCAGAAAGGCGGTCATCGTCAACGACCTCGCCAAAAAGGAACTTAAGCTGCGTAACGAGCTGTTCCGTGAGCGTCAGTCGCTCGCCGACAAGGTCTTTGATCAGGCGAAGGAACAACTGCTCGCCTATACCAAAACGGATGACTATACCCGCTTTTTGGATCGCTCCATAAACGAGATCAAGGCGCATTGCGGCACAGCACAGTGTGTGATCTCGATCGCGCCTTCCGATAAAGAGAAGCGCTCTTTGATCGAGAGCATCATTCCTGACGCGCAGATCACGGTCGATCCCCATATCCTGATCGGCGGGATCAAGGCGAATTGCCCCGATCTCGGGATTATGATGGACGACACGCTGGACGCTCGCTTAGAGCAACAGCGCGAGTGGTTCATCGAAAATTGCGGAATGAAGGTGGTGTAACGATGGCGAATGTGATTTACGGTGTGAACGGCCCTGTCGTCACCGTCAAAGAGGCGACCGAATTCTCCATGATGGAGATGGTCTATGTCGGCAAGGAGCGCTTAGTCGGCGAGGTCATCGGCATTACCTCCGCCTATACGACCATCCAGTGCTATGAGGAGACCACCGGGCTCATGCCCGGCGACCCTGTTGAGGGCACCCATACGCGTATGAATCTGCTGCTCGGTCCCGGTATCCTCGACAACATCTTCGACGGTATCGAGCGACCGCTCGCGCAGATCGAGAAGGAATGCGGCGCGTTCATCAACCGCGGCTCCACCGTATCGCCGCTGGATACCGAGAAGGAATGGGACGTTACGATTACCGTCAAGGTCGGCGACGAGCTTAAAGGCGGCATGATCTACGCCACCACTCCCGAGACACATATTATCACGCATAAAATGATGGTGCCGCCCACGCTCTCCGGTAAGGTCGTGGAAGTCAAGCCCGACGGCAAGTACAAGTTGCACGACACCATCGTCAAGATAGAAGACAGCTTCGGCGAGATCCATGAGCTGAGCTTATGCCAGCGCTGGCCGATCCGTACCCCGCGCCCTGTCAAAGAGCGCCTCACCCCTACCGTTCCGCTGATCACGGGACAGCGCGTCATTGACACCCTCTTCCCTGTTTCCAAGGGCGGTACGGCGGCGATCCCCGGCGGCTTCGGTACCGGCAAAACCATGACCCAGCATCAGCTGGCGAAGTGGTGCGACGCGGACATCATCGTCTATGTCGGCTGCGGTGAGCGCGGCAACGAGATGAGCCAGGTATTGCAGGAGTTCTCGGAGCTGATCGATCCGAAGTCGGGTCATCCGATGACCGACCGCACCACCCTGATCGCCAACACCTCCAACATGCCTGTCGCGGCGCGTGAAGCGTCGATCTACACCGGCATCACCCTCGCGGAATACTACCGCGATATGGGCTATGACGTTGCGATCATGGCGGATTCCACCTCTCGTTGGGCGGAAGCGTTGCGCGAAATTTCCGGACGACTGGAGGAAATGCCCGCGGAGGAAGGCTTCCCTGCCTATCTCCCCTCCCGCCTGTCGGAGTTCTATGAGAGAGCCGGCAGAGCGGATGTGCTCAGCGGCACACAGGGCTCCGTTACCATCATCGGCGCGGTATCGCCGCAGGGCTCGGACTTCTCTGAGCCTGTCACCCAGAACACCAAGCGCTTCACCCGCTGCTTCTGGGCGCTCGACAAGAGCCTTGCCTACGCCAGACATTACCCCGCCATCAATTGGAACGACAGCTACAGCGAATACTTTACCGATCTGGACAGCTGGTATGAGGAGAACTGCGGCAAGGAGTTCATCGAATACCGCGGCAGGATCTCCGCCTTGTTGCAGGAGGAGAACCGCCTCATGGAGATCGTCAAGCTGATCGGCTCCGACGTCCTGCCCGACGATCAGAAGCTGATCATTGAGATCGCCAAGATCATCCGCGTCGGCTTCTTACAGCAGAACGCGTTCCACAAGGACGACACCTATGTCCCGCTCGAAAAGCAGAAGCGCATGATGCAGGTGATCCTGCATCTCTATGACCGCGCAAAGCTCGTGGTCGCGGAGAATATCCCGATCAGCCGCATCCGTGAGCAGGGACTCTTTGAGAAGGTCACCAAGATCAAATACGATATCCCGAACGATCATCTTGAGATGTTCGACGACTACATCAAGGATATCGATGACAAAATACAGGCAATTTTGCATTAAGGAGGACTGCATCTTATGATTATCGAATATGTCGGCGTGTCTGAGATCAACGGTTCTCTAATCGTGCTCGACGGCGTAAAGGGCGCTTCTTATGAGGAGATCGTCACCATCAAGCTCGCTGACGGCAGCGCCCGACAGGGTCGTATCGTCCAGATCGAGGGCGAGCGTATCGTGGTGCAGGTCTTTGAGGGTACCTCGAACATCTCGCTCGACAACACCGCCACCATCCTGACAGGCAGACCGATGGAAATGCCCCTCTCCCCCGAGATCGTCGGACGAATCCTCGACGGCGCGGGCAGACCGATCGACGGACTGGGTCCCATCTATCCCGAGACCCGCCGCGACATCAACGGCACCGCGATCAATCCCGTATCGCGCGTGTATCCGAGAAACTACATCAACACCGGTATCTCGAGCATCGACACGCTCTCGACCCTGATCCGCGGTCAGAAGCTGCCGATTTTCTCGGGCTCGGGTATGAAGCATAATGAGCTGGCGGTGCAGATCGTCCGTCAGGCGAAGATCACCGGCGCGGATGAGAGCAACTTCGGCGTTGTGTTCGCCGCAATGGGCGTCAAGAATGACGTTGCAGAGTATTTTCGCCGCAGCTTTGAGGAAGCGGGCGTTATGCAGCATGTCACCATGCTCCTCAATCTCTCCAATGATCCGATCATCGAGCGTACCCTCACGCCCCGATGCGCGCTGACGATCGCCGAATACCTCGCGTTTGAGCTGAATATGCACATCCTCGTCATCATGACGGATATGACCTCCTACGCCGAGGCACTGCGTGAGTTCTCGTCCTCCAAGGGTGAGATCCCCGGACGTAAGGGCTTCCCCGGCTACCTGTACAGCGATCTCGCGTCCATGTATGAGAGAGCCGGTATGATCAAGGGCTCGACAGGCTCCGTGACACAGATCCCGATTTTGACCATGCCCAACGACGATATCACCCACCCCGTGCCCGATTTGACCGGTTACATCACCGAGGGTCAGATCGTGCTGGACAGAGCCTTGCAGGCGCAGGGTATTTATCCGCCCGTCAACGTACTGCCGTCACTTTCACGACTGATGAAAGACGGCATCGGTGAAGGTTTCACCAGAGCCGATCACGCGCCGCTGAGCAATCAGCTCTTCGCCAGCTACGCAAAGGTTATCGACGCGCGATCCCTTGCCTCCGTCATCGGTGAGGAGGAGCTCTCGGACACCGACAAGAAGTATATCGAGTTCGGCAGACAGTTCGAGAACACCTTTGTCAATCAGGGCTTCACCGAGAACCGCAGTATCGACCAGAGCCTGGATCTGGGCTGGAAGCTGCTTTCCACCCTCCCCCGTGAGGAGCTCGACAGAGTGGACGACGAAATGCTTGACAAGTTTTATCAAGCTACTTAAGACTGAAAACTTAAGACTTAAAAATGAATAATGAATGGTGGGCACTGCCCACACCCATTGATAAGATGCATGAAACGTTTCCGTTATTCTTAGGGATCCAAAACGCGTCAGCGTTTCCCAACATTATTCATTCTTCAGTTTTCAATCTTCAGTATTCATTACAACGACCGAAGGGAGTGACACTATGGCACAGCAAGCGGTACCGACCAAAGGTAATTTGATGGCGGTCAAGAAATCCTTGGCGCTGGCGAAAGTCGGCTATGAGCTGCTCGACAAAAAGCGCAATATTCTCATCCGTGAGATGATGGCACTGATCGACCGCGCGTCCGAGATCCAGGGCACCATCGACACGGCGTTCAGTGACGCGTACATTGCCCTGCAAAAAGCGAATATCACCCTCGGCTTCTGTGACGAGCTCTCTAAGACCGTCCCCATCGACGACAGCGTGACGATGGATTCGCGCTCCATCATGGGTGTTGAGATCCCGATCTTGTCGATCGACAAGCCCGACGAGCATGAGCTGCACCACGGTCTGAGCCATACCAACGCTCGATTTGATGAGGCGGTCGCGCTCTTTATGCGTGCCAAGTACCTGACGGTGGAGCTCGCCGAGATCGAGAACAGCGTCTATCGTCTGGCGGTCGCCATCAAGCAGACACAAAAGCGCGCCAACGCATTGAAGAACATCATGATCCCCAAGTTCGAGGGCGATGTCAAATTCATTACCGACGCGCTCGACGAGAAGGACAGAGAGGAATTCTCGCGCCTCAAGGTCATCAAAAAACAAAAGAACAGCAAATAAGCAACGCCGCTCCGTAACAGGAGCGGCTTTTGTATTTGACAGAAGGCACACGTGCCTTTTTCTGTTTCTCCGCAACGTTGGGGTATCCCCACAAATTACCGGGCACGCGTGCCTTTTTCTGTTTCTCTGCAACGCTGAGGGGTACCCCCATAAAATACCGTATTTATCGTACATGGTGCAGAAAATGGCTTAGCTATGCGGTTTTTACGTGTACGATACCGCTGAGCTTATCGTACGCTGTCGTATATCATCGTACAGAAAAGAAAAATATTCTGTCACGGTTGCATAAAAGTATGCAACTTTTGTCACCGAATCGGCATGGGTAGAGGAGCGTGTTCCATTGAGTACGCTTTAGAAGCGCGCTTCGGGGAGCAAGCTTCGGGGAGCGCGCTTCTACTTTGCCGAAAGGTGGTAATCATATGAATACGATTTATCAGGAGATCAATCAACAGTTTAACGCGGCGGCGGAGCGCTGTGAGCCGCCCAAGCCGTCTGCGCCTGTCATCAGCCCGCCCGAGCGCCCGCTCAAGGTGTTCCGCGGCAGTGAGCTGGCGGAGCGCTGCTTTGAGCGCAGGGATTTTTGGGTAGAGAGCCTGTTGTGCTCGGGGCTGACCGTTTTAGCGGGAGCGCCCAAGGTCGGCAAGAGCTGGCTGGTACTCAACATGTGTCTGAGTATCGCGAAGGGTAAGCCCTTCTTAGGGCTGAACACGCGCCAATGCGGCGTGCTGTATGTTGCGCTGGAGGATGACGAGCGCCGTTTGCAGCGCCGTATCCTCACCATTACGGATGAGTGCGCCGAGCATCTGTATATTACAAATCGGTGTGCTGAGATTTCGGAGGAGCTCGAAAAGGAGCTCTGCTTCTTCCTCGCCGAGCACCGCGACGTCAGGGTGATCGTCATTGACACCCTGCAAAAGATCCGCGCGGGCGGTCGTGATATGAGCTACGCCAATGATTATGACGAGATATCCGTGCTCAAAAACATTGCCGATCAGCTGAATATCGCCATCGTGCTGGTGCATCACACACGCAAGATGAGCGACAGCGACTACATGAACGAGATCTCCGGTACCAACGGGATCGCGGGCTCAGCCGATACCTTGATGGTGCTCAAAAAGGAGAAGCGCGCCTCTCGCGAGGCGGTGCTCAGCTGTACCGGCAGAGATATCGAGGACAGGGAGCTCAAGCTACGGCTGAGCAGAGAGAGCTGTATCTGGCAGGTAATCAGCGACAGTATGGAACAGGAGCGCCGGGAGCTGCCCGGGGTGATCGTCAAGCTGATCGACCTGATGGAGCAGAAAAAGCTCTATGACGGCTATAACACGAGCTTTGCGAACTGGTTTACCGAGGAAACTGGTGAGGTCATCACGCCCAACCACCTCAAGCGCCTGATGAACCTCTATCGCTATGAGCTGGAGGATCACGGCGTGAGCTTTGATTCCTTCCGAGAGAAGAATCGCCGCAGGCTGAAAATCACCTATGTCCCTCGCAATGTGTGAGAGAGCGGGCACATGCGCCCGATAGCGGTACGGTACTGTACGGTCATATACGGTGGCGCAATACGGTATCGTACACGCAAAAACCGCATGGATAAGCCATTTTCGGCACCTTGTACGATAAAAACGGTAATTTGTGGGGATACACCCCAACATTTTTCAGTTTTCAGTATTCAATAAAAAAAGCCTTCCCCCCGAGGGGAAGGCTTCTTAATCTGCAATTGTCATCATTCCTTATGGCAGTACGTTACAGAGAAACAGAAAAGGCACGCGTGCCCGATAAATACGGTAATTTATGGGTATATACCCCAACGTTGCAGAAAAACAGAAAAAGGCACACGTGCCCGATAAATACGGTAATTTGTGGGTATACACCCCAACGTTACAGAGAAACAGAAAAAGGCACGCGTGCCTATTATTCATTCTTCAATTTTCAGTTTTCAGTATTCAATAAAAAAGCCTTCCCCAAAGGGAAGGCTTTTTCTCTGGTGACCCATCGGAGATTCGAACTCCGGACACCTTGATTAAAAGTCAAGTGCTCTGCCAACTGAGCTAATGAGTCATATGGGGTGAGTAATGGGAGTCGAACCCATGCTCTCCAGAGCCACAATCTGGCGCTTTAACCAACTAAGCTATACCCACCATATCTGGCGCGCCAAAAGGGATTCGAACCCCTGACCTACTGCTTAGAAGGCAGTTGCTCTATCCAACTGAGCTATTGGCGCAGATACGCTGATTTGTCAGCCTAAATATTATATAAGAAAGCAGAGATTTTGTCAAGTGTTTTGGAAGAATATTTTAGAGGGCGAGTAAGCGTTACGTAGGATTGTAGGGTACGGCGCTTGTCGACGTACCGCATGACAGAAACATTAACATCCTATCTTGTGATTTCGATAATTAATACGTTCGTCATTCTCGGTACGTCATGAATGCCGTACCCTACAACTCTCTGTTACGTTGCATTACGGGGCGTCGTAAACGTCGTCCCTTACAATTCACCGTTCACCGTCTCCGCGTATCTCACGGTGTCCATTGCGTCCTTGGCGTACTGATCCGCGCCGATGGAAGCTGCGTATTCCTTGGTCATCACGGCGCCGCCGACGACGATCTTCGCCCACGGAGCGGCTACTCTGAGCTGACGGATGGTCTCCTCCATCGCGGGCACGGTGGTGGTCATCAATGCCGAAAGCCCCACGAGAGGCGCATGCAGCCGCACGGTCTCCTCGACGATCACCTCAGGCGCGACGTCCTTGCCCAGATCGCTGACGGCAAAGCCGTAGTTCTCCAGCAGGAGCTTGACGATATTCTTGCCGATATCATGGATGTCGCCGTGTACGGTCGCGATGACAAAGGCGCATTTGGTCTTGCCGCCCGAGTCGGACATGGTCGCCTTGATCTCCTCAAAGGCGCATTTTGCCGCCTCGGCACTCATCAGCAGCCCCGGCAGATAGACCCTGCCCTGTTCATAATCCCTGCCGACTTCATCGAGCGCGGGGATGATATGCTCATTAACAATCGTGAGCGGTTCGATAGTTTTCAGCAGCTCCTTACAAAGCTTCGCGGCAGGCTCCTTGAGACCCTTGGTCACCGCTCCGTGCAGAGTGAGCTGTTCATCCACTTTACCGCCTGCGGCTTTTTCACCGATGATGATATTGTTCTGCACCGTGTCGGCAAAGGCGATGTAGTCGGAGCAGTTCTCATCCAAGCCCTTGAGCACGCGATAAGCGTAAAATGTTTTCATCATCTCGGCGGAGAAGGGATTCATGATCGCGGCGGATAAGCCGTTTTCGAGCGCCAGCGCGAAGAATGTCGCGTTGACAATGTCCCTCTGCGGCAGTCCGAACGAGATGTTGGACACACCCAGTGAGGTGTGAGCGCCCAACTGATGCCGAATGATGTTCAGCGAGCCGAGCGTCACCTTGGCGGCGTTATTGTCGGCACTGACCGCCATCGCGAGGGTGTCGAAGACCAGATCTTTTTTGTCGATGCCGTAGCTCGCAGCGGTGTCGATGATCTTCTTCGCGATCGCCACTCTCCCCTCTACCGTGTCGGGGATGCCGTTTTCGTCCAGCATCAGGGCGATCGCCGTACCGCCGTACTTCTTCATTAACGGGAAGATCGCGTCCATGCTCTCCTGCTTGCCGTTGACGGAGTTGAGCAGGGGCTTGCCGTTATAGATGCGCAGGGCGCTCTCCATCGCGACAGGATCGGAGGTGTCGATTTGCAGCGGCAGGTCGATGATCGCTTGCAGCTCATAGACAACCTTAGTCAGCATGGCGGGTTCGTCGATCTCGGGCAGTCCGACGTTGACGTCGAGCACCTGCGCGCCCGCAGATTGCTGCTTGAGCCCCTCGCTGAGGATGTAATCAAGCTCGTTGTTCCTGAGTGCTTCTTTCAGCCGCTTCTTGCCGGTGGGATTGATCCGCTCACCGATCAGCACGGGATCGTCCGAGAACGTGACCGCCTCGGTATAGGACGAGATCACGGTGGTGTTCTTCTTGATGATTCTTTCAGCCCTGTCGGGCGCAAATGCTTTGATTTTATTGCACAGCTCGCCGATATAATCAGGCGTTGTGCCGCAGCAGCCGCCCACGACGCGCACGCCCTTTTGCACCATACGCGCGGTGATGTCCGCAAAGGACGGCGGCAGGATGTTATAGAGCGTTTTGCCGCCCACGTTCGTCGGCATGCCCGCGTTCGCCTTGAGGATCACGGGGATCGAGGCACAACGCAGGTATTCCTCCACGATGGGTTGGAGCTTATCGGGACCGAAGGAGCAGTTCACGCCGATCGCGTCAGCGCCCATGCTCTCGAGCATCGCGGTCATCGCCGCGGGTGACGCGCCTGTCATCAGCTTGCCTTTGTCGGTGTAGGCGTTGGACACGATCACGGGCAAGTCACAGTTTTCCTTGACCGCCAACAGCGCCGCCTTGGTCTCATAGCTGTCGTTCATCGTCTCGATCATCACGAGATCAACGCCGCAATCCGCGCCGATCTGTACGGTTTTGGCGAATACCGCGACCGCTTCCTCAAAATCGAGATCGCCCAGCGGCTTTAGCAGTCTGCCGGTGGGGCCGATATCCAGCGCGATGAATTTTTCCTGCGGCGCTTTACTCAGCTCACGCGCCTGCTGCGCGTTGGCGACTGCCGCTCGGATGACCTCGGTCAGCTCCGCTTCATCATAATGCAGGAGATTCGCGCCGAAGGTATTGGTATTGACCACGTTGGAGCCGTTGTCAAAATACGCCTTGTGGATGGCGGTGATGTCCTCGGGGTGGCTGAGATTCCACCGCTCGGGCTGTTCACCGGGCTGTAATCCGCGCTCCTGCAGCAGTGTACCCATGCCGCCGTCGAGGATCACGATGTTCTGTTGTAAATATTCTTTGAAGTTCATAGTAACACCTGATGATAGATTGTTCAATGATTTTTACATGAATTAAATGTGCAATCGGGAGGGTCAAGACCCTCCCCTACAATTAGAATGATTTATTTACGATAAGCGCAGTCGGTTTTATCGCACGCCGCGCATTTATCCGCCTGTTCCTCACATTCGTTCGTGATGCCCGCGATCGCGGTGACGGACTTACTCGGCGACATCAAGAGGCTTTTGTCAAGCGTCAAGCCGATCTTGCGCGGACAATCCAGCACAGCAAAAATCTCCTTTTGCAAACGCAGCGGAATATCGCCGTAACCGGGGCTGACGCGCCGTGTCAAGCGTTTTCCTGTGTCATTGAGCTCCGTGTTCATCTGATCGCAAAACGCGTCACACAAGCTCTCTATACGCTCAGCGCCGATTGCTTGCAGGATCAGCGCCTTGGATGGCTCCACCCGACTGTATCGCGCGATCAGGCGGTCAAACGGCGCGCCGACTGTCGCCGCGAAGAGGATCACCTGCTTGCTATCCCGAATCGCCTTGCCGATGGTCTGTGAAGCTACCCGCTCATTGCCGATCATGATACTGCCGTCGGTGTTGACAGGCAATACGGTATAGCACAACCGATAGGTCAATAGCGGCTCCGATTCCCGGATGCAATCGTCGATCAAACTGTCATAGCTGTTATTCGCGCCCCTGATCCGTGCGTAGCGCATGATTTCGCACCTGTCCCATGAGGGCGCGTCAAAGCTCAGTGTGCGGATCATTTGCCGATGATACTGCTGAGATTGTTCATGATAGCGCGCGCGATCTCAGGCTTGTTCATGGTGTAAAGGTGGACATGCTTGACGCCGTTGGCGTACAGATCGATGATCTGGTCGGTCGCGTACGCGATACCCGCCTGCGCCATTGCTCTGTCATCACCGCCGAAGCGGTCAACCATCGCCTTGAATCGCTGCGGGATGAAGGAGCCGGAGAGCTCGATAGCGCGCTTTAATTGAATAGCTCTGGTGATGGGCATAATGCCCGGTACGACAGGCACGGTGATGCCCGCCTCACGGATCTTGTAGAGGAAATTATACAGCAGATTGTTGTCAAAGAACATCTGCGTGGTCATGAAATCACAGCCCGCGTCGACCTTCTCCTTGAGATAGAAGATATCGTCGGTCTGGTGCTTGCTCTCAGGGTGTACCTCGGGATAGCACGCACAGCCGATGCAGAAATCCGCGCCGCTGTCTTTGAGCTCACGGATCAGATCGACCGCGTGGGAATAGTCCCAGTGCTTTGAATCACTGAGCTTCATCTCAGGGGTCAGATCGCCCCTGAGCGCCATGACATTCTGGATGCCCGCCTTTTTGAGCTCATTGATCTTCTGTGTGACCGTTTCTCTGGTCGAGGAAACACAGGTCAAATGTGCCATCGTCGGCACGCCGTAACGATTGCGGATATCCTCTGCGATATCGAGGGTATAGCTGCTCGTGCCGCCGCCCGCACCGTAGGTCACGCTCATGAAGGATGGTTTGAGCTGTGCGATCTTCTCGATGGCAGGCTTGACCTCGTCAAAGGATGAGGAGACCTTCGGCGGAAACACCTCGAAGGACAGTGAACAGCGGTCGTTATGTAATAGATTGATGATTTTCATATTGTACTCCGTTTGTATATAGTGGTCAGTGGTTAGTGATTAGTGATTAGTGGTCAGTGGTTAGTGGTTAGTGGTTAGTGGTTAGTGGTTAGTGGTTAGTGGTTAGTGGTTAGTGAATTGTTATTCACTGTTATTATACCATGTTTATCGCTTTAAAGCAAGCTAATCATGCTTGGCGTAAGCGGTCAGGTGATATTTTCGATCAGCACGGTCATACTTCCGCCGCACACCATGTCGTTATCCGCCGCGACCTCGTTGCTCATATCGATGTGCAGAACAGCCTGTTCACTCTTATCGAGCATACGGCGCGCCTTGTTGATCGCCGCCGCCTCACCGCACCCGCCGCCGACGGTTCCGGCAACATGACCGAGGGCGTTGACCGCCATCATACTGCCGCTTTTGACGGGAGTAGAGCCGGTGGACGACAACACCGTCACCAGTGCGCGGGGCTCGTCGGATAAAGCGAGATAGCGCAATAAATCGAAGTCAACATTCGTCTGTGCCAGCTCGTTGTCACGCGGCTTGACATATTGCTTGTGCCGCTCCTGTATCAGCTCCGCGCAGATGGAAACCGCGATCTCAGCGGTCGTCATCGCGCCGATCTTTAGACCGATGGGGGCATGAATCGCGTCGATCGCTTCCTGATCGAACCCTTCTTCGATCAGGATGTCCCGCAGTCCGGCGGCACGTTTTTTCGAACTGATCAGCCCCAGATAATACGGCATTTCACCCGACAGGATCGCGCGGATGCACTGCGCGTCCCACAAGTGACCGCGGGTCAGCACACAGATATAATCCCTGTGCGTGATACGGAGCTTTTCAATTGCCGATACAAAATCATCACAGATGATCTCTGCGTCGGGGAAACGCTCATAATTCGCAAAGATGGGTCTGTCATCGACTGCGACGACATCGAAGCCGATGGTTTTAGCCAGTCGGTAGACGTCGATCGACACATGACCACAGCCCAGCAGGATCAGTCGGTCGCTCTTGGCGAATTTGCGGATATAAGTCTGATTTTCCGCGGACAGAACCAGATCGGGGCTCTCTCCCCTATCCAGTGCTGCGAGCAGTTCTTGCCATACAGTTGCTTTCATATTATCACCGCTCCTATTGTACCTGTTTTTGCCGATGAAATCAATAGGTAAAAAGGCTCCGATTCCTCGGAGCCAGTCATTCTATCATCGTTTCACGGAGTAAGAGGTGACGTTTTTGATGACCTCGCCGTCGATCACCAGCGCGGTGGGGCTGTCGAATTCTACGTTGATATTGTGTCCCTTGATGATCCTGACGATGTTCTCGTCGTGGATATATTCACCTCGATAGAGCTTCAAAAAAACCGTCAGCGCCTTTCCTCTATTGCAGTGATAGAGCACCATCACAGACACAACGCCATCCTCGCGATCCTGATCGGGAACCGGGATCATTCCGCCGTTATAAAAACTGCCGAACATCGTGGGAGCGAGCCATACATCCTTGAAGCGCTCGGTACAGTCATCGACGGTGATCGTGGCGTTCACGGGCTTGAACCCGAACAAGAGTCCCTTGACGGCGATCCCCATGGTGTTGATATGTCTGTCACCCTTTTCACGAAGCGCGTCGGCTGCTTCACTGCAATAGCCGTCGAAGCCGAAACCGACGCCGTTGATGAATTTGCGGTCTTGTCCGTTGACGGTAACGGTCGGTAATGTGCCGAAAAACGGATTGAGGGGGACGAGATTACCCTTTTCGATGCCTAAGCTCATCAAAAAGTCGTTGCCTGAACCGGTCGCGTAATACAGGATCTCGTTTTTGATCTCTATTGTGTCAATCTCATTGAGAAAGCGATTCAGCGTGCCGTCGCTGCCGGAGAGGATGAAGGTATCATCGGGATGGGATTCTCCGATCATCTTTTGGATATCATCACACTTGGTGAGATCGATCAGGCGAAGATCGTTGCCCTCCAGTCGATTACTGAGCAACTTGGTTTGCGCTTCCCCCTGTCCGTTATCGCTCAAGGGATTATATAAGATGATAAATTGCGGCATGGCGCTATCCTCCCTTTCTCAAATCAATTACTTGCTTCCGACACTGTACAGATGAAACACAAAAGGGTATCCATCCGGGATACCCTTTTGTATTACAATGGTGCCGGCAGTGGGTATCTCATATTATATATTATATCGATTTCGCGTGTTAGCATCAAATAACAGAAGCGTCTCATCTGCGCTCTCGTTAAAAACAGTATGCCATACTGTTTTTACCTTCGGTTCTTCGCACAGCTTGAACCTCGGCACTCTCGCCTTCGAGTCCCACTTCCGTCACTGTACAGATGAAACACAAAAGGGTATCCATCCGGGATACCCTTTTGTATTACAATGGTGCCGGCAGTGGGTATCTCATATTATATATTATATCGATTTCGCGTGTTAGCATCAAATAACAGAAGCGTCTCATCTGCGCTCTCGTTAAAAACAGTATGCCATACTGTTTTTACCTTCGGTTCTTCGCACAGCTTGAACCTCGGCACTCTCGCCTTCGAGTCCCACTTCCGTCACTGTACAGATGAAACACAAAAGGCTATCCATCTGGGATACCCTTTTGTATTACAATGGTGCCGGCAGTGGGTGTCCTATTTGTTTATTAAATCGATCTCGTTTGGTAGCATCAAGTATCAGATACGGATTATCTGCTCTCTCGTTAAAAACACGATACTATCGTGTTTTTGTCTGCGCCTTGCGCGCGGCTTACGGCTTGACACACTCGCCTTCGAGTCCCACTTCCGTCACTGTACAGATGAAACACAAAAGGGCATCCATCGTGGATACCCTTTTGTATTACAATGGTGCCGGCAGTGGGACTCGAACCCACACGCCCGCAAAGACAACAGATTTTGAGTCTGTCTCGTCTGCCAATTCCGACATGCCGGCGGGAACATTCTGTATTATACAACAAAACATTCAATAAATCAAGTGTTATTTCACAAGCGGTTGAACGGAACTTTCATCAACAGTCAACGGATATTCTGCTTTAGCAAAAAGTTTATTTGACTTTACCGTATGCACAGGCTATAATAAAAGAAAAAAACTAAAGGAGTTGACAAAATGGCTAATTTAAAAAAATATTGGCTCAAAACCGCGAAATCTTTTGTTCTTGCTGCCGATGATTTGATCGTCGCAGTGGCTGAGACCGCTAAAGCAGGAAGAGATATGGTGATCGAATGGGCAGAATCCGAGAACTTCAACGTGGAAGCGGAAGGCACCGAGATCCCGACCGAGGAAGCTGTCGAGGCTCCCGCAGAAGAGGTTGCGGCTGAGGAAGCGCCCGCTGAAAAACCCGCCGAAGAGCCGGCTGCCGAGCCCGAGGTAAAAGCTGAGGCTAAGGCAGGACCCGAAGCGCCCGCTGAGGCAAAGCCCAAGAAATCAAAAAAATAAATTGTATACAGCAAAGCCGCTTTCCTATTCGGGAGAGCGGCTTTTGTAATAGCTCATTATTCACTTATGATGCGGTCGGATCGACCGTGTCGGTCGTTTCGGCCTCTGTCGGGAGCTCGGATGCTACCCATGTATCATTTTGGTACACCTCATACTTGATGAGTTGATCGTCACGATCATAGGTATAGCGCTTCTCCTCGTGACCGTCCGCGTCATAGAGCGTACGCGTAGAGCCTTCCTTGACAGAAACAAAATCTTCCTCTGCTATTTTGCCGGAATCGTTGTAGGAGTAGGCGTAGTAGTAGACGCCGATGCCGCTTGCCTGATAATAGGTCTCTTTGGCGAGGCGATTGTTGCTGTCGTATTCATAGAGGACATAGTGATCATACTGTTGATTGGCGTCATACACATCCCATCGGGTAACGTCGCCGTTATCGTTATGATATTTGCGCTCATAACCGGTCACGGCGCCGTTTTCATCCTTGAGGGGTTCCATCGCGCCGTCGGCTTTTTTACCGCACGCCGATAAAAAACACGCGCACAATGTTAATATACACAGTATAGCGGTCAGCTTTCTCATCATGTGGTCTTGGAACGGAGCTTGACGGTACTGCCGCGCTTATCGACGGAGACTTCACCGACAACATCGGTACCGTAGATACGGTCGCCCGCATCGCCCAGACCGGGCAGGATGTAGCAGTTCTCGTTGAGCTTTTCATCCTTGGCGGCGCAGTAGATCTCTACGTCGGGATGTTCCTTTGACAGTACCTCGATGCCCTCGGGAGCCGCGATAATGCACAGAAAACGGATGGAGCGCGGGTTGGAGCGCTTGATGATGCTGATCGCGTCCACAGCGCTACCGCCGGTGGCAAGCATCGGATCGAGCACGAATACATCTCTCTCGTGAACATCACCGGGGAGCTTGTTGTAATACTCGACGGGCTTATGGGTAACTTCATCTCTGTACAGACCGATATGGCCGACCTTAGCGGACGGTACCATGGTCAACATCGCATCCAGCATACCGCAGCCCGCGCGCAGGATCGGGACAAAAGCAAGCTTTCTGCCCTTGATCTGCTTGGCGATCATCGTTGCCATGGGGGTTTTGATCTGTACATCCTCGAGGGGCAGATCTCTGGTCGCCTCATAGCACATCAGCATGGAGATCTCGGAGATCAGCTCGCGGAATTCCTTGGTACCGGTGTTTTCGTCACGCAGGATCGACAGCTTGTGCTGGATCAGCGGATGGTCAAAAATTGTCACTTTACTGCTCATTATGAATCCTTCTTTCTTTTATCGATAAATACTAATTAAATAGTAAAACTATCGTTTTCGATCTCGGTGATCATGTTGACGCGTTTTTCATGTCTGCCGCCGTCAAAGGGGGTGTTCAGGAAGATGGAGGCGAGCTTGACCGCCTTTTCTTCATCGATCACTCTGCCGCCCATGCACATGATGTTGGCGTTATTGTGGCGGCGGGTCATCTCGGCACAGAACTCGTCGGTACATACCGCGGCTCGAATGCCCTTGATCTTGTTGGCTGCCATCGAAACACCGATGCCGGTACCGCAGCAGATGATCCCCAGTTCCGCGTTTCCGCCAGCGACGCTTTTTGCCACCTGATACGCGTAAACGGGATAATCCACGCTCTCGTCGGTATAACAGCCGTAGTCGTGATAGGCGATCCCATTTTCTTTCATGTAGTTGATCACAGCATTCTTGATCGCAAGACCGCCATGATCGCATCCGATTGCTATCATAAAGCACCATCCTGTTCTTGTTTGATTTTGGCGTTGCGTTCCCGCTCCGCCTGAGAAAGACGGAGATAGCGGGGCATCAGCGCTGCGGGAGAGACGACCTTTCCCCTGTTGTATGTTTCAACAGCCGCTAATGCGACCGATGAAGCTCGTTGATATCTGAGGTTCGGCGGCGCTAATTTGATCGCGGGATCCTCAGCGCTTTGATAAACTAACTCAGCGCCGTCGCCGACGAGGATGATCTCCTCATCCTTCGGTAAGCTGCCCAGCAGCTCCTCGACAGCGATCGCCTTGTCTTCACACAGCCGCTCGATCTTGTCGCCGTCCACACGGAACAGTCCATGATAGACCTGACGGCGCCTGGCGTCCATACAGGCGCAGATGATCGCGTGATTGCCGAGAAAGTTATACGCCATGCTCGCTAAGGTCGAGACCTCAACACAGCGCTTGTTCTGCGCGTAAGCCATGCCCTTGACGGCGCTCACACCGATTCGCACGCCGGTAAAGCTCCCGGGACCGCTGTTGACAGCATACAAATCAATGTCATCGGCGCTCTTGCCCGATATCTTCAACACTGATTCGAGCATCGCCATCAGCGTTTGGCTGTGCGTAAAGCCGGTGTTCAAATAATACTCGGCAATGATCTTGTCATCCTCGAGCAAACAAACCGACGCAGGGGTCGCGGAGGAATCAACGGAACAGATCAGCATATTCATCCAACCCCCTTATGTCAAATATTCTCTCGTTCTCGTTATCCGTTTTCTCGATACGGATACGGATACAATCCGGCTCGAGCTCACTTTCGATATTCTCGCTCCACTCGATGATGATCACGCCGTTGCCGATATAGTCATAGAAGCCGGTCGCGAACAGATCATCAAGATCGGTGATACGGTACATATCGAAGTGATAGACCGGAAACTTTCCCTGATACGCGTTGACAATGGCAAAGGTCGGACTGCATACGCCGTCTGTAATCCCCAGCCCCGAGCACAGCCCGCGGGTAAAGGCGGTCTTGCCGGCGCCCAGATCACCGAACAGGGCGATCGTTTCTTTGCCGTGCAATACCGACGCGAGCTTCTCGCCCAACTGCTCCGTGTCACGCGTACAGGAGGTTGTCACTTTCATGAAATCTACCTCTGATTGATTTTATCAATTGAATATTTTAACATATGATCGCCTCGGAATAATGCCATAGGATAAAATAAACGAAATTATTACAAATATTTATCTTGAATTCAAGTTTCTCATTCACTATAATGATAGGAGAAAACAGAAATCGAAAATCAGAAATCGGTTAATATACCACAGTCCCTGAAAGGGATTTCGCAATGACGATTATATTGAAAGGTTATCTATGCAAAAAGCACTTAAAGGATTAACTCAGTTTTTTACAAAATCAGACGTGATCCTGTGGCTGCTGACCATTGCGGCAAGCGCGTACAGTCTGCTATTGATCAATTCGATGCAGAGAGCCTCGGATTACAACTACATGGCGCCGCAGGTATTGGCGCTCGTTTTAGGATATATCGCGGCGGTCGTTATCACGCTCATTGACTATGAGCATATCACGCGGCATTGGATTGTGTTGATGATCGTATCGCTCGGGCTGCTGCTCCTGGTGTTTGTGTTCGGACGAAACGTCACCGGCACGGATGATACCGCGTGGATCATGCTGCCCGGCGGGATCTCCTTCCAGCCCTCGGAGCTGGTAAAGGTGTTCTTTATCATCACCTTCTCCCGACATTTGCAGCTGCTCAAGGAGAACGACATGCTCCATCATCTGCTCGGCGTGCTCTCACTGGTGATCCATATGGCGGTACCTGTGGTGCTGATCCATATGCAGGGCGACGACGGTACGGTGCTGATTTTCCTGTTCATGTTCCTCATCATGGCGTTCATCGGCGGCGTACAGCTGAGATACTTTTTGATTATGCTGGTGTTGCTCGCGGCAGGAATCCCGATATTGTGGAATTATTTTCTCAATGAAGAGCAAAAGAACCGCTTTACCGCGATTTTCGATATCGACGGAAACGCGATGAAGAATTACGGCTGGCAGCAGTACCAGGGCAAGGTTAGCGTCGCGTCCGGCGGATTGAGCGGCACGGGACTGGGCAACGGCGCAAGGGTTGCCTCGGGGATCGTTCCCGAGCAGGAGAACGATTTCATTTTCACCGTGGCAGGTGAAGAGCTCGGTTTTATTGGCTGTGTGCTGCTGGTGTTTATCCTGCTTTTGATCTGCATTAAGCTCGCGATGAACGCGGTGTCGGCGCGCGATTATCCGGGAAGGATGATCTGCGTCGGTGTGTTTGCGATGATCAGTGTACAGTCGATCATCAATATCGGTATGGTGCTCGGATTACTCCCTGTAGTCGGCATCACGCTTCCGTTCTTTTCATCCGGCGGTACTTCCCTACTCTCTGTTTTGATCAGTATCGGACTGGTACAGAGTGTGCATTATCATAAGGACGTATTGGATTCATCACAGGGTCTGCTCAAAACAAAGAAATATAAGTACATGACCCCCGCGCGATTCTGATTAAACGTATTGATATTTCACTCCCTTCTGCTGAGAAGGGAGTTTTTTATTATCACGTGTATCAATATAATATAATCATCATTTGATACGCAAGAAAACGCACTGCCCTCTATGTGACAGTGCGTTCTTCGATTATTTCTTTGTAACAGTGACCTGATCGACCGTATATGATCCGTAGATCCAACATTCGGAATAATCACTGCTCAATTCCGGCTTGAGCTTGACCCCCTGTCGGGATACGCTTTCTCCGGATTTCAATTCTTGGAGCTTACTCTTAAAATCATCGGGAATATCAACAGTCAGCTTGATGTCGCTCGAGGTAATCCCTTTGATCTGGGTCTCATCACCGTAGAGCTGAATACTGATGTCGCCCGGTGTAAAGGTATACGTGTATCCGTCGGCATCATAGGTGATCTTCTTACTGACGGTATTCTCCGAATAAGGGCCCAGATCCAAGGATACTTTGGCTTTGGTAGGAGCAGATTTTTCATTTTCATCCGCTATGATCTTACAATTATCCGGTGGAGTGATGGTAAAATCTTGCTCAAAGTTTTCATTCTTCAATTCAGCGTAATCCAGTGTAGTGAGCGTCAAGCCGTTTTTGTATTTATCCAGCTCTGCTTGTTCACCGGCTATTCTGACCGCCGAAGGTGAGATGTTAGCCTGCGTCTTCACATCGCTTGGTTTATTTTTATACTCGACCTTCAGGTTAACGGTGGCTATCGGTAAAAGCTTGGCGGTGACACTTACATTTTCAACGGAGGGAGTGAAATACGCGTCAGTGAGTTCCCTGCCTTCACTATCCTTATAGACAAAACCTTTTTTTACAGTTCCTTCTTCGGTGATCTCACCATGCACCTCAACAGACGAGATCTCATTAATCAAGGATTCGGGACCTTTGATCTTGACCTTCGACTGAGAAAGGGTAAGGTTGGCATACTTCGTATTATCCGTGTTTTTGAAGGTGCAGGAGTTGACGATATCAAACTCTTTTTCGAGCGGCTGATCGACATAGACCGACAGTGTCGAGGTTGAGATCGACTGAACCTCGTAGTTCGTCAGTACACCGGATTTCTCATAATTCAACGATACCGTATATTCCTGAGGTGACAACGCGGCATTATTGGGGATATTGATTTTACCTGTGATGTCAATGTTCTCGGGCTTTAAAGAGCCGACAACGATCGCATTACCCTTTACTACAACATCGACCAGCGGATTACCGGAATCATCGAGAGAAACACCGTAATACTTATCCAGAAAAAAGGTGTAATCATAATCCGACTCAGGTAAATCAATGGATACGGGCACTTTTTCAATAGTAATTGTTTTGATGTTGGTATCGGATACAAAGGATACGACGACCCATGAGCTAAACGAGAGGATAAAGGAGAGGATCAGTAAAAAGATATTTGAAGAGAATAATCTCGATAAAAAGCTTTTATTCTTTTTCATTCTTCTTCTCCTTTCGTTTATTGAAAAGAGCAGCAAACAGCCCGGTGTTTTTGTCATTGTCGCCGACTATGATCAATTCGACCAGCCTATTATACAGATCATCACGCTTATAATCGCGCGTCAATATGCCGTTGAGAGCCACAGAGATACTGCCGGTCTCTTCCGATACGACTACGACGACCGCGTCGCTTAATTCGGTGATACCGATCGCGGCACGATGTCTGGTGCCCAGCTCCTGACTGATGTTCAGGCTGTCGGACAGGGGAAGAATACATCCCGCAGCCAGGATCTTTCCTTCACGGATAATGCTGGCTCCGTCATGTAAAGGCGCCTTGTTGAAGAAAATGTTGCCCAACAATGCGGGAGATACATCACTGTTGAGGAGGGTACCCGTGTCCGCAATCTCACCTAAAGGAGTATCCCGCTCAAATACGATCAGCGCGCCGGTTTTGGATTTGGAGAAAATCGCACAGGTATCCGCCACGTCGGAGAGCGCCTTGTAGATCTTATCCTCGGGATTCTGTACCGTAGAGGACATAAAGCTGCGCAACCTTCTGTTAGAACGTCCCAGCCGCTCCAGGCCCAATCGTAGCTCCGGCTGAAAAACGACGATAAAGATGATCGCCCAATAGGTGAAGATCGAGTTGAGGATATAGGTCAACATCGTGAGTTGAAGAAGATATGACACACCGTAGACGACCAGCAGGATCAGGAAACCCTTGACCAGCTGACCGGCACGACTGTTGCGGAATAATCGTAACAGATAGAAAATAAGCAGCGCGATAATGACAACGTCGATAAAATCCTTGAAGGCAAAGGTTTTGAGTGTCCCTATCAATCGTGTTATAAAGGTAGCTTCCATATATTCGTCCTTCCGAATCGCTTTTTCTGAATTCCTGTTATTTGTAATCACATAAATTTTCAATACACAAATTTATTCTAACATACGTCCCATATGATTGCAAGGCGAATTCGGTATTTTTCAAAAAGTTTTCACATAACTATTTGATTCGATGCAATGCGTGATACAGGATGTTGATTTCTTCCGTCGAGGTGAATACAGACGGCGATATCCGAACAATGCCGTGATCGAGTGTTCCCAGTGCTTGATGCGCCAAGGGTGAGCAGTGCAGTCCGCCTCTGACGGCGATATGGTATCGCTGTGAAAGGGTTTCGGCGACAGTTTCGCTGTCTATCCCGTCAACGGAAAACGCAAGTACAGGCGCGTAAACACCCTCACGATCATCTTCTCTGCCGACGATACGGAGCTTTTTGTGCAGTTTCAGCGACTGATACAGTCCATTGATCGTGCCAGACTCCTTTTGATAGATCCTCCCGATCCCCTTCTGCGTGATAAAATCGATACCGGCTTTCAGTCCCATGATCCCTGCGATATTCTGTGTGCCCGCTTCCAGCCGATCGGGATAAAAATCGGGCATATCCGGTTCTGCGGATAAACTGCCTGTACCGCCCGCGATCAAAGGCTCTACCGTATTATCATTTCCGATCAGGAGCAATCCTATTCCCATCGGGCCGTAGAGATATTTGTGTCCGGGACAACAGACAAAGTCATATCCGTCATTATTCATATCGATCGGGAATACTCCCGCGCTTTGAGCGGCATCCAGACAGAACGGAATACCGTAGCTATGCGCCAGAGCGCAAAGTCGCTCTGTCGGCAAACGATAGCCGATGACATTGGACGCATGGGTGCAAATAATCATCCTTGTGTGTTCGTTGATCGCATTGCGAAAGTTGGAGATCGTCGATTCATCGTCACCGATCACAACGTCGGCAATGCCAAAGGTGATCTCCCCCATTTTGCTGAGCTGATAGATAGGACGGTAAACGGCGTTATGCTCCAAAGAAGATATCACGACATGATCGCCGTGTTTGAGCAAACCCTTGATGACCATGTTCAGCGACTGGGTACACCCGGGAGTAATGATGACCGATTCCGGTGATGGCACGTGAAAGAAGCCCGCGATCGTTTCACGTGCCTCATACACCTTTTGCGCTGTTTGGAGCGATTGCCGATAACCGCCTCTGCCGGGGTTGAAGCCGTAGGCTTTGACGGCATTTTGCACGGCACGGATCACCTGCGGCGGCTTTGGGTAGGTGGTAGCGGAATTGTCGAGATAGATCACGGCTTTTCCCGCTCCGCCCTGCCGAGGACACGTACGCCGTTTTTTCTCAGGATCTGTTCTGCTTCATCGGAGCGATTCGGTACAAACAGACAATAACCGCAGGATTTGATATTCACATATTTGGGCGTGCGCTGAATATAGGATCGGATCTGATATTGTTCTAAAATACTCTTTGCTTTCATCGCGTAGGTCACGGAGGGCACGAGTATCAATTCTTTGTTCATAAAAAAACACCTCTGTTCCCTATCAGTATATGATAGAAAAACAAAGGTGTTACGCGTGCGTCTTTTTCTGTTATATGTTTAACGGGGCTGTTAAACAATAGCCATTTCTGTTCCGTATCAGTATATGATAAAACAATTAAAGTGTGCGCCGCGGTGCTGAATTCGTAGATATAAGCACTGACCACTGATCACTAAATTATTTTATCCCTTCAATACATCAGACATGTCATACAGACCTGCAGGCTTGTCCTTCATATAAGCGGCGGCGTTGACCGCTCCCGCGGCAAATACGCCCTTGCTCTGCGCCTGATGCTTTAAGGAAACGACCTCGTCATGTCCCGCAAAGATGACCTCGTGCTCGCCGACGATCGTACCGCCGCGGATGGAATGGATGCCGATCTCGTTATGCTCGCGCTTTTTGCGGTACGCGTGACGGTCATAGATATACTGCGCGTCGCCGATCTCCTCATTGATCGCGTCGGCAATCATCAGTGCAGTACCCGAGGGAGCGTCAATTTTGAGATTGTGGTGCTTCTCCACCACTTCAATGTCAAAGCTGTTATACAGCACTTTCGCCGCCATCTTGGACAGAGCGATCAGTACATTGATGCCCAGCGACATATTGCCGGAATAGAATACAGGGATCTGTTTCGCGGTATTCCTGATCTTCTGTACCTGTGCCTCGGAAAAACCGGTGGTGCAGATGATAACGGGCGTCTGATGATCGACAGCAAAACTCAGCATATCGTCCAGCACCAGCGGATTGGAAAAGTCGATAATGACGTCGGGCTTTTCCTGCACATCGACAAAGCAGTTGTATACGGGATAGGTCTTGTCGCCCGTGGCGATATCAACGCCGCAGGAAATCATCACATCCTCGCGCTCATTCACGCAGGATTCTACAGCCTGTCCCATCTTGCCGAGACAGCCGTTGAGTAATATCTTGATCATATGAAACCTCCGATAAGAAAGAGTCATTGCGAGGGATACCCATGACAATCGGATGAGATCGCCATAGCTTCAACGCGATGTTGATAGCTTCGCAATGACAGTAGTATTTATGCGTATTTACCGATCAGGTTGTACTTTGCCAGACAATCCTTGAGATCGTGGTAACCCGAATAGCTCATGGGTACGAGCGGCAGTCTGCACTCGCCCGCATTGAAGCCGATCAGATTCATGGCGGTCTTGACAGGGATCGGGTTGACGTCGGAGAACATGATATCCATCAGCTCGACGTAGTGGAAATTCATCTTGGATGCTTCCACAAAGTTATTGTTCAGGCACAACTCGCAGATCTCGTGCATCTCCTTCGGACAGAAATTCGAGAAGACGGAGATAACGCCCAAAGCGCCCAGCGACATGAAGGGCACGGTCTGATCATCGTTACCCGAATAGATATCTAGCTTATCGCCGCACAGAGAACGTGTCTGTGAAACGCTGGAGATATCGCCGTTTGCCTCCTTGGTAGCGACGATGTTCTCGTGCTTGCACAGCTCAGCGTAAGTTTTGGGTTTGATGTTGCAACCGGTACGCGAGGGTACATTATACAGGATCATCGGCAGATCGATGTTATCTGCGATGGTGGTAAAATGGCGAATCAAACCGTTCTGTGACGTCTTATTATAGTAAGGTGTGACGGATAACAGCGCGTCCGCGCCGCTTGCCTCGGCGGATTTGCTCAGCTCGATCGCGGTAGAGGTATCGTTGGAGCCGGTACCCGCGATAACGGGGATGCGGCCGTTGATACGCTCGCAGACAAAGGATAACACCTCGCAATGCTCCTTGACGGTCAAGGTCGCGGCTTCACCGGTGGTACCGCACGCGATGATCGCGTCGGTTCCGTTCTCAACCTGGAATTCCAATAAACGTGCCAGTTCTTCGTAGTTGACGGAACCGTCGCTGTGCATCGGGGTGATCAGCGCAACGCCTGCACCTGTAAAAATATGCTTGCTCATAAAAAATCCTCCTAATAAAAGTGATATAAAGGAGTATTAACATTCAATGACGAATCAATAATACTGATCACTAATCACTGACCACTAATCACTCGATTTCAGTCCATGTAGCCTTCGGCACAGAGCAGCTCAGCCATCAGGACAGCGCCGCCCGCAGCGCCGCGCAGGGTGTTGTGGGACATGCAGACGAACTTCATATCATACTGGGTATCGGGTCTGAGACGACCGACGGAAACCGCCATGCCGCCCTCGAGCATACGCTCAGACTTGATCTGAGGTCTGTCGGGTTCGGTGAAATAATGCAGAAACTGCTTGGGAGCGGAAGGAAGCTCGAGCTCCTGTGCTCTTCCCTTGTAATTGTTCCAGATATCGATGATCTCCTCGACGCTCGGTTTATTCTCTACGCCGAAGTCGATGAATACCGCGGCGGTGTGACCGTCCGAGACAGGTACACGCAGGCACTGTGAGGTGATGGCGATGTCATCTGCGTTGACGATCTTGTCGCCCTCGATATGACCCCAGAGCTTTAAGGGCTCCTGCTCGCTCTTCTCTTCCTCACCGCCGATATACGGGATCAGGTTATCGACCATCTCGGGCCAGCGCTCAAAGGTTTTACCCGCGCCAGAGATCGCCTGATAGGTGCAGGCAAGCACCTTGTTGACTTTATACTTTTCCTTTAAGGGATGGATCGCGGGAACATAGCTCTGCAAAGAGCAGTTGGACTTAACAGCGATGAAGCCGCGCTTGGTACCCAGACGCTTTCTCTGCGCGTGGATGATCTGAGCGTGATCGGGGTTGATCTCGGGTACGATCATCGGTACATCGGGTGTACCGCGGTTCGCGGAGTTATTGGAGACGACGGGGCACTCTGCCTTGGCATAAGCCTCCTCGAGTGCCTTGATCTCATCCTTCTTCATATCGACCGCGCAGAAGACAAAGTCGACCTTTGCGGCGACTGCCTCTACATCAGCGGCGTCCATCATGACCATATCCTTGATGTTGGCGGGGATCGGTGCGGTCATCGCCCATCTGCCCTCGACAGCCTCGGCATAGGTTTTGCCTGCGCTGCGCTTGGACGCGGCGATCGCGGTGACATTGAACCACGGATGATTTTCGAGCAAGAGAGAAAATCTCTGACCCACCATACCCGTGGCGCCGATAATTCCGACATTAAACGTTTTCATACTATATACCTCCCAATTTTAAAAAAACAGTTGAGTTTTTTCCAATAATAATATATTATATGATAGGCAAATTCATATAGATGGTTAATCTATATCAAGTTATAATATACCATTCCATTGCGGATTTGTCAATTTCAATTGTGTAATAACTGCGTTTTTTGAGGTCAATGTATGAAGACAAGTGATTTTTATTATGATTTACCGCAGGAACAGATCGCGCAAACACCGATCGAACCGCGGGATCATTCCCGACTGATGGTGCTGCACCGTGAGAATGACGAGATCGAGCACCGTTATTTTTATGATATACTCGATTATCTTAATGAGGGTGATTGCCTGATCGTCAACGATTCCCGCGTCATCCCCGCGCGTATCTACGGCGTGAAAGAGGATACGGGTGCGAAGATCGAATTTCTGCTGTTGAAGCAGCTCAGCGGCAACCGCTGGGAAACCCTGGTCAAGCCCGGTAAGAAGGCGAAGATCGGCACAAGGTTCATCTTCGGCGACGGATTGTTAAAAGCGGAGGTCGTCGATATCATAGAGGACGGCAATCGGATCGTCGAATTACAGAGTGAAGAAAACATCTACACCACCCTTGACAAGATCGGTCAAATGCCCCTTCCCCCTTACATCACCGAAAAGCTCGAGGATCAGGAGCGTTACCAAACAGTCTATTCGCATGAGCTCGGCTCTGCCGCCGCTCCGACTGCGGGTCTGCATTTCACCAACGAACTGCTCGATAAGATTCGCGCAAAGGGCGTGAACATCGGATATGTCACGCTCCATGTCGGACTGGGCACGTTCCGACCCGTCAAGGTCGATGAAGTGACCAAGCATAAGATGCACAGCGAGCATTACGAGATCCCCTCGGAAACCGCAGAGCTGATCAAGCGTACAAAAGCGAACGGCAAGCGTGTGATCGCGGTCGGCACGACCTCCTGCCGTACGCTCGAGAGCGTCGCGGCAAACGGTGAGATCCGCGCCTGTGACGGCTTCACCGATATTTTCATTTATCCGGGCTTTACATTCAAGGTGCTCGACGGCTTGATTACGAACTTCCATCTTCCCGAGAGCACGTTGATCATGCTGGTGTCCGCGTTTTATGGCTATGATAAAACGATGAAGGCATATGAGATCGCTGTGAAGGAGAAATATCGCTTTTTCTCGTTCGGCGATGCGATGGCAATATTATAAAATAAAGGGAACATTATGTATACATTATTAAAGCAAGAAGGAAACGCCCGACGCGGCGAGTTCAAAACCGTCCACGGCACGGTACAGATGCCGGCATTTATGAATGTCGCGACCTGTGCCGCGATCAAAGGCGGACTGTCGGCATATGATCTACAGCATATCAACACGCAGGTCATGCTGAGCAATACCTATCATCTGCACCTTCGACCCGGGGATGAAACGGTCAAGAAGCTCGGAGGGCTGCACAAGATGACCGGATGGAACGGCGTGATCCTCACGGATTCCGGCGGATTTCAGGTCTTTTCTCTGGCAAAGCTGAATAACATCACTGAAGAAGGCGTTGTGTTCAACTCCCATATCGACGGCAGACGCATCTTTATGGGTCCCGAAGAAAGTATGCGGATCCAGTCAAACTTAGGCTCGACCATTGCGATGGCGTTCGACGAATGTGTGGAAAATCCCGCGCCGTATGAATACGCTAAGGCGTCTGTCAAGCGCACTACCAACTGGCTCAACCGATGCAAAGCGGAGATGGACAGGCTCAATTCGCTTGACGATACCATCAACCCCCATCAAATGCTGTTCGGTATCAATCAGGGCGCAACCTATCGCGATCTGAGGATCGATCATATGAAAGAGATCGCTCAGATCGATCTTGACGGTTACGCGATCGGCGGTCTGGCGGTCGGTGAGCCTGCCGAGACGATGTATGAGATCATCGAGGCGGTGGAACCTTTCGCGCCGAAGAATAAGCCCAGATACTTGATGGGCGTCGGTACACCCGTTAATATTCTCGAAGCGGTACACAGAGGCGTTGATCTCTTCGATTGCGTCATGCCCTCGCGCAACGCAAGACACGGCCATCTGTTCACATGGAGCGGCATCATCAATATCATGAACGCAAAGTTCGAGCTGGATGAATCTCCCATCGACAGCGAATGTGACTGCCCCGTATGTCAGCATCATACCCGCGCTTATCTCAGGCACCTGTTCAAAGCGAAGGAAATGCTGGGTATGCGGCTGGCGGTGATGCACAATTTGTACTTCTACAATACGCTGATGCAGAAAATACGTGACAATTTAGACGCGGGAACATACGAGGTTTTCTATCAAAAATATAGAAATATACTTGATAATCGCATATAATTGCACTTAGCTCTTGCAAAAATCCAACTAACCTGTTATAATAACTTGGAATAATTGGAAAGGAAGTTTAACTATGTTTGGTTCAGGATCCGGCGGCAGCTGGTGGATAATCTTAATTTATGTAGGTCTGTTCGCAGTTCTTTACTTCTTGCTCATTCGTCCGAATTCGAAGAAGAAGAAACAGGAACAGGAAATGCGCAACAATATCCAGATCGGTGATGATATCACAACGATCGGCGGTATTCAGGGCAGAATCATCGCGGTAAAAGAGGAAGAGGATGCTTTTGTCATCGAGACAGGTCCCGATCGCACCAAGATGAAGTTCAAGAAATGGGCGATCTCCAGCGTTGATACCATCAAGGAAACGACTCCCGAGAAGAAGACGAAGGAAGATAAGCTCAAAGAGCTTCAGGAACGCCGCGCCGCGAAGAAGGCCGCTAAGGAAGAAAAGAAAGCACAAAAGAATAACGAATAAAATTTTTCACCCCTGCATAGTGTGTACAGGGGTGAATTTTTTATGTCTGATTTCGGTAATGATAAAGTGCGCATCGTCAAAGCGGTTGTGATCGGTGTTCTGAGCTCTGTTGTGCTCGCTGTGCTCCTCACCTGCCTGTTCTCGATGATGCTGAACATGATGTCGGGTATCCCCTATGATATCATCGACTATGTGATGGTCGCGCTCGAAGGGTTCAGTGTGCTGATCGGCGCGTATATCGCCTGTGTGATCGCAAAATCGAAGGGTTTGATCATCGGTACACTGTGCGGGGCAATATCTCTGCTGATCGTGTTCGCGGTCGGTATGAGTATGACCAAAAACAATATCGGATTATTGACTGTCATCCGCAGTGCCGTGATGCTGTTATGCGGTATCATCGGCGGTATCACGGGCGTGAACCGCAAGGAGAGAGTGCGAATCAAATAGGAAAACCTCCCCGATGTACGAAAATCATCATGGGGAGGTTGATTTGAATAGTATGGAAAAATCCGCAGGAAACGGTGCGGTGAGTTCGATCTGATCTTTTGTGATCGGATGCGGAAATGTGACGGATCGGCAATGTAATGCCTGTCGTTGGAACAGATCAACACTGCCGCCGTACAAATCATCTCCTGCCAGCGGATAACCGATCGCGCTCATATGACAACGGATCTGATGGGTCCTGCCTGTTTCAAGCCAAACTTTGCACAGCGTGTGACGGTCGAAGATTTGGAGCGGCTCATAATGTGTGATCGCCTTTGCGCCATCTTTTCGGACACATCTTTGGATCTTGCTGTCGGGCGCCGCTCCGATCGGCAGATCGATGGTACCGCCCTCTGTGATGATCCCCTCGCATACCGCGACATAGGTCTTTTGAATGGTTGAGAAAACCATGTTGTACGCAATACGGTCCTTCGCGAGGATCACAATACCCGAGGTGTCCTTATCCAGACGATTGAGAGCGCGAAAAGGATAGCGCTCTCCCCTACGCTCCTGCTCAAACATGACGATATTCGCCAAGGTATCGAGTTGGTGGATCTTGGTAGGGTGCACGGGCATATGGGGAGGCTTATTGACGATCAACAGTCGGTTATCTTCAAAGAGGATGTCGAGCGTACCTTCAATCGGCATAATATCGCTTTGCTCCTCCTGCGGCAGTCGCACCTTGATGCTATCGCCGCTGTGCAGGATATCGTGCGCACGTAATTCAGTGTCGTCGCGGGAAATGCTGCCTCCGCCGTATCGGATGACCTTCATGGAACGCGCCGACAGTCCGCATATCCGTCGCAAAAAGCTCTTGAGCGTAATACCGTCGTCGGCAGGCGTTACCGTAAACTCATAGTATCCGATAGGCATAGTGAAGCACCAGATATATGATAATGAGCTCCGCGATGAAGATCAGCGGGATCCCGAGCATGAACTTCGGTTTTTGTGTTTTGTGGCGGATCAGCAGCATGGTCAAATACATCGCGGGTGCGCCGCCGAGCGCGGATAGCAACAACAATGTATTCTCTTTGACGCGCCAATTGCCTTTGACTGCGGCGTGTTTATCGTGGATTGTCACGATGATGGCGATAATATTAATGATGATCAGATAAATAGTCAGAAATTTCAAAATAACCTCGGAGTGATAAAATGTTCTATAAAAGAATAATACCGTTTGTTTTATCGTTTGTGCTATTGGCAGGTTCTATCCTATATGTGTCGGGATCGGACAAGGAGCCTGAGGTGAGCGCGCAGGAGCCGATCAAGGACGTCAGCAACATCACCGTCGAAAAGCCGCAGGAAGAGATCCGCGGCGTGTGGGTGACCTATATGACGCTGGACGTAGAAGGTGAAGCAGATAAAAAAGCGGCATTTAATGAAATAATCGATCAAATCCTGTCAGATATGGAGAATGCCGATCTCAATACGATGATCGTACAGGTACGACCGTTTTGTGATGCACTCTATCCCTCAAAGATTTATCCGTGGTCACATATCCTGACCGGTACACAGGGCGTTGATCCCGGTTATGATCCGCTCGAGACGATCATCACCAAAGCACATGAGCACGATATCATGGTGCATGCATGGCTCAATCCCTATCGTATCAGCACCAAGGATACGCCGTCAGAACTGAGCAATCAGCATCCGTATCGGAAAGATCCATCGATCGGTGTGGAGGTCAACGGTAGTATGTATCTCAACCCCGCAAAGGATAAAACGATCAAGCTGATCACAGACGGTGTCAGAGAGATTATGGAGAGTTACGATGTCGATGGGATCCAATTCGACGATTACTTTTATCCGCCTGACTGCGGGGATTTTGATAAGGATGACTATGACGCTTATTGTGCCGAAAGCGACTCTCCCCTATCATTAGAGGAATTCCGCAGAGATAATGTCAATCGGATGATACAGGCTGTCTATCAAGCGGTTCATTCAGTCAAAAATAATGTGTTGTTCGGCGTATCACCGCAGGGCAATATGAAGAATAACGATAAGCTCTATGCCGATGTAAAAAAGTGGTGCGGCGAGAAGGGCTATATCGACTATATCTGTCCGCAGATCTACTTTTCACTGGATAATCCCGCACTGACCTTTGAGGACGGCTTGCAGGATTGGCTGGACGCGGAACGCCATGACGGACTGTCATTATATATCGGTATCCCGGCATACAAAGCGGGTACAGACGCCGACAGCGGGACATGGCTGGATAATGATGATATCCTGAGGACAGAGTTATCCATCACGCGTGAAAAGGGCTGTGACGGCTTTATGCTGTACAGCTATGATAGCTTTCATAATGAGGATAACCGACAGGAAGTCGAAAACGTGATACGGTATTTGAATGAATAACGCGGATTTAGATCAACACACCGATGCAGTAATCGTCGTGCGCTTCCGTGAGCTTGACGTCAACTATTTCGCCGGAAAGGTTGCGGTCATCCTTGACGCGCACCTTGGTATAGTTCTTGGTATACCCTTCCATCATGCCGTCCTTGGAGCGGGTCTCAAACAATATGGGTTCGGTCAAACCGACCTGACTTTGCATGAAACGTCGTTGCTGTTCCAATGTATGCGCGATCATGATATCAGCACGCTCGTGTTTGAGGTGCTCATCAATATGACCGTCCATTTTATCGGCGGCAGTCCCCTTGCGGCGCGAATACGGGAACACGTGAGTTTTGGCAAAGCCGATTGCATCCGTGAAACCGACCGAGGTGTTGAAATCTTCTTCGCTCTCCCCTACGAACCCGACCATGATATCGGTAGTGATGGAGGGATTGTGGAACAGTCGGCGAATATCCGCGACGATACGCGCGTATTCCGCGGTATCATAATGGCGGTGCATACGCTTTAAGGTCGTGTCGCAGCCCGCTTGCAGGGACAGATGGAAATGCGGACAAAACTTCGGTTCTTTCGCAAGGGCGCTCAGGATATCGCCTGTCATGCGTTCGGGCTCGATGGAGCCCAATCGCACGCGTTCGATCCCCTCTGTTTGACAAACGACACTGACCGCGTCATAGACATTCAACTCCCATTCCTGACCGTATGCCGAGAGGTTGATACCAACCAAAACGATCTCCTTGAAGCCGTTTTTAGCGAGTATTTCTGCCTCGTGTCGGATCTCATCCAAGGGCTTTGAACGAACCCTGCCGCGCGCGTACGGGATGATGCAGTAGGTGCAAAAGCGGTTACAGCCGTCCTCGATCTTGATGCATGCGCGGGTACGCTCATTGAACGCGGTAATCCGCATCGGTTCAAACGCCTCATCTCTTTGATGTTCACCGATACGGATGATTTGCTGTCGCGTCATCAGGTATTCATCGATCAGAGAAATGATGTTTCTGCGGGAGGTATTGCCCATCACGATATCGCATCCCTCAAAAGCGGAGATGTCATCGGCAAACGCCTGCGGCATACAGCCGCACAGGATGATGATGCTGTCGGGATTCTCGCGTCGGATACGACGGATCAGCTTGCGATTCTTTGCGTCACCTGTGGCGGTAACAGTGCAGGAGTTGACGATATTGATGTCGCTTTCACCGTAGGATTCTGCTTTAGAATAGCCCGCATGATCGAGCAGCTCCGCCATTACTTCGGATTCATATTGATTGACCTTGCATCCGAGCGTCATAATATAGTATTTCAAATAAAATCACCACGAAAAATGTAAAAATATTCAGCGTTTTTGGGGTTGAATAATGGGATAAATAGTGCTAAGATAGATAACGCTTGAGGGGGTTATCAAACTATGTACAGCACAAACATCACGATCAGCGGCATTGAGAAAGCAAGAGCATTTGTCGCGCTGACAGCAAAATATCCGCACATCAAAATCACACTGAATCATAACGAGTATTCGATCGACGCCCATTCTATCATCGGGATCCTGTCGCTGGATCTCTCTCAGCCGATCTATCTGGAAGCCGAGGGCGATGAGATGGACGCGTTCATCGAAGAATTAAAACCTTTTACAGTATAATGATTCGATCATAAAAAGTCAAATATTTCGTAAAGCGTCCTTTATCGGGCGCTTTATTATTTTGGTTAGGGTGACAGGAATATCACACTTGTCACATAAAATCAGGGGCTGCCGTAGATACGACAGCCCCTTTGGCTTATTCAGTTAATCGATCAAACTATTGAGATTGTCATGGCTCGAGGAGCCCGGCAATGACAATTGATCATCGAACGGACTTAGGAGTTCCAGCCGGTAACTTTGTAGTGACCCTGGGCGTTCTTGGTGCCGTCCATCCAGTAGCCTTCATAGGTACCGAAATCAGTGATGTCCTCGGTCTGAGCGCCGTTGCCGTTATTCAGGATAACGCCGACTGCGCCTTCGGGAACCGTGCATTTGAACTGGGTCTCACCATAGCCGTTTGTGATAGTCTCAGCCTGAGCAGCACCCGGCCATTCACCGCAAAGTGCATTACCGATCTCATCCCAAGCATAAACATATGCGCTGCCCCAACCGAAGTTGTCGGTGAGCAGGAAGGTGATCGGCTCACCGGAAGTAGTAGGCTCGGGAGCATCGGTGGGATCAGGATCGGGAGCAGTAGTGGGCTGAGGTGCAGAGGTAGGTGTAGGAGCAGTAGTGGGAGTAGGAGCGTCGCCGCCTACGTAGAAGATCTGATTGACCTTGTACTGATTACCCATACCTGCGAGATAACGCTGGAGCAGCGTAACGTCGGTAGCGTCAAAATCGTCATCGCTGTTGATATCTGCTGCGAGAACACCGTCAGCGGACAGCGCCTTCACATTCGCCAGATGACGCTGCATCATGGTAACGTCGAGTACGCATACGAGAGTATCCTGGTCAGCGTCACCGCGGAGAATCGGTCTGCCTACGGGCTTCTCAGTGGGCTTCTCGGTGGGAGCCTGAGTGGGATCATCAGCGCCCGCGGTCAGAGAGGTATCAGCGTTGGACAGGGTCGCAACGGGATACTCACCGTAGTCCTCAAAGCGGAGATCACGCAGGATCATTGAGCCGACGAGCTCGTAACCGCCGTTCTCACGGTTAGCCGCGCTGTTAGCGGTACCGTAGTTGACAACCGTCTCGGGCATGGTACGGCCGCAGTAGCCCTGGCACTCGGAGAAGGTGTGGAACAGGTGGCAGCGTCCGTAAGCGTCTACATGCGACTTATCGGTGTAAGAAGAGCCGATGAAGCCCTCGTTGAACTTGACGTATTTGGTGTTAGCGGGAACGTCATAGGAATACAGATCGGTCTGACCGGATACAGGGGTCATCTTATGAGAATCATAGGAGCCGATCTTGGTAGAAGCGGCGGTGCCGGTCTTGCACATGACGAAGATACCGACAGTCTTCTGACCGGTAGTGTTCTCATACGGCCACTTCATGGTGCTGTTGTCGAAGTAAACCTTCTTGGTCTCGTTCGGGTTCTTCTTCTTGATGTTATAGGTGCGTTCTACGGTCTTTGAACCATTGGTCGCAGTGATCGTGATATCAACACTCTTGCCGTAAGGAATGGTGCTGTTGAGAGTGAAGGTCTTGGAAGCGTCGGTGATGGTCTTAGCAGCGAGGTTGGAAACCTTGATGTCATAAGAGGTAGCGTTCTTGACGTCAACCTTGACGGAAGCGGTAGCATCGGTATAACGATGGAGAACCTCGGGAGTCAGCTCAACGTTGTTCAAAGAGAGCTTGATCTCGGGAGCGGAGTTATCAGCAGTGGTGTTGTAGACGACCGCAACGCCGGTGGAACCGATATTACCGGTGATCTTGCCGCCGGATACGGTGAAGGTATTGCCGGAAACCTGATCCTTATAGGTACCGTTAGCCATAGAGCAAGCCTGGCTGACAGCGCCGGCAGTTCCGTTCAGGTCAACGATCAGCATGCCGGCGGTGCCGCGCTGTACAAACAGCTTGGAGCCGTTAGCCTTAACGTCTTCTGCCTGACCGGCGAACGCGTTCTTGAAGTGGTTGACCGCAACGACAGTCGGATCTTTCCAAGTCTCAGCAGAACCGGGAGCGCCCATCAGATCATCGTACATGATGAAGCCGGGAGAATCAAGTTTCTCATGCTTCGGGCGAACAAAGAACAGCGCGGGAGCGTCCTTACGGCCGCCGATCGCTGCCCAACCGAGGATCTGCTGTTTCTTGGTCAGAGAGGTGGAAACATTAGCGCAGAAGTTATCGTGAGATTCTACCCACAGTACGTTCTGGTTCTTGGAAGAGCCGGTGTAGCCGTAGTTGACAAGGTTCGAAGCGTTCTTAGAATTCAGCGCGCTGCGGACGGTGTTACCGTAAGCCCAGTCGGTGACGTTCATGTAAGGTGTATACTGAGAAATGCTGAATTTACCTGCGTTGTCAAGGATCTCGCCATAGATATAAGCGTTGGAATTCTTCGCCTTGATCGCGTTGGTAACGGTCGGCCAATAGTTGGAGCTCAGAGAGCTGTCGGACTCGTTGGGAGTCTCGATGTGCTTCGCGGCATCGAAACGGAAGCCGTCAACGCCTTTATCCGCCAGCGGGTTGAGCAGGTTGGAGATAACATACTGCTGATAAGCAGAATTGGCGGTATTGATATCGGGAAGCTGAGCATCGAGATCGAGCTTGACCTGATTCGCACGAGAACCGTCACCTGCAGCAGCCGTATGGCTAAGCAGGTTGGAGTTACGGGCAAAGCCTCTGACAGTGGAGCTTACCACAGATTGTTCCTTCTTGGTGGTGCAGTTTTGCAGATGGTTGGTAACGACGTCTGCGATGACCTTAATGCCGTACTTGTGCAGCTCAGTGGTAGCAGCCTGAAGATCATCAGCGGAACCGAGTGCGTTGCCGATGGTGAAATCGGTGGGCTGATAGAAGGACCACCAGTCAGTCGCGTAGGAACCGTCGTTGACGGTCGCCTTTGTCTTCTGGATCGGAGATATCTGTACGGAAGTGTAACCGGCAGCGGCGATTTCGGGAGCATACTTCACGAGATCGCGCATGCGCCAGTTAAACGCGTGCAGGATATTACCGCTCTGGATGTTGGGCGCAAGAGCATAGTCCTGTGTGCCGGATGCCGCGGCGTCTTTGTCGGCAGCGGAGAATGTGCCGGGGATGAGCGCGACAGTCAGCATCATGACAAGAACCATGATCAAGCTAACTACTTTTTTCATTTGCATTTTAAAACCTCCTAATTAAAACAAATAAATCATTTGCCTTTTTTATGATTGAACAGCTCGGACGCTTTTGAGAGAAGTGAAGAATCCTTGGATTTGGGCTTTTGCTTTTCCACAGGATCATCTTCAACGACCTCGGGAGCAACGTCGTTTGCTGATAATTGCTTTTTCCTCAAACGCCTTTGAGCGCCTTCCTCCACCAGCGTATAGATCGCCGCGAAGATCGGAACACCGAGCAGCATGCCGGGTAATCCGAACAATCCGCCTCCGACAATAACGGATACCATGATCCAAAAGCCGGAGATACCGACGGTCTCGCCGAGGATCTTGGGACCTAAGATATTACCGTCGAACTGTTGCAGTACGATGATGAATACGATGAATCCCAGCGCTTCCATCGGGTTGATGATCAACAAGAGGAAGGTGGTCGGGATCGCTCCGATGATGGGACCGAAGAACGGGATCAAGTTGAAGACGCCGATGATGACGCTGATCAAGAGAGGATAATGGAAACGGAAGATCGACAGTCCGATAAAGCACATCAGTCCGATGATCATCGAGTCAATGATTTTCCCGACAATGAATCGACCGCATTTCTTGTTGAATACTTCACCGATCTTAAAGAGGCGTTTATAGAATTTTTCAGGTGTATAAGCGACGATCACGATCTTGAACTGACGGATCAGCTTCTCTTTGCTCGACAAGAGATAGATCGAGATGATGATACCGATGATCCAGTTATACAGTCCTGCGCCGATGCCGAGTACGGTAGAGAAAGCGGACGGTAAAACATTGGTCACGATATTCTTGATAAAGATCGTTGTATCACTGCCGGTAACGATAGAAATGAGCTTGCTGTAGTTCTCGAACTCATATAGATTATATCCGGTCAGATTCTTGATAAAATCGACAGCGCTGTCAGAAGCCGCTCGAAGCGCTCGCTCATACGCGGGAATGTTGTCGATCAACGTCGAAACGCTGGAGGACAGCTCCGGGATCAGGGTGCCGACCAAAAAGCCTACGATGCCGAATACAATGGCATACGCGAGAAATAAAGACAGCGGCTTTTTGATCTTTTTCATCCAAGGGTGTTTCGTGCCCATATTTTTAAACGCGTGATCACGGAACGCTTTGTAGGGATAATTCAGCAAATAGGCGATCACCAATCCGTACATGACCGGTGACAAAACAGAGAAGATAGTTTTTAATACAGAGAAAACGTCGTCGATGTGGATGAAAAAGAATATAAGCAGTGTTGTATATAGTATCACTATCATTATATTCTTTATTTTGAGATTTTTCAATACATCACCTCAAATTTAACAACATTTTTTATCATCAACCGACATTTACATAGGATTGTGCGTAAAAATCTGCTGTCATATAACCGTTTAAAAAGAATCAAAGCGAAATAACACCGATTAAAACAAGCTCATCTGTGCGGTCTCGGGCAAATCACCGAACGCCCCACATTCCTTGAGTGTTTCAATAACAGCCTTACTGACCTTTGCCCGGCTGATCACATCATCGATACAGAGATATTCACCTTGCTTCGCGGCTTCGGCAAGCGAGAACGCGGCGCTCTCCCCTACTCCGCTGAGCGAACAGAATGGCAGACGGATCCTTCCGTCTTCGATCACAAACTTTTTCGCTTCACTCTTATAGATGTCGACAGGCAGTACCTCGATACCGCGCGCGAGCATCTCGTTCATGATCTGCAGCATCGGAACCTCCGCTTTATCCTTTGCGGACGCTTCAAAGCCTTTTTCCTCAATGCTTTTGATCTTGTTGCGTACCGCGTCACGACCCTTGAGCAGTGTCGCTCCGTCGAAGTTATCGTTACGGACGGTGAAATATGCGGCGTAGAACTCAATCGGTTTATGTACCTTGTACCATCCAAGTCTGAGCGCTGAGATCATATAAGCCGCGGCATGCGCTTTCGGGAACATGTACTTGATCTTCATGCAGGAGTCGATATACCACTGCGGCACATCATGCTCCTTCATCGCGTTCAAGTGCTCCTCGGTGAGCAGCTTGGTTGATTTACCCTTACGGACGATCTCCATGATCTTGAACGCCATAGAGGGATCGAGCCCCTTGTGCATCAGATAGGTCATGATCGAGTCACGCGTACCGATAACCTCGGAAATGGTACAGGTGCCGTTCTTGATCAGATCGGCGGCGTTGCCGATCCATACGTCGGTGCCGTGCGACAAGCCGGAAATCTGTAACAAGTCGGTAAAGGTCTTGGGCTTGGATTCGACCAGCATCTGGCGGACAAAGCTCGTGCCGAGCTCCGGCAGCGCGAAGGTACCGGTCTGTGAGTCGATCTCCTCAGCCGTCACGCCCAGTGCTTCGGGAGAAGTGAACAGGGACATCACGTCGGGATCGCTCATGGAAACATCCATAACGGGGATACCGGTGTTCTCCTCCAGATAATGGTAGATCGTCGGAACATCGTGTCCGAGCTCATCGAGCTTGGTGATGGTATCATGGATGGAATGGAAATCGAAGTGGGTGGTGATATTATCGGAATCGCTCTTATCGGCGGGATGTTGAACGGGACAGAAATCATAGACCTCCATGCCGCGCGGTACGACGACCATACCGCCGGGATGCTGACCGGTGGTACGCTTGACGCCGGTACAGCCTGTCGCGAGGCGATTCATCTCCGCCTTACGGAAGGTGCGGTTATGTTCTTCACAGAACTTCTTGACATAACCGTAGGCGGTTTTATCGGCAACGGTCGAGATCGTACCCGCCTTAAAGACGTTCTCACGACCGAAGAGTTCTTCTGTATAACGGTGAGAAGCACTCTGCTGTTCACCGCTGAAATTCAGGTCGATATCAGGCACCTTGTCGCCCTTGAAGCCGAGGAAGGTCTCGAACGGGATCTCATGGCCGTCACGCTCCATCGGCGTGCCGCAGTCGGGGCAATCCTTGGGCGGCATGTCAAAGCCCGAGCCGTATTCTCCGTGCTCAAAGAAAATGCTCTTTTTGCACTTGGGACACAGATAGTGCGGACACAGCGGGTTGACCTCCGAGATACCGGACATGGTCGCGACAAAGGACGATCCGACCGATCCACGGGATCCGACCAGATAGCCGTGCGCTTCACTGTCGGCGACCAGCTTCTGCGCTGTCATGTACAGCACGGAGAAGCCGTATTTAGTAATGGAATTGAGCTCCTTATCCAGCCGTGCCTTGACGATCTCAGGCAGGGGATCGCCGTATTTATCCTTGGCGCGCTGCCAGGTGATGGAAGTAAGCTGTTCCTCCGCACCCTCGATGAACGGCGGGAAATTACCCGCTGGGATCGGACGAACGTATTCGCACAGATCGGCGATCAGGTTGGTGTTGTCAACAACGACCTCCTGTGCTCTGTCGCCGAGATAAGCAAATTCCTCGAGCATTTCCGCTGTGGTTCTGAAATACAGCGGCGCCTGCTCCTCCGCGTCATCAAAGCCCTGTGCGGCGAGTAGGATCATGCGATAGTCCTTGTCGTGCGGATCCATGAAATGGACGTCACAGGTGGCGACAGTGGGCTTGCCGAGCTTGTCGCCGAGCGCTAATATCCTGCGATTTAAGTTTTGCAGATGTTCTTCATCCGCGGCGCCTCCGTCACGAATGAGGAAACGGTTATTGCCGGTAGGCTGGATCTCAAGATAATCATAGAAGGATGCGATCCGTTCGATCTCCTCCTCACTAGCGTTGTGCAGAATCGCGCGATACAATTCGCCCGCTTCACAGGCGGAGCCGATGATCAGTCCCTCACGATGCTTCATCAACTCGGATTTCGGGATGCGTGGACGACGGTGGAAATAGTTTAAATGAGAATAGGAAATCAGTTTATAGAGGTTCTTTAAACCCGCCTGATTCTTGACTAAGATGATTTGATGGTAGGTCGGCAGCTTCTTGTAATCGCCGCCGACAATCTTCTCCCTCATATCGTTCAGATCGTGCACATCAAAGTCCTTTTCAAGCACGCGGACGAGGTTGAGGAAGATATTGGTGAGCATTTCCGCATCATCGACCGCACGGTGATGATTGAATTTGCCCAGACGAAAATGCTTTGCGAGTGTATCCAGCTTGACATTATTGATATCGGGCAGGATCTTACGCGCGATCGCGACTGTATCCACGGAGGTATAATGGTACTCCATACCGTTTTCCTGACAGATCTTGCGGATAAAGCCCGTGTCAAACGGTGCGTTATGGGCGACCAATACGGCGTCACCGCAGAATGCGAGGAACTTTTCGACCGCTTCCTTCTGCGACGGAGCACCCTTGACCATGCTGTCGGTGATGCCGGTCAGCTGGATGACCTTTGCGGGGATCGGACGCTCGGGATCGGCAAAGGTCGAAAAGAAATCGACGATCCTTCCGTTTTGCACCTTGACCGCGCCGATCTCGGTGATTCTGTCATTCGTGGCATATAAGCCTGTTGTCTCAAGGTCAAAGCAGATAAACGTATCATCCAACGATACATTTTTGTCGCCGTCAACGGGAGTACAGAGATCATCGATAAAGTACGCCTCGGTACCGTAGATGACCTTGATCTCCTTGCCGTCACGCTCCAGTGATTCAGCGGCGTTCATAGCGTCGGGGAACGCCTGTGCCACGCCGTGGTCGGTGATGGCGACAGCGGGATGACCGAATTCGGCGGCTCGCTTGACGAGCTTGCCCGCCTCGGTGATCGCGTCCATCTGGCTCATATTGGTATGCATGTGCAACTCGACACGTTTTTTCGGCGCGTTATCTACGACCGATACCTTTTTGACTGTGGCGATGGAACGCGCGTTGATCACGGTATCACCCGCGAATTTATCGAATTCTACGTCACCTGCCACCACGATGGACGAGCCTTTTTTTATGCTTTCAAGCACCTTGCAATTTTGTATGGAATCAAAGACCTTCACGGTAATAGAACCCGTGTAGTCGGTAATGTCATAATTGATGATGTTTTTATCGCCGGATCGGGTCACCTTAGTCTCACAGGCGAACACATCGCCCCAGACGGTCGCCCGACCGGTATCATAAGCGATCTTTTCGATCGGCATGAGCTTGTTGGTGTTCTTCAACACTCTGCCGTAGATCGGCTTGACGGAGTTGCGGATGATCTGCGGATATAGGAAGTCGCCCTTGCGGATTTCGATCTCCGTTAACCCAGTGAGGTTCTCGGACGCCGTATCGGTGCGTTCTTCGCCCTCGAACAGCATCGTCAGCTCTTCGATCTTTTGACGATCGATCTTTTTCTGTGCGTTATCGATACTTTCGGTGAACTGCTCATCGTCCATGCTCAGTTGTGTCACACCGGAAAAACGGACGTCAAAACGCAGTCCAAACTCACGATAGATGATATCGCTGAGCAGGGTATCAAATTCTTTTGCCTCTAATAGTGCTAAGCCACCGTGCGCCAGCTCGACATTCAGCCGATCCTCTCCCTCACGGATCAAAACAGCATCATTGAGCGTACCGTTGAGACTGGGGGTGTTGGATTTTAATGCGGCGACCAACTCATCAAAATAGCCGACGTCAAAAGATTCCGGCTTAAAATGAGGATGGATAATGACTTTATCAATGCCGATATCCGCCGAAGTGATCTGTTCCTGTGCCGCAAAGATCGCCGCGCGGGTCAGCAAATAGTCGGATGTGATGTCGATATTCAGTATTCGTCTTTCTTTATTGATTCGCATGTTGTTTACCGCCGCGTCGGCTAAGGAGCCGTCAAGCTCGACCGCATACGGCGCAAACACTTCACTGAGTTTGATCATTCATATACCTTTCATGGTTTTAGTGTATAGATTTACTAACTAAGATTTAAAAAGAATTAAAGCTTTTCGATTTCTTCCATCAATCGGTCGATCAGCTGATCCTCGGGGACTTTCGCGATGATCTCGCCTTTCTTGAAGATCAGACCCTCGCCGTTGCCGCCCGCGATACCGATATCCGCCTCTTTTGCTTCACCGGGACCGTTGACGATACAGCCCATCACGGCGACCGTGATCGGCTTTTTGCATCCGCGCAATCTGTTTTCCGCTTCGGATGCGAGCGAAATGAGGTCGATCTTGGTTCTGCCGCAGGTGGGACAGGAAACGAATGTGACTCCCTCATCCCCCAGTCCGAGCGATTTGAGGATATCCTGCGCCGCGTAGACTTCCTCGACGGGATTATCGGTGAGAGATACGCGGATCGTATCGCCGATTCCGTCGACAAGCAATGCACCGATACCGACCGCGGATTTGATGATCCCCATACGGCGGGTGCCCGCCTCGGTAACACCGAGGTGGAGCGGATAATCACAGCGCTGATCGGCTAGGCGATATGCCTTGACCATGGTGGTGACATCGGAGCTTTTCATCGAAAGTACGATATCGTTGAAATCGAATTTTTCGAGTAAGGAAGCGTGATATAGCGCGCTGTCGCACAACGCTTCGGCGGTCGGATGACCGTATTTTGCGAGAATACTTTTCTCGAGGGAACCGGAATTGACGCCGATACGGATCGGGATATTCTTCGCTTTACAGGCGTCGGCGACCGCTTTGACGCGGCTGTCATCGCCGATGTTGCCGGGATTGATGCGGATCTTATCCACACCCGCGGCGATCGACTCCAGCGCAAGTTTGTAGTTAAAATGAATATCAGCGACGATAGGTACCGTTACTGCTTCTTTGAGTGCGGCAATCAGACGCACTGCCTCCCTATTGGGGACGGCCGCGCGGATGATCTCGCAGCCCGCTTGTTCGAGCTCCTTCGCCTGCGCGACAGAGCCTTCGATATCCTCAGCGGGCCTGTTGAGCATCGACTGGATGCTGATCCTGGCGCCGCCGCCGATTTTTGTATTGAGTGTGGTAACATAATGTTTGCTTGCCATGTTAACCTCCGCTGAATATCTTCCAAACGTCTTTGAACGCTATGACGACAGATAATCCCAACAGCAGGACCAGTCCGACGGTATTGATGATGTTCTCTACCTTACGCGGTACGGGCTTGCGGAAGATCCATTCGATCAACAGCATCAAAAAGCGTCCGCCGTCGAGCGCCGGGAAAGGCAGCATATTAACGATACCCAAGTTGATGGTGATGACCATCATTACATAGACGATCGAGCTGACGGCACTGCCGAAGCCCGAAGTGCGCAGAGATTCGCCCGCGACCTTGGTGATCGCCGAAGCGATGCCGACGGGACCCGACATATCGTTCAGGCTGAACTGACCCTTGATGAGACCGATCAAGCTGCCCCATACCATACGGACGACCGATACGGTATTGGCAAAAGTTTGCTGGATCACCGTGCCGAAATTCTTTTCGATCGGCTTGATGTAGAAGTCGATCTGAAGCTGCGGCGTATCATCGTCGGCGCTTTTCTTCAAGGTCAGAAGATCGACGTCTTGAAGATCCAACTTTTCGCCGTCACGTTCAACGGTCATATTGGTACGAAAACGCTTACGGGACTCTTTTTCTTCGATCTTGGGGATCGTATCGGCATGTTCCTTGCCGACAATATCCGCCAGAGAATTATAGTATTCGGAGAAGATCTTGTAGGCATCCTCTTTTGATTCCGCCTTTGCTATTTTCGCCTGCGCTTCCTGGAGAGAAGTGACCAGCGCCTTGTTTTGATCCTCTGAGGTGTTTTCGTCAACCAGCTCTGTCGCGCGAACATACAGATCGAAGGCACAATCTTCCTTATATATGGAAAGCTCGTGACCGTCGACTTCACTGACGGGAAGAGTGAACAACGCAAACGAGAAATCCGTAGAGGTGTTCACATCATAATCATTGATCTTCGTGATTTTATCGCCGGGCTGTAAGCCGGTGACCGCCGTAAAGGAGCTGGCGGAAAACTCGGAAACCGTCGTAGAGGGAAATTGCTCCTGCGGAAGCAGGGTGATCAGCATCAGCACCAAGCCCAGAACGATGTTCATGAACGCTCCGGCGACGATAACGATCATGCGTTTCCAGATCTTCGCGTTATTAAACGCGCGGGGATTCTCGCTGTCCTCGTCTTCACCCTCCATCGCGCAAAAACCGCCGATCGGAAAAAGGCGCAGTGAGTAGGTGGTTTCCCCTTTGGTAAAGCTGAAAATTTTGGGACCCATACCCAAAGCAAATTCATTTACCTTGATACCGCTTTTTTTCGCGGCGATAAAATGTCCGCCCTCGTGGATAAATATAATCAGTTCAAATAGCACTACCGCAATCAAAATCAGCGCTATAGTGGTCAGTATGGTGATAAAATCATCTCCAAAAAGTGATAATAGATTCAAATATGCTGATAGACGAACTCGCGTGCCAGATGATCAGCAGCAAGTACGTCGTCAAGTGTAGATGCTTTGCCGACGTTCAGTTCATCGACAGCGGCGGATACCAGCTCTCCGATTTGCAGGAACGTGATCTTTCCGTCACGGAACAGGCGGTTGGCGACTTCATTGGCGCCGTTGGCGACAGCGGGATAAAGACCGCCCTTTTTCATGGCGCGTTTGCAGGCGGCAAGGCATTGGAAGGTCTTGTCATCCGCCGAATAGAAGGTCATTTGCGACAATGTCTTCCAGTCGATCTCGGGAACCAGAGACGGTACGCGCTCGGGGTAAGTGATCGCGTACTGGATCGGGATGCGCATATCGGGCAACCCGAGCTGAGCCAGAACAGAGTTATCGGTGAACTCGACCATCGAATGAATGATGCTCTCGCGATGGACGACCACTTCAATATCGTCGGGATCAGTATCGAAGAGCCATGCGGCTTCGATGATCTCCAGTCCCTTGTTCATCATGGTAGCGCTGTCGATGGTGATTTTCGCGCCCATGCTCCAGTTGGGATGCGCGAGCGCCTGCTCGACCGTCACATTACGCAATTCATCGGCGGTTTTGCCGAAGAACGGACCACCGGAGGCGGTCAAAAGGATCTTTTTGAGCTTTTTATCGGGTGGCGCTGCCTGTAAGCACTGAAAGATCGCACTGTGCTCACTGTCGACAGGCAGGAGTTTAACACCGTTTTCCTTGACAGCGTCCATGACTAATGCGCCGCCGGCGACTAAGGTTTCCTTGTTGGCAAAGGCAATATCCTTCTTTGCCTTGATCGCCTCTAAGGTGGGCTCCAATCCGACCATGCCGACAACAGCGTTGACGATCAGATCGGAATCATCATGGCAGATCTCATACAATCCGCTCATGCCACTGAGCACCTTAGTGGAGGTGTCGGCGATCTTGATTTTGAGCACCTGTGCCCTATCCGCGTCAAAGACTACGGCCAAAGCAGGACGGAACTCTCGTATTTGCTCCTCCAACAGCTCGATACTGCTGTACGCGGAGAGGGCGTTGACTTTTATATTGAGCTTACGGGCAACATCCAGCGTCTGTGTGCCGATGGAGCCGGTAGAGCCCAGAATAGATAAACTCTTTATCATAGTGGATCACATAATAAAATAGAAGGTTTGTGAAAAGATGTACACAACCGGAATACATAACAGGACAGAATCAAAACGATCGAGCAATCCGCCGTGTCCGGGCATGATAGAACCGAAATCCTTGATCTTACAGCTTCTCTTGATGATCGAAAACGTCAGATCGCCGAAGATGGAGATGATGGAATTGACGAAAGCGACCAATACCAGTACGCCGTAGTAGATCGTGACCTGACCGTAAACCAGCTTAAAGATCAAACCGATCAGGAGGGCGGATAAGGTACCGGCTAAGATACCGCCGATCGCACCTTCTACCGTTTTGTTAGGGCTGATATCGGGGCACAGCTTATGCTTGCCGAGATACGAGCCCGCAAAATACGCGCCGGAATCCGCGACCCACGGGACGCCCAGACAGAAGATGATCCAAAACGCGGTATGCTTGGAATCGGCAGAAGCACCCGAACCGGCGTCCGTCCATACGATCACATTCAGCAGTGAGATACAGACAGTGATGAGCGATACACCCGCTAAGGTGAACATGATATCATCGAGCTTGATCGTACGATGGAACACAACAGAGAAGATGCACATTGTCAGCACAAACAGGTAGAACGGGATGAAGCGATAACGATCATACGGCTCCTTCATATAAGACATCAAGGGAATGATCAAAGCAAAGAACAAGCAAGTAGCAAACAGCTTGATATCCTTGTTCAGCTTTCTCGCCGATAAATACTCACCGCACAAAATGACGCTGATCAGGGAAAGTGCGATCGTGATAACGATGTTGAAATACGATCCCAAAATGATGAGCGCCAACGCTACAGCGATACCGATTCCGGAAGTAATGAGTCGCGTTTTCATGTTCATCCTCCAATAGTATGGCGTTGCGATGTGTTCGATACACAAAGCTCGACCGATTGATATTATAGTTAGGTATCAAACACCGCCGAAACGTCTGTTGCGTTTCGCGTATTCGATCAATGCCCGATCCAGATCTTTCTGTGTGAAATCGGGCCACAGAACATCCATGATCACATATTCGGCATAGGCACTTTGCCACAGCAGGAAATTGGACGTGCGATTCTCGCCGCTGGGACGAATGATCAGATCGGGGTCAGGCTGACCCTTGGTATACAGGTGATTTGAGACCATTTGTTCGTCGATATCCTCGGGCTTGAGAGCGCCTTCGGCGACCTTTTGCGCCATCTGTCGCATCGCTGTGACCAGTTCCGCTCTGCCACCGTAATTCATCGCGATATTCAATATCATACCGTCACGGTTGCGGGACTCTTCCTCGTTCTCATTCATCAGGCTGAGCAGCTCGGGTGAGAACGCGGAGCGATCACCGAGAAATCGGAGTACAATGCTGTCATCCTTAAAGTCGCGGATCGCTTCCTGCAGATAATCTTTAAAAAGACGCATCAATGCGTCGACCTCATCACCGGGACGGCGCCAGTTCTCTGTGGAAAAAGCGTAAACCGTCAGGTACTTGATGCCGATGTCGCTGCAATAGCGGGCAATCTTGCGGAAGGTCTGAGCGCCGGCGGTATGTCCTGCCGACCGCGGCAAACCGCGTTTTTTTGCCCAGCGTCCGTTGCCGTCCATAATGATACCGATGTGCTCGGGCAGTTGGATATCGGAGAGGGAGATCTCCTGATCCTGTTTCTTTTTGAATAGTGCCATAATATTTTTCCTTATGTTATATCAGTTGATTAGCTTCAAATATGATGAAGTGGAAAAACGAGATATGCCTCTGACACGCCGTTGATAGCAGTCAAATAACAGGTGTACCTTGCAAAAGGCGGAAAAAAGCACGCGAACCTCAGATTTCCATGATCTCTTTCTTTTTCTTTTCGGTGATCGAGTCGATCTCTTTGATAAAGTTGTCGGTGGATTTCTGAACCTTCTTCTCACCGTCCTTGAGATCATCCTCGGTGAGCTCGCCGTTCTTCTTCATCTTCTTGAGCTTTTCAACGGTATCGCGGCGAACATTACGTACCTGAACCTTGCTATCCTCCGCAATATGAGCGATATCCTTGGCGATCTCCTTACGCTTATCCTCGGTGAGAGGCGGGAAAATCAGACGGAGAACCTTGCCGTCGTTCTGAGGATTGATACCCACATCGGACATCTGGATCGCTTTTTCGATCGACTTGAGCGAAGAAGCGTCGTACGGCTGGATGACGAGCGTTCTTGCCTCGGGAACCGAGATGGAAGAAAGCTGGTTGATCGGAGTGGGGACGCCGTAGTAATCGACGGTCACCTTGTCGAGCACAGCCGCATTCGCTCTGCCTGCTCTGATGGACTTGAACTCCTCAACCAGATGGTCGATTCTGCGCTGCATACGCTCATCGTTCTTTTTTAATACGTCTTTCATGTTAATCCTCCTTAGTATATAGAAATAATCATCAGCTGTTTGTAACTAATGTGCCGACCTTGGTATCGCACACTGCTTCATAGATATTCTCGGGTTCGAGAATACTGAATACCATCAGATCGATACTGTTATCCTTGCAGATCGCCGCAGCGGTGGAATCCATGACCTTGAGATCCTTTTCCAGCACTTCCTGGAAGGAGAGGACATCATACTTGACGGCGTCGGTATAGGTGTTGGGATCCTTGTCGTAGACACCGTCGACCAAGGTCGCCTTCAGGATGATCTCCGCCTCGATCTCGGCAGCTCTGAGAGCCGCGGCAGTATCGGTGGAGAAGAACGGATTACCGGTACCGCAGCCGAAAATGACAACTCTGCCCTTTTCTAAATGACGGATCGCGCGATTGCGGATATACGGCTCCGCCACCTCACGCATGGAGATCGCCGTCTGCACACGGACATCAACACCGATCTGTTCGAGAGAATCGGCAACGCCGAGCGCGTTGATGGTGGTCGCGAGCATACCCATATGGTCGGCACGGGTACGATCCATCTCACCGCTGGAGCGTCCGCGCCAGAAGTTGCCGCCGCCGACAACGATGCCGACCTGTACGCCGTTCTCCACGAGCTTTTTGATCGGCTCACAGTACGCGGATACGGTCTCAAAATCAATACCGTGCTTGTTGGCGCCGGCGAGGGATTCGCCGGATAATTTCAATAAAATTCTCTTGTATTTCGGTTTCAAACATATCACCCCATGTTATGATTCATAGTTGTATATATTGTACTACAAAATGGGGGTATTGTAAAGTAGAACTTGTCAAGATTTCATGGTTTTCAAAAGAATTCATTCTTTCTTCATAAGTTTGAATATTCTGTTTCTGTCTGTATATGGATCTTCGTGCCCCCTTTTACATAAGGTACATAAAAGAAAACCGCCCCCATACGGGAGCGGTTATAAGAGTTCAAATCAATTATTTTACCATGCTGGCAACTTCTGCAGCGAAGTCGTCCTGGCGCTTCTCGATGCCTTCACCCTTCTCAAAGCGTACAAACTTCTTGATGGTGATGCTGCCGCCGAGTTTCTTAGCGGTAGCGTCAGTGTATTTACCAACGGTCATGGAGCTGTCCTTGACGAACTCCTGATCAACCAGGCAGTTCTCCTTGAAGTACTTGCCCATTTTACCGGAAACGATCTTCTCGAGAACCTGCTGGGGCTTGTTCGCCATCTTGGGATCGTTCTTCATCTGCTCGACCATGATGCTCTTCTCATGCTCGATGACGTCAGCGGGAACATCAGCTTCGGTGAGGTAAGGTGTATTCAGCGCCGCGATCTGCATTGCGATATCCTTACCGTAAGCGACGAACTCGGGGTTAGTGGTATCGATATCGGTGTCGAAGTTAACGATAACACCGATCTTACCGCCGGCGTGTACATAAGCGACGCAAGCGCCGTCGATCTTCTCAAAGCGGCGGATCTTCATATTCTCACCGATGGTCTGGATCTTTTCCTGCAGCATCTCGGCAACGGTCATTTCGGAACCGTCAGCCTTGGTAGCAAGGAGTGCCTCAACATCAGCGGGGCTCGCGTTCATAACAGTCTGAGCGCAAGTGTTGACAAATGCCTGAAAATCAGCATTCTTCGCGACAAAGTCGGTCTCAGCGTTGACCTCGATGACGACACCGGCTGTGTTAGTGTCGTTGGTGATCGCCAGAGCGATACCCTCGGCAGCAACACGGTCAGCCTTCTTAGCGGCCTTAGCAAGACCCTGCTTTCTTAAAACGTCAATAGCGGCTTCCATATCGCCGTTCGCTTCGGTAAGCGCCTTTTTGCAGTCCATCATACCGCAGCCGGTCTTCTCACGAAGTGCCTTTACATCCTGAGCTGTAAATGCCATATATACCATTCCTTTCAAATTATAATAATTAGCGAGTATTGCAACGGGAGGAGCAGGAAATCCTGCCCTCCCCTATTTCTTACGATTATTCTTCTACGATATCCTCAGCCTTAGGCTCTTCTTCGATCGCGGCAGCGCCCATCTGGCCTTCCTTACCCTCGATGATCGCGTTCGCCATAGCGCCGGAGATCAGCTTGACGGCACGGATCGCGTCGTCATTACCGGGGATGATATAGTCAACGTCATCGGGATCGCAGTTGGTATCAACGATCGCTACGATCGGAATACCGAGCTTCTTCGCCTCAGCAACGGCGATCTTCTCTTTTCTCGGGTCAACGATGAACAGAGCGCCGGGCATCTCGGTCATATCCTTGATACCGCCGAGGAACTTCTCGAGCTTCTCGATCTCGAGGTTGAGCTTGATGACTTCCTTCTTGGGGAGCAGATCAAATGTTCCGTCCTCTTCCATGGTGCGGAGCTGCTTTAAGCGAGCAATTCTTCTGCGGATGGTGGTGAAGTTGGTCAGCATACCGCCCAGCCATCTTGCGTTGACATAGAACGCGCCGGCACGGGTAGCCTCATCCTTAACAGACTCCATCGCCTGCTTCTTGGTACCGACAAAGAGAACGCTCTTGCCTTCCATCGAAAGATCTCTTACAAAGTTGTACGCTTCCTCGAGCTTGACAACGGTCTTCTGCAGGTCGATGATGTAGATACCGTTACGCTCAGTGAAGATGTAGGGAGCCATCTTAGGGTTCCATCTTCTTGTCTGGTGGCCGAAGTGTACGCCTGCCTCCAGAAGCTGTTTCATAGAAACTACTGCCATGTTTTTTTCCTCCTTAGGTTATATTAAGCAAGCGCAGCATGCCTGCTTAACCTCCGCCGAGACCTTGTATTTTGACGGGAAAATCGGCAGCAATCATACTGCGACACCTTACCGTCAAGCCTTCGGCGTGCGTAATGCCTAGATATTTTATCACAAACAGAAAAAGAAATCAAGCATTTTCTTAGAAAAACACTTGATTTCTTCCTGTTTTTTTATGATGTAAGATTAATAGTTGAAGAATCTTACATAGTTGTACTGTACAACGAAGTCCTGAGCCTCATGCCATGAGCTGGAGCACATGTTGGTCGCATAGAAGATTCGGATGTTGTGCTGTACAGCGGAACCGCCCTGATCAAAGATGTAGTTAACGACATCCTTCGCTGTTTGAGAGGGAGTGATGGATGTGGAGCCGTAGTAGCCGTTCACCTTCAAAAGCTGAGCGATGCTGCTGTAGCTGCCGTTAACATAAGTATCTCTGATACACTGAGCAACGAGAGCCATACCAATGTAGCCCTCTCCGCCTGCCTCACCCATCAGGATGCGCTCAGCCATATCTCTGTCCTCATCGTTGAGAGATACGCTGTAGCCGACATAGCCGGGGTCGGGGTTAGCGATGTCAAGGAGATAATCTCCGGAGCCGGATGCAGAAACAGCGTTTCCTTCGCTGTAATAATCCTCGTCATCCGCGTAAGTGTAGCCACTGTCGCCTGAAGATTCACCGTTGGAAGAACCACCTGCCTGAGAAGCAGCCGGAGCGGATGCTGCGGGAGCAGAAGCATTATTCTGGGGCTTATCGGAAGCAGCCTCTGTGGGCGCCTCGGTAGCAGCCTTCGCCTCTTGGATGGCGATTTGCTCGCTGACAACCTCTTTTGCTTCTTTTCTTGCCTCATCGATCATGATGGCTCTTTGAGTGAGGAGAGAATCCTCAGTCGATCCTATATTATTTTCACTGTTGGTTTCTGTTTTAGTGGCATCACTTGCAGCACTTACGCCCGGTGCGAGAATCAGCGTATAGGTGGTCATCAACAAAGCGATGATGAGACCGATCAACACTGTTCTGCGTAATAAGTGGGGGGTGGTCGTACTCATATTTCTGCCTCCTTTATAAATAGTTTATCGCCGCAGCGATATTGAAATATCCGCAAATCGGTGTGACTTGCTTTATTTCGTGTCTTATTTAACCACAAAAATGCAAGAATTGCAAGTTTGTAACTTTTTCATTTTAATTCTTAAAAAGCATTAAAAACAGTTTTTAATGCTTATTTAGAACATTTATTTAGAAAAAATGTACATAATCCACATAATTATATAGTGCAATTTGCTATCGTTCACAAAAATATTTGATGACAAATTGTCACAAATTTATGACGTTTTTTTGCTTTGTTTGGCATTTTTTGCACAGAATCTTCGACAAGAATCGCATCTTCGCCGATCAAACGGATCTTTTCCCATCGAATATAGTAGTCGTCACATTTACCAAACAGCCCGAAGATTCTCGGTCTGCCGTAAACGATCAGCGCCACGACCTTGGCACATTTGGTATCGATCTGCAGATCGTCCACATATCCGATCTTGCATCCGGTACAGGCGTTGATGACTTCTTTTTTGCGAAGCTCCTGTAATCGACACGGCATAAACATCACCCGTATCACTATATGTATCATAACAGAGAAATATGAATAACCTTTGAACTGAGAGTAAATTCTCCCCTAACAAAAGAATCCCTCTGACAATTTCTGTCAGAGGGATAAAATCATTTGATATTGTCTGATCAATAACCGTGTGCCTGCTGGAGCATCATATCCTTGACCTTCATCAGACGGGTCTGGGTGGAGCGCTCATTTTCATCCAGTTTACGGGTGATATAACGGATCTGCTCCTGTGTTTCAGGGATCATGACATGCTCGAGCGCATTGACGCGGCGGCGGGTCTTTTCGATCTCATCTGCCATGAGCTGGCAGCTCTTTTCGATCTCAGCGAGCTTGATCAAGTCGGGCAGGACGTCGGCGAGCGACTTGACCGCGTCATCCAGATCAGCAGAGGTGAACGCAAAGCCGTAGGAATAGATATCATTGGGATCGGGCGTTCTGGTATCCGTCTCGAACACAGGGATATCGACACTCATCACGTTGCGGTAGGAAGTGGAAACATAGACCTCCTGCTTCGGAGCAAGCAACGCCGCCTTGAGCGTTTCATCACTCATGGAGGACTTTGCCAGAACGAAATTCGCGTTTGCCTGTCGGAGCTGCTCCTCAACCTTTATGCGAAGAGCACGATTCTCACGCACCATCTCCAGAAATCGGCGCATGAGTTCGTCGCGCTTATCCTTCAACAGCTTGTGTCCGCGGGTCGCCGTATTCAGTTTTTTCTTGAGCCTTGACAACTCCATACGGGTCGGATTGACCTGTTTGACTGCCATAAATAATCACCTGTTCAATTAGGAATGTGGAATGTTGAATTTTGGTATAATGAAACACTATTACCAATATTCAGCGTTCTTCTCTCCCCTATTTACTTCTTATCGTAATACTGATCGAGATACTTGTCGTCGATACGTTTGAGCTCCGATCTGGGCAGGATGCGTAACAGCTCCCAGCCGAGATCAAGGGTCTCTTCGATCGAGCGGTTCTTCTCGTAGCCCTGAGATACATATTCATTCTCAAAGCGATCGGCGAACTTCGCGTAGAGCTTATCGATATCGGTCAGAGCGCTCTCACCGAGGATGACCATGAGCTCTTTCGCGTCCTTACCGCGCGCATACGCAGAGAACAGCTGGTTCATGGTGTTGCTGTGGTCGGAACGGGTCTTACCCTCGCCGATACCCTTATCCTTGAGTCGGGACAGTGAAGGCAGTACGTCGATCGGCGGCGCGACATTCTTGCGGTACAGCTCACGGGACAGGATGATCTGACCCTCCGTGATGTAACCGGTCAGGTCGGGGATGGGATGCGTCTTGTCATCCTCAGGCATGGTCAAAATCGGGATCAGGGTGATAGAGCCCTTCTTGCCCTTCTGACGACCGGCTCTCTCATATAAAGTTGCCAAGTCGGTATACATATAGCCGGGGTAGCCGCGACGACCGGGTACCTCTTTACGCGCGGCGGATACCTCGCGCAGCGCATCGGCGTAGTTAGTGATATCGGTCATGATGACCAGTACGTGCATATCCGCTTCAAATGCCAGATACTCCGCGGCAGTCAGTGCCATACGGGGTGTGGAGATACGTTCGATCGCGGGGTCGTTCGCGAGATTAACGAACATAACGGTACGGTCGATCGCGCCGGTCTCCTTGAAACTCTCGATGAAGTAGTTGGATTCCTCAAAGGTGATACCCATCGCGGCAAATACGACCGCGAACTGCTCATCGGTACCGCGCACCTTTGCCTGACGGGCGATCTGCGCCGCCAACTGCGCGTGCGGCAGACCGGATGCCGAGAAGATCGGCAGCTTCTGTCCTCTGACCAGCGTGTTCAGACCGTCGATAGCGGAAACACCTGTCTGGATGAACTCCTGCGGATAGTTACGGGCGTAGGGATTCATCGGCAGACCGTTGATATCCATACGCTTTTCGGGAAGGATATCGGGGCCGCCGTCGATCGGCTTGCCCATGCCGTCAAAGACGCGGGACAGCATATCGGTGGAAACACCCAGCTCCATCGACTTGCCTAAAAAACGTACCTTGGAATTGGAGAGATTGATACCTGCAGCGGAATCGAACAGCTGTACCAGTGCGTCTTCACCGTTGATCTCGAGCACCTTACAGCGTCTGACTTCGCCGGACGCAAGCTCGATCTCGCCCAGATCGTTGTAGTTGACGTCGCTGACGCCCTTGACGAGCATCAAAGGACCTGCTACTTCCTGGATCGTCCTGTATTCCTTCGGCATGATCATTCATCTCCTTTCTTGATGATATTATCGATATCGACATCGAGGTTGTGGAGGATATCCTGATACGCGGTATCGATCTCATCCTCGTGGACATATTTGAATCGTCCGATTCGCTCACGGATGGGCATGTTGATCAGCAGATTGAGCTGAGCGCCCTTATCTAAAGCGGCGGCACTCTTATCATAGAACGCCATGACGAGCTGCATCATGTGATACTGCTTGTTCAAGGTCGTATAGGTATCGGTTTCATGGAACGCGTTCTGGTGGAGGAAGTCCTCACGGATGGAACGAGCCGCTTCGAGCTTGATACGGTCGATGTCGGACAGCGCATCCATACCGACGAGCTTGACGATCTCTTCGAGCTCGCTCTCTTCCTGTAACAGCGCCATCACTCTGGCGCGCAGATCCATCCAGTCAGCAGCGACATTCTCTTTATACCAGTTCGCCATGGTATCGACATACAGCGAGTAAGAGGTCAGCCAGTTGACAGCCGGGAAATGACGCTTATAGGCAAGCCCTGCGTCCAATCCCCAGAACACCTTGACGATACGCAAGGTAGCCTGTGAAACCGGCTCAGAGATATCACCGCCGGGAGGCGATACCGCGCCGATAACGGACAGGGAGCCTTCCTGTTCCTCACTGCCGAGTGTGATAACACGACCGGCACGCTCATAGAACTGAGCGAGTCGGGAACCCAGATACGCGGGGTAGCCCTCTTCACCGGGCATCTCTTCCAGACGACCGGACATCTCACGCAACGCCTCAGCCCAACGGGAGGTGGAGTCCGCCATCAAAGCGACGGAATAGCCCATATCACGGAAATATTCGGCGATAGTGATACCGGTATAGATCGAAGCCTCACGTGCCGCAACAGGCATATCCGAGGTGTTGGCGATCAAAACGGTACGTTCCATCAGGCTGTGACCGGTTTTCGGGTCGAGCAGCTCGGGGAACTCGTTGAGAACGTCGGTCATCTCGTTACCGCGCTCACCGCAGCCGATATAAACGACGATATCCGCCTCTGCCCATTTCGCCAGCTGATGCTGTACGACGGTCTTACCGGAACCGAACGGACCGGGTACGGCCGCAACGCCGCCCTTTGCGATCGGGAACAGCGTATCGATGACGCGCTGACCGGTAATCAACGGCATATCGGGAGAGAGTTTTTGCTTATAGGGTCTGCCGATACGGACAGGCCACTTCTGCATAAGGGTCAGCTCATGCTTCTCCCCTTTTTCATCTTCTACAATCGCAACGGTATCGGTGACCTTATACTCGCCGCCGTTGATTTCCTTGATCGTGCCGCTGATTCCTGCGGGCACCATGATCTTATGCAGGACGATCTCTGTCTCCTGCACGGTACCGATCACATCACCGCCGGTTACCCTGTCGCCGACCTTGGCGGTCGCGCTGAACTGCCAGACCTTATCGCGCTTCAAGGCGGGTACGGAGATGCCGCGGCTGAGGTTGTTGCCGCTGACCTTCATGATATCGTCCAGCGGACGCTGGATGCCGTCGTAGATACTCTCGATCAGTCCGGGACCGAGTTCAACGGAAAGCTGGTTGCCGGTAGAAACAACAGGCTCGCCGGGGCCGAGACCCGAGGTCTCTTCATAGACCTGGATGGACGCACGATCGCCGTGCATCTCAATAACTTCGCCGATCAGGTTCATGTTAGAGACATGGACAACGTCGAACATATTGCAGTCGCGCATACCCTCGGCGATAACCAGCGGACCGGCTACCTTCTTAATTACACCTGTACTCATAATGTATCAATCCTTTGTATAGTGGTTAGTGATTAGTGTTCAGTGGTCAGAAAATCCAATGATAAAAGCACTCAAAGGTCTTTTCTGTAATACACTATTCACTCTATCTCTTCATAAACGCCCCTGAGGAGCAGGGACGACTCAATCTCGTCACTCTATTCTGATCACTGATCACTGACCGCTGATCACTCTATTTTGATCACTGATCACTGATCACTGACCGCTGATCACTCATTAAATATATCACTGCCGACGGCTTTTTCAACCGATAGCTTCACTGCCGCCATGCCCTCTCCGGTATTGCCGGTAACGCCCGGGATCAGGATGATCGCGGGAGAAGGCTCACTGCGATATTTTTCAATTTCTTTCTCTAAAAAGGAAGCGGCTGCCTCCGTAATATAAATAATACTGTAGCTTTGACTTTGGCACAGCTTTCTGAACGCGGCAACATTGTCTTGAGCGGGATCAAAAAAGTAAGTGTCAAGACCGAGAGCGGCAAAGCCGTAGACGCTCTCTTTATCGCCGAAAACAGCTATTCTCTCAGACATACATATCCCTCAGTCTTTCTTTGATCGTATCCTCGGACAGATTATTGAGCTTAGCGGAGAGGATCATCCGTACCGCCTTGATCTCATTCTGCCGTGCGATGATATACGCCACGACGGGACCGATACCGAAGGGCTCCCATTTCTGAGGCTTCATGGCACCCGTCATATAATCGTCGCACCATTTTTCAAAGGCGGACATCGACACTTCGATCGCGTCAACAGCGGAACGATAGTCGGTCGAGGATAGATAATTGATGACCTCTTCCCTGCTCTCTGATGCCGCCTGCGCCAGTCTTTCAACATCAAGTGTATCGCACTCAGCTAATGCTCTGCGAATGAAATCGATCTTCTTTTTCGTTTTTGCGCAACGGATTGCGATCTTGATATCTGCCGCCGCGACAAAGAGCTCGCAGTACAGGCGGATCATATCGCTCTCGCTTTCCTTGCCGAGCCGGTACACATGCTCCATGCACGCCTTATCCACGATGATATCGCAGAGCTGACCGTCGGAGGTCTGCAACAGCGTTGTCATCGCTTCTTTGGCAACATCCTGCATATATTCGGGCAGATCGCCGTATTCACGCGACTTGATTGTTTTGTAGATTGTCTGCGCGTCCTCTACGGAATCATCGATCAATAAGCCGTCGGGCTCTCTGTCGCGCGTGATGCACTTTAAGATGACCTTGAGATTATGATAATCGTTCGGGATCAACAGAAAGTTGAGCACGCTGATATCATCGACTGTATCGTTGATGAACTCCCAGAGCTTGTTTTCTTCAATAGAAAGCAGCTCCTCGGGACGGTGGTCGGAATTATCGCCCCAGCCTTTATCACGCAGTAAACGCATGACCGCGTTCACATCCGCGGACATCAGCAGTGCGTTGAGATCGGCGTCGGAAAGCAGCTTTGTCTCTTTGAATCTGATACGAGCCACAGCATATGTATAATCCTGCTGCATCATAACCCTCCTTATCAGAACAACAGCCTGCCGGCTTTATCACAGAGTTCCTCCGCTTCACCCGCAAAGATGGCGTCGAAAGAGCAATTCTGTTCGATGCCGCCGTATTTCAGAATGAAACCCGCGTCGATGGGAGCGGGCTCGCTCGACAGAACGATACCGCCCTTCGCCGCCTGATTCAATTCGCTGAGAAAATCGACGGGTAAACGATGGTTGTCGTTTTCGCCAAAGAAGATCACGCCTTCATCCTCCATGGAATACTTGGCGACCATGCTCTTGATGAGCGCAAAATACTCGTCCTTAGGCAAACTTTTCGCAGTTGCTAAGCCCTCTTGGAGCATGGTGTTGATGATCTGCTGTTTGGTAACCAGCATGACGCGTTTTTCTTCGAGCTCCGCGGCGGAATCACCGCGCTTTTTGATATCCGCAACATGGGCGGCAGTTCTGTCCTTGCCGTCAGCGACGATCTGATCTGCCTGCTTCTGTGCATCGGCAATGATGGCATCCGCCTTTTGACGCGCCTGAGCGAGGACAGAATCACAGGACTGAGCCGTGTTGGTTTCTATCTCTTGTATGATTTTATCAATACCGGACATAGTATTTCCTCAAATTATACCTGAATACCGTTGATACCGTTAACAGCCAGAATGGAAATCAGCAGCGCTAAGATCGCGTAGGTCTCGACCATTGCGGGCAGGATCAGCGCTTTACCCATCTGATCGGGCTTTTTGACGACAGTACCGATACCGGCAACGGAACACTTGCTCTGATGGATCGCGGAGAAATAGCCCGCGAAAGCGATCGGCAGTGACGCCGCAAAGTAGAGAGAGCCCTTCAACAGGGAGATCGACTCTACGCCGCCGCCCAGCAGACCGACGTTGGAGAGGATCAGGAAGCCTACGAGCAGGCCGTAGATACCCTGTGTCGCGGGAAGGAGCTGGAAGATCAGGACCTTACCGAAGAGGTCGGGCTGTTCGGAGAGAACGCCCGCGGCGGCTACACCCGCCTTACCTACGCCGATAGCGGAGCCGATACCCGCCATGAATGTTGCGAACGCCGCGCCGAGAAGCGCTAAGAATAAACCGGAATTGTTGAGTATTTCTGCCATGATTAGTTTTCCTCCTTGACTGTATAATGCTTAGTATTGATCTTAAATGGTTTGAATTCTTTTCCGCCGCCCGTATAGAACTTGCCGAAGAATTCAACAAATTGTAGCCTGTTGGTGTGGACATACGCGCCGAGGGCATTGATGCCGATGTTGACGCCGTGTCCGATGACAAAGATGAGGATGAAGCCGATCACACCGATGACGCTGTCCCCCATCATGCTGCCGATCTTATTGAATACGGTAGCGATAACGCCGGTCGCAAGACCGAGTGCGAGCAGACGGCTGTAAGAGAGGATATCGCTGAGATAGCCTGTCGTTCCGTACAGTCCGTAGGCGCCTTTCGCCAGACGGATGACAGGATTCTTGCTCTCTCTGCCTGAGAAGATCAGGATGATGACAGCGCCTACCGCCGCCATGATACCGCCTATCGTACCGAAGATCGGCGGAAGGGTGAAGCCGGCGATGTTCTCCATCATATCCATGGTGAGCAGCGCCAGAATACCGCCGCCGACCAACAGATACCAGCTGATGACATCGTAGATCACCGCGAGATAATCCTTTTGATATTTGATGTAATTGTATCCGAGGATCGCCAGACCCGTAAACAGGTGGATGATACCGAGCAGGAAGCTGAACATGAGCATCTGCATCGGGTCATCAACGGGGTTGAACCAGATCGGGGTCACCAGACCCGGGATATTCGGCGGAGCGGTATGGAAGAAGGTGTTGGAGATCACCGTGACCGCGTCGCCGAAGAAAGATCCGAACAACAGACCCCAGATCGTGGTGGAAACACCGCACCAAAAGAACATCTTCATACTGCGCTTCAGCCCGGGCTCCATGCCCTTGAACTTCAATAGACATACAGCGCAGGCGATCGCCATGACCAGACCGTAGCCCGCGTCAGAGAACATCATGCCGAAAAAGATATAGTAGAAGATCGCCATGATCGAGGTGGGATCCGCCTCGTGATGATCGGGATAGCTGTAGGTTGCCAATACCGATTCGGCAGGTTCCGCAAATTTATTATTTTTGAGCTTGACGGGAGCGTCGTCGTTCGTCGCTTCTTCAAACTCGACCTCCGCGTCAAAGGATGTTTCGAGGTATTCCTTCAAGCTCTGAGCGTCCGGTTCGGGAATGTAGCCCGACAGGACAAAGGTGTTGCGCGAGGTTGCGATATCGTCATACGCCGCGTAGCGCTCAGTCTTCATGACGTAGTAATCCTCGAGGAAATCGAGCTTTTCGGCATATTTTGCGTAGGACTTGATCACATTCTCGCTCTCTAAGATCCTGCCGTCACGATTACTCAGATGCTTATTGATCTCTTTTTCGCGCTGTTTCGGGATGACCGGAGATATGTAGGAGGGATACTCAAAGCCGATCCGCCTCAGCGCGTCAGATACCGCGTCGGCGTCCTTTTTCGAAGTCAGGATAAAGACGCAGGTCTGGTTGGAATCATGCGAGATCATCTCGACCTCGACGTCCTCGACTTCGGGGATGATCTCGGCAAGCTCGGTGACGATCTCGGTGGTCGTCTTATCACCGGCGAACTTTCCGATAAAGGCTCTGGTGGTCGCCGTACCGGTAAAGTTCATCGGCACATCCAAACTCAGCCACGGCTGGATGATCTCGAGCTGTTGCTGATACTTGATCTTTTCCGCCTCGTTGGTATCGATATTCTTTTGACACGATATGATATCGTATGCGATCCGAAGGATATCCGGGGTTTCGTCTACCAGCTTGTCGTACTCCTCACGGGTAAGCTGTTTTCGTCCCTTAAACGAACTGAGCAGCCCTTTCTTACGCTTGGCATAACGAGAGAGTATCTCGTTCGCTTCGATCGCGTTAGATGCCATGCGCTGGTACTGCGCCTGATAAGCGGAGGTATCGTCCTTGAAAAAGACACTGTCCTCGATGTTGAGGTTCTCGATCTCAACGACCCCTCGCCGCTGGAGCGCTTCCAGAATATCCTTGCAGTATTTGAGCAGTGCGTAGACATAAACGCGCTGCATTTTGAGCATAGCCATGATGCTCCTCCTTACTGCGTAATGATAAAATGTCATTGCGAAGCCCTTGACACACTTACGTTGCGTGTTAAAGGCTGTGGCAATCTCATTCTCGATGCAATGACATTGGATAAACTAACTCAGGGTTTCCTGAATCAGTTTATTGATGACGTTTTGTTTTTGTTTGAGCGTTTTCTCCGAGAGCGCCTGCGCCTCTGACTCCGCTTTCGCTTTTCGGTCACGGATGATCTCGTCAGCGCGGGTTTGTGCCTCGGCTGCCGCTTTACAATCAAAGTCATCCGCTTTCTTCTTTGCGTCGGCGATCAACTGCTCGGCACGCAGCTTTGCGTCAGCTACGATCTGCTCCGCTTCGAGCTCGGCAGCATTTTGCTTTTCGTTCGCTTTCTGCTCCGCTTCTCTCACTCTATCTATTGTGGATACTGCCATAATTTCACCACCATATTGTGAATTCTCTCATATAATACCCTCATTCAATCTTGAAGTCAAATGTTTTTTACCTAAATCTATACATTATTTCAATATTGTCATACGATTAACGCACGATATCCTACATTTTTATTCTAATTCGGAATTATTCATACAAATAACAGCGCTGTGTCATGGAAAATCACCGAATCTTACACATTAGCGCATATCTGCTTTGACAGGTATCGCAGGGAATCTATGCGATAATAGCCTTGAACGGAGGGAGAGCATGGTTATCTATATCGATGTTCTCCTGTTCGTCAACGCGATCATCAATTACACGATCCTGATGACCGCGGAGAAGCTGTTAAAACGGGATGTCAGGCTCTATCGGATGATCCTCGGCTCCGTGATCGGCGCGTTGTTTTCTTTGTCGATCTTTATCCGATCCGACAGCCGCATATTATTATTGGTACTGAGGATCGTCATAACGGGAATTCTCACTTTGATCGTGTTCGGATGGAGATCTCCGATAGAATTTTTAAAATCATATCTATGTAACACTGTCATTTCTATTATCTATTGCGGCGCTTATATTCTCTTTTATCAGATATTCAAACCGCCGAACATGGTGATCGTCAACGACATCCTGTATCTACAGGTCAACCCACTGTGGCTGACGATATTGACCGCGATCATCTATCTATTAGTATTAGTCATCTACAAATTATTCTCTGAAAGAATAAAAAACACCGTTGTCACATTGAAATTCACTATTCATGAAAAGACCTATTCCTGTATCGGAAAGATCGATACGGGGAGCAATCTGAGAGAGCCGTTTTCCTCAGCGCCGGTCATCATCGTGGATACAGACATCTTTGATACCGCTCGGGAAGAGATGATCCGCATCATCCCCTATACCACCGTTGGCGGTAGTTCCTATTTGAATGGTGTCAAAGCCGAAACGGTACATATCGATCAAAAGCGAATCACGGAACCGATCTATATCGCGACAGGTCAAATCCGTAATACCAATTATCAAGCGATCATCAATTCTGAAATCATAAGGTGAGATCATGCAAATTTTGAGAAACATATTATTCAAGCTGAGATTCATTCTGCTGTCCAACAGCGTCTATTACATCAATTCTTCCGCCGCATTGCCTCCGCCCCTTACCAAAGCGGAAGAAGCTGTCATCATGCAGCAGATCAGGGACGGCGACGAAAAGGCACGTGAACCGCTGATCGTACATAACCTGCGGCTTGTCGTCTATATCGCGAAGAAATTTGAGAACAGCAATGTCAATATCGAGGATCTGATCTCGATCGGGACGATCGGGCTGATCAAGGCGGTCAATACCTTCTCTCCCGACCGCAATATCAAGCTGGCGACCTATGCTTCACGTTGTATTGAAAATGAGATCCTCATGTTCCTGCGTAAAACGTCGCAGATGAAATATGAGATCTCGATCGAAGAGCCGCTCTCGACCGACTGGGACGGTAACGAGCTGCTGCTCAGCGATATTCTCGGGTCGGACAGTGATACCGTCAGCGCTGACATCGAACAGGAGGTGGAGATCAATCAACTGATGGAGGCGGTCAATCGGCTCAACACCCGGGAAGCGATGATCATGGAGCTGCGTTTCGGACTAAACGGCAACAAAGAACATACCCAAAAGGAGGTGGCTGATCTACTGGGTATCTCACAATCCTATATCTCGCGGCTCGAAAAGAAGATCATCGGCAAGCTGAAGCAGGATCTGGAAAAGGTGATGTGACAATATATTTGGTTGTAATTGCCGGGTTACGGACACTTATTCACTTCTCGCAACGACAATATAATAAAGTTAAAAAGAGCAGTCTTCCCTATTCGGAAAGGCTGCTCTCTTTATCATCGTTCAATTCTCGGGTGCGGGATTACCGTCGCCGTCGTTATTCTCACGATCGCCGACATTGCCGTCGCCGTCATTCACTTTACCGTCCTCTTTCATGTTGTCCCATTCGGTGGCGACAGCATCTTCAATGGTTTCCATCATGGCGCTGTCGGTCGCGTCAGTGGGCTGTACTGTCCCATTGTTATCAACCATACTTTTGTTCTCGGTGACGCTGTCCTTCATATCCTTCTTGATATCGGATACCGCCTCCGAGGCTTTTTCTTTGACCTTGTTTGCGGTTCCGGTGCAGGAACATAACATCACACCGACCAGCATTGCCGCGCATAACAGCGCAAATAAACGTTTCATCCTGTTTTCTCCTTACTATTGTACCATATTATCGTAGATTCACGATGTGGATAGTATGGACAGGTTTTTGCAATATATACCAATGATCATATAGATAATGACTGTAGGATGAAAGTTTTTCAATATAAAACAGAATAGCACGGAATGTCACCACTCCGCGCTTGTTACTATATTTGATTATTCATCGTTCAGGGAGATGATCTTCTCAGAGAGCCTTGTGCCGTTTTTATCGTATTTCGTGATCACGACCGTATCATTCTCGAGATAATTCATCAAAGCGGTGGAACCGTCGGATAGCTCCTTGCAGACAAATTTGACATTACCGTCAGCCGCTACGCGCACACCGTTGCCCTCAGGCTTATTGTTCACCCATTTGCCTATATGCATAGAACCGTCCTTGGCGCTGATGCCGACGCCGACGCCGTGTCGGACATTTTCGGACCAATCGCCGCTGTAGCACAGGGTGCCGTCCATGTAATAGTAGGCGCCTTTACCGGTTCGCTTATCATTATGATAGGTTCCCTCATATGCGGTACGGCCGAGATCGGTCACCGTTCTGCCGTATCCGGAGCGATTATCGTTGTCATCCAACTCTCCGTAATAGCTGTATACCGCGCCGTCCGCCATGATCTGCTTATCGGGCACAGCTCCTTTCTCCGGCTGATCCTCAGCAGGCTTCTCCGGTTGGAAACCATCGAAATCCTCTTTATCCGATATCTCGGTAAAGCCGTTATCAGTTAAATCGATCTCTTCAATCGGTTCATTCGGAACAACAGGCGCGATAAAAGGCTTTGCGTCGGCAATATCCAAAGACGCGGACAGGTTGCGCTTGATGTTGAAATCCTTAGCGTTGATCTTTTCGTATAAAGGAGCGACATGATCAACGTAGCTTTTGTCAATCGAGCGAGCGATGCCTGTCCTGAGCGTATCGGCAAGCTGACGATACCGGGATAGCTGCGCATCGGACAGGAACCATACAACGCCATCATCGGTCGAGGCGATCGCAGTATAATCGGTAAACGACGCGGTCAATTCCTCACGTACCGGCTTCTCCAAAACTTCGGGAGCGGCAAACAACGCCACCGGTTCCGACAATGCGTTATCCTTATACAGCAGGCATAATCCACCCTGGATCTTTCGCGGCTCGACAGAACGGCAGACAGCGCCGTTCTCATCCATATATTCCGCCTTCAATAAGGTATGGAATTTACTGAACAGCAAGCGCTTAAAGAGTTTATCTTCCTGATAACAGCAAAGAAAATATTTGCCGTTATCCGAAGGAAGCACCTCCTGCACCACGGTGCCGTCGGGACGTTTGACAGTCCATTGCAGGGGCTTGCCGCGTTCGATACAATAATCATACAGCAGAGAGACGCCCTCGCTGTCATAGGTGATCTTGTCGCGGATCCTCTCAAAATCGGAAAAATAGCTCTTCCTGACGGCAGAGAGGATGTCACTGTTCAGATCGGTATCGTCGACCTGAGCAAGACAAAAGTTATAAAAATACTGAATACCCATAGTTTATCCGTTACCCTCTGATGAGATCAGATGGAAACCTTCATCGCGACCTCATACAGATCGTTGTTGAACTTACGCGGCATGTCAAGCGCCTCGGTGATATCATAGTCTACGATCTTGCCTTCATGAGAGGCGATCACGCGGTTACCGATGCCTTTAGCGAGCAGTTCGACCGCCGCAACACCCATCTTGGTCGCCATGACTCTGTCACGCAATGACGGAGAACCGCCGCGCTGTACGTGACCGAGGATGGTGGCACGGGTCTCGATACCGGTACGGTGCTGGATATAATGCGAGATTTCCTGAGAGCCGCCGACGCCTTCTGCAACGATAACGATAAAGTGCTTTTTGCCGGTATCCTTCTGCTCATAGATACGGGAGATCACATCGCGCTCCAGATCATATTCGATCTCGGGAACAATAATCGCGGTAGCGCCGACCGCGATACCGGTCTCCAGCGCGATATCACCGCAGTGGCGACCCATAACCTCAACAACGGAGCAGCGATCATGGCTCTGGGCGGTATCGCGGATCTTATCGATCATCTCGACAGCAGTGTTCATCGCCGTATCAAAGCCGATGGTGTAATCGGTGCAGGCGATATCATTGTCGATGGTACCCGGGAGCGCAACGCAGGGAATGCCCGCGTTGGAAAGCGCTCTGGCACCCTTGAAGGAACCGTCACCGCCGATGACGACCAAGCCCTCGATATCGAGAGAACGGCAATAATCCGCCGCCTGCTGCTGATACTCGAGCTGCATAAATTTCTTACTGCGAGCCGTATACAGGATTGTACCGCCTCGACTGAGGATATCGGATACAGAACGAAGATTCATCTCTTCGATATCATGATTCAACAAGCCGTTATAGCCCTTATAAACGCCATATACCTTAAAGCCGTTATAGATACCGGCTCTGACTACCGCTCTGACTGCCGCATTCATGCCCGGCGCGTCGCCGCCGCTTGTTAAAACTGCTAATGATTTAGCCATAATAGTTCCTCCTCTGTAGAAAAAGAATTAAATACACACTATATTATAATACAAATAACCACTCGGAATCAAGTATTTCTATAAAAAAAATCGGGAACAATGTGATAAATCTATCCATCGTTCCCGATATCCTATTTCAATATGACGTTTTCTTCACCGAGTTGGAATCCCAGCTCATTCAGCATTGTGGGGTTCGGCGTCGTCCAAAGGCTTTGCGGCGCCAAAAGCTGTTTCTTTGTTTCACTGAGATAAAATACAACGCGGGTATTACCGCCGAAGATCTCTAATATATTCTTTGCTTTGCGGTATTCCCGACTATCCAAAGAAGGGATCCTCAGATATAGGGTCTGCGGTCGATTCGGATCGACTACATTCGAAGGAGCCTTTTTCGGTGAGGAAGATGTCACCGAGAGCTCATCGGCAGGGGGTAACAGCGTGATCTTGTCCGCTATGACCCTCGGCTCCTCCTCTTCCTTCATGCTCAATGTGCCCTCGACATCGATCACAGCACCGGCATAGAGCGCGTCGCGGGATGCCTCCAGCACATTCGGGAAGATGATGATCTCACAGGTACCGTATCGATCTTCAACGTCAGCGAACGCCATCATCTTATTGCTCTTGGTGAGCTGGGTTTTATTCTTATTGACGGTCACGATCAATCTGACCTTAGAGCGGTCACGATATCTGCCCTCTTCGGTATTCATGATATCGCTGATCTTATCGGCGTTCACGGATTTCGCAAAGGGCGCGTATGCGTCGATCGGATGCCCGCTGAGGTACATGCCCGCCATGTCCTTTTCCATATTCAGCAGTTCGATCAGCGGGAACTCCTCTAACGCGGGGATCGCGATCTCATTCTGACCGCTTTGTTCACCCATGTCGAAGAGTGAGATCTGCCCCGCTCCCCCGCCCCGACGGCGTTCATACTCAAGATCATCGAGGATGGTTTTGGATACCGAGAGCATCTGGCGACGGTTGCAGTCAAGATGATCGAGCGCGCCGCATTTGATGAGGCTTTCGAGAGATCGGGCGTTCAGCCCCTTTCCGTTGAGCCGTCTGCAAAAATCATAATAGGATTGATACGGTCTGACCCTGCGTTCAGAGATGATCGCGTTGATAAACGCCAATCCGAGATTCTTGACTGCGGATAAGCCGAATCGGATGTGACCCGCGGAAACGGTATATTTACTGTCGCTCTCATTGACGCTCGGCGGCAGAACAGAGATGCCCAATCTATGACATTCGCCGATATAAACGGCAGTTTTATTCTGACTTTCAATGACAGATGACAAGAGCGCCGCCATGTACTCGCGCGGATAATGACATTTGAGATACGCCGTCTGATAGGACAGAGCGGCATAGGCGGCAGCATGACTTTTGTTGAACGCGTAGGATGCAAAGCTCTCCATCTCAGAGAAGATCGACAGCGCGGTTTGTTCATCGATCCCGCGTCTGAGGCAGCCTTCCACCTCGACATTGCCGTTATCATCCACCAGCCCGTGGATAAAGATCTGCTTTTCACGCTCCATAACGTCATGCTTCTTCTTGCTCATGGCACGGCGCACGATATCCGCACGACCGAGGGAATATCCCGCCAGTGAGCGGAAGATCTGCATGACCTGCTCCTGATAAACGATACAGCCGTTGGTGACGTTCAGGATTGGTTCAAGAAGCGGATGCTTATAGGTGATCTGCTTGGGATGATGGCGGTTGCGGATATAGGTCGGGATGGAATCCATCGGACCGGGTCGGTACAACGAAATAACGGCGATCAAGTCCTCGAATCGTTCGGGTTTGAGCTGAGCGAGCACATTCTTCATTCCGCCGCTCTCAAACTGGAACACACCGTCTGTATTGCCGGTAGAGATCATATCATAGACCGCTTTATCGCTGTAATCGATCTCGTTAATGCTGAACTGCGGTACACTGCGGCGGATCATGGTCTCGGCGTCATGAATAACGGTAAGATTGCGCAGACCGAGAAAGTCCATTTTGAGCAGACCGAGTTCCTCAAGCGTGGTCATCGTAAACTGTGTGATGACAGCTTCATCGGATTTTGCGAGCGGTACATAGTTGCTGACAGGCTGATCGGTGATGACGACGCCTGCCGCGTGCATGGTGATGTGGCGCGGCATACCTTCGAGCGCACGCGCAATATCGATGATCTGCTTGACGGTCGCGTCCTGATGATAGCTTTGGCGCAGTTCAGAGGACGTTGACAACGCCTTATCCAGCGTCATATCGATGCTGAACGGGATCATCTTGGCGATCTTGTCGACAGTGGCGTACGGGAGATCCAACACCCTGCCGACGTCGCGTACAGCGCCGCGTGCCTGCATCGTACCGAAGGCGATAATCTGTGCCACATGATCCTCTCCGTATTTGCGGATGACGTAATCGATAACTTCCGATCGTCTGTCCTTGCAAAAATCGATATCAAAATCGGGCATACTGACGCGTTCGGGATTGAGGAATCGCTCAAACAGCAGATCATATTTGATCGGATCGATGCCTGTGATGCCGATACAATAGGCGCACAAGGATCCCGCGCCCGAACCTCTGCCGGGGCCTACGGGGATATCCTTACTTTTGGCGTACTGTACAAAATCGTTGACGATCAAAAAGTAATCGACAAAGCCCATCTTGCGGATCACGGACAGCTCATAATCGAGCCGTCGGATCAGGCTTTGATCAGGATCTTGTCCGTAATGACGATATAAGCCGTCATAGCACAGGCGGCGAAAATAGTCATAATGATCTTCGTTGTTAGGCGTCTTGAAGTCGGGCAGCTTACGTTTGCCGAACTCAAATTCCACATGACAGCGTTCAGCGATCTTGACCGTATTCTCAAAGGCTTCGTCCAGATCGCCGAATACGGCGCGCATTTCTTCCTCACTTTTAAGGTAAAATTCCTCGGTTTCGAAGCCCATCTTTTTGTTTTGAACGGTGCTGTTGGTCTGGATACACAGGAGGATATCGTGCAGGTTGCTGTCTTCCTTGCGGATATAGTGGCAGTCATTGGTGACGACCAGACCCGCGCCGATGGTACGGGCAATTTGGATCAGCTTAAGATTCAGCCTTTCCTGCTCTTTGATCCCGTGGTTCTGCAATTCGATAAAGTAATTCTCCTTACCGAACACGCGTTGATAATACCGCGCCTTTTCCAAAGCGCCGTTATCATCATCGGCAAGGATACGCTTGGGCACCTCTCCTGACATACAGGCGGACAGACAGATCAAGCCCTCGTGATACTTTTCGAGCAGTTCATGATCCACACGGGGTTTATTATAGAAGCCGTCGGTGAACGCAAGAGACACCAGCTTCATCAAATTTTGATAGCCTGTCTGATTCTCACACAGCAGGATCAGATGATAATACTCCCTGTCCAGTTCAAAGGTCTTATCAAATCGGGAACGCGGCGCGACATAGACCTCACAGCCGATGATCGGGCGTATCCCCTGCTTCTTACATTCTCTGTAAAAATCAATCACACCATACATGACGCCGTGATCAGTGATGGCAAGGGCTTCCTGTCCGAGCTCCTTTGCCCGTTCTACCAGGCGGGAGATCCGACAGGCGCCATCCAATAAACTGTATTCGGTGTGTACATGCAGGTGTGTAAATGACATAATTTCCTCTATCTGACTTCGGCGGTGATATTGCCGTCTTTTACTGTGATATCGAGCAGATCTCCGCTTTTGACATCCGAAACGGAGCTGACATTGTTTCCGTCATGTGTGATGTACGAGAATCCGCGATTCAATACCGCCACGGGATTGAGCGCCTCCACTTTAGTGAACAGCTCCGTAGCCTTAGCTTGCGCGGAATCCATGGAGTGTGAAGCGGCATTCTCGGCACGAACCGCGAAAGAATTGACCAGTTCCAGATCTTTTTCTACTTCGCCGAGCGGAGAATGAGCCGCCGTGATCTGAGAGAGCTTTTCGATCTCATTCTGCTTTAATTCAAGCTGTGTATTTACCGCGGCGATCCCCTGTCGGAACAGATTTTGCACATTTTCCAGAAGATCATATCGATTCGGCACGGCAAGCTCCGCCGCGGCAGAGGGTGTCGGCGCTCTCAGATCGCTGACAAAATCACAGAGCGTTGTATCGGTCTCATGTCCGACAGCAGAGATCACAGGCACTTGACAGGCGTAGATCGCTCTGGCAAGCCCCTCATCGTTGAACGCCCACAGATCCTCCATGGAACCGCCGCCTCTGCCGATGATCACGACGTCAGCTGCTTTACTCTGTGAGAACAGATTGATCGCGTGTATCAGCTGAGCAGGAGCGCCTTCACCCTGTACCAATACAGGCGCTAATACCAGATCGACACACGGAAATCGCCGTCCGATGATGTCCATGATGTCACGGATCGCCGCACCGGTGGGTGAAGTGATGATGCCGACGGTTTTCGGCATCGAGGGAATCGGCTTTTTATGTTCTTCGGCAAAAAGGCCCTCTGCGCCGAGCTTCATTTTTAACTGTTCAAACTGCATCGCCAGTACGCCGACGCCGTCGGGCTGCATATCCTCGACACGCAGCTGATACTGACCGCTCGGTTCATAGACGGTGACCTGCGCCCGCATGATGACTTTCATCCCGTCCTCGGGACGGAATCGCAGATTACGCACTGCCCAAGAGAACATAACGGCACGGATCACACTGGTTTTATCCTTGAGCGAAAAGTACATATGACCGCTTTTTGAATTGACATTGACGTTCGACAGCTCTCCTTCGATGAAGATCATTTGCAGTTCCTCATCGGACGCGATCAAATTGGCGATACGCGCGTTAAGCTGTGAAACGGAAAAAACTTTTGGTGTAGGTGTTATCATAATCGATCCTTTACAGAAGCGAGTGCCGCCGTACCCGCGGCATTATCGCTTGAGAATTCAGGCAGAGCAAACACGCAATCATGCAACGCGATCAAATCATCGCGAATGATGGAATCCGACATCACGCCGCCGGCGTAGACAAATTCCAAATCGCCGTATTTCTCATGGATCCTTTTACTCATTTCTGCAATTGCCGAGGAAATAAATTTCATAGTAAAACGCGCGATATACGCCGGGGATTTTCCCTCGTTAAGATACTTTTCAGCGATATTCTGACCACCGCTCAGGCAACAATCCAATCCTTTGAGCGTCGGTCGAACTTTGATGGTTTCATCACATTGCAAGGCGAGCTTTTCGAGCTCTTTGCCGCACGGAAATGAGAGTCCCAGCATCACGCCGACACGGTCGATCAGCTGACCTGCGTTCAGATCGAGTGTTTTGGCGACGATCTCTGTGGTGACAAAGCCATTCGATCCATTGACTAACAGCGCCTCTGTCGTGCCGCCGCTGACATGGAACGCGATATGCTTTTGGTGCAGAAGATCTAAACGATCTACACTGTACAGCGCCGCCGCGATATGCCCCTGTTGGTGCGAAAAGTGATATACGGGTACTTTTAAAACAGATGACAGGATACTCGCTGCCGTCAAACCGACGGTAAAGCACGGCATATAGGAGCCTTCTTCGGTACGCGGCGCGTAGGAAACGCCGATCGCCTTGATCTGATCGGAGAAATCTCCAAAAGTTTCCTCAAAGAGTGCCGGTAATTGCTGTACATGATGGAACACCGCGTCACTCTGCCTGAGTCCGAGTTCACCGTTTTTGACAGGCAGCAGCTTCCTTTTGGAGATCACCTTACCGTTGCCGCTGTCATACAGGCACACCGAAGTGGTGTAATTACTGGTGTCGATACCGAGGTACTTACTCATAGTGATTTTGCCACAGCGCCGAGTACGCCGTTGATGAACGCGGTATCATCCTCTACGGTATATTTTTTGGAGAGCTCTACCGCCTCGTTGATCGATACGGAAACGGGGATATCATCCAGATACAGCATCTCATAGATTGCGACGCGCATGATAGCGAGAGAGACCTTGGAGATGCGGTTGATCTTCCAACCGGATTTCAGATTGGAGGCGATCTTTTCATCGATCTGATCCTGATGCTCTTTAATGCCTTTGACACAGTCGATCGCATAGTCACTCAAGAATTCATCGCGCGCGTCACCGGCGTTATCGGCAAGCTCGTCGATATCCGCGTCGGAGAAAAGCGATTCAAAGCACAGAATAAACGCCTGTTCCCGCATTTTATAGCGAGAAATCCTGTTGCGCTCTTGATTCATAGCGTTGTTTTCTTCACACATAAAAACCCCTCGTTTCGGCTTTACTTCATACAGATTGATTATAACATAATCATCCATCTTTGTAAATATCGGAACGTCAGGATTCTGCAATCATAAAATATGGGAAAGAGGATAAATATCTTCCATTTCAATTTTGACAGATTCAACAATTTATCGACAAGATTTTTATTGAATAGAACAAAAATAATGGGATATGAGGTTAAGTCTTAACTTTTGGTTGAAAATGAACGCTGATGATGTTAAAATGATAAAGTACGTATCCCTGTATATGAATGATGAAAAAAGTTATAAAGTGAGGTTTTTGTAGTGGGTACTACCGCATTTTATTCCAACAAATCTGAAATCTACAATACTTACGACGGCAACGATTTAGGCTATACTTATTCGCCCGAGGGCACGACCTTTAAGGTATGGGCTCCTTCGGCGGAGCAGGTATTATTAAAGCTCTACTCCACCGGTTCTTTTTATGAGGACGGTGCTCAGGTGCTGAGCATCAAACAGATGCTGTATGACGCGGTGACCGGCGTATGGTCGGCGACGATCGACGGCGATCTGAATCACATTTACTATACCTATGTTATCAAAACCGAATCCGGCACGCATGAGACACAGGACGTCTACGCCAAGGCGGTGGGCGTGAACTCTCAGCGCTCCGAGGTCGTGAATCTTTTGGAAACCAATCCCTGGGGTTGGGAGAACGATCATCATGTTCTGCCCGAAAAGCCGAATGACGCGATCATATGGGAGGTTCACGTACGAGACTTCTCATCCTCCGACACCTCCGGCGTCAACAAAGCGCATCGCGGAAAATTCCTCGCGTTCACGGAAAAGGGCACCTATATTCCCTTTACCTCCTATCCGACATGCGTGAATTATTTAAAACAGCTGGGCATCACACATGTTCAGCTCAACCCCGTATTCGACTTCGGTTCCGTCAACGAGATGACAGGCGTTGAATACAACTGGGGTTATGATCCCGTGAACTACAATGTCCCCGAGGGCTCTTACTCCACCGATCCGTATCACGGTGAGGTGCGTATCAGAGAATTCAAGGAAATGGTCAAGGCGCTGCATGACGAAGGCATCGGAGTGATCATGGATGTTGTCTATAACCATGTTTACTCGACCGCGCACTCTCCCTTTGAACGGACCGTGCCCGGTTATTACTTCCGTATGCAGGACGGCAAGTTCCTCAACTCCTCCGGCTGCGGTAACGTCACCGCCAGCGACAAGACCATGTTCCGCAAGTTCATGATCGACTCCCTGTGCTACTGGGCAAATGAATATCACATCGACGGCTTCCGTTTCGACCTCATGGCGTGTCACGATATTGAAACCATGAACCTGATCCGTGAGGCGCTCGATCAGATCGATAAGCGCATCCTCATGTACGGTGAGCCGTGGACCGCCAACGACGGTGAGAACGGTATCTCGGGAGAGGATTGCTCCAACAAGGCGAACGCCAAGAAGCTCTCGACCCGCATCGGCATGTTCAATGACGATATGCGCCACGGTATCAAGGGCGGCTCCGATGATGACAGCAAGGGCTTTATCCAAGGCTCCACCCACAGCGCTTATAATGTCATCGCCGGTATGATGGGCGCTTCCTCCGTGACCTTCGGCAACTGGGCAAACGAGCCTTCACAGTGTATCACCTACGCATCCGCGCATGATAACCTTTCTCTGTGGGATAAGATTCTCAAGTCCAACTGGTGTGATGATTTTGATACCACCGACAGCTTATATATCAGTCAGAATAAGCTTGCCGCAACCTTGATCCTATCCTCTCTGGGTATCCCCTTCTGGATGGCGGGTGAGGAATTCGCAAGAACGAAGAAGGGCGATCATAACTCCTACAAATCCCCCGACGCGATCAACTCCATCAACTGGACGCGCACACTGCGCTACAGTGAGCTGGTCGATTATTACCGTGGACTGATCAAGATCCGCAAGGCGTTCTCCCCCCTGCGCGACTGCACCACCAAGGCGGTCAACGACGGTTACATCGTCTATAACGGTCAGAGCCTTTCTCTGACGTTGAAGAATGACGCCGAAAATGAATGGCGCATGCTCAGCGTGATCATCAACAATTCCGACAAGCCCTGTGTACCGCAGATCAAGTCGCAATATGAGCTGCCGCAGAACTGGTATGTCATCGCTAACGATAACGAAACCTCCGATCAGGCGTTGTATCGCTTTGAACAGGATATGCTGGTTCCGCCGAGATCCGCTTTGATCATCGTAGACGCAGAGAGCTACGATAAGATCAACGGTACCGACTTTACCACCGCAAAAAGAAAATCGGATATCTCCACCTCGGATATCAATGAAGAAATCTTAAAAATGATACAATAACAGCAAACGGACGGGTCATCCCGTCCGTTCAGACTGTAGAAAAACCCGAAATTCAGGCAAAATGGATTTCGGGTTTTAATTG